>NZ_JBFTKS010000030.1:0-70566 GCF_056396065.1 Allobosea sp. 05T433 | reverse complement strand
TGTGAAGGGTTTCGGATGCCGGCCCAGGCGGCGGGCTTGGTCCGGGCTGAGGGCCGGCGTTCGAAAGCCTCCAGGGGAGGAAGCCGCGGCCCGGGGCTGTGCTATGGGGATTTCGCCGCGCGGCCTGGATTGTGGGCTTGCGCGCGGGAGCCGGCTGGCATGGGAAGCGCCGGTCGGGGCGCGGGTGAGCCGGGTTTTTTCTGGGCGCAGGGTCGATCCGAGACGGACGTGAGCTCTGTCTGCGCCGTCGGGCCGCGCAGGGTCGCCCGCTCTCTGCCCGAGACCGGCCCTGTTCTGTCCAGATGGAGCCCCCGAGCCGTCGTCATGATGTGTCGATCCTGACGGCGAGGATGGTGCGCGGGGCAGAACCCGGAGCGAAGCGCTCGACGAGGATCATGCGGCCGCCGCAGCATGGGCACGGCGGAGGGTATTCACCGCGGGGATCGTTCTGCTCGGCGCGAGCCTCTGCATTGTCGGCTTCAACGGGGCTGATCGGCGCCTGCGCCGCGATGATCTGCCGGACGTGGGCGATCGTGGGGGCCCGCCGGCTGGATGCGAGCAGGCCGTAGTGGCGGATGCGGTGGAAGCCGTCGGGCAGGACATGGAGCAGGAAGCGGCGGATGAACTCGTGCGCCGCCACCGTCATGGTCTTGCGCCAGACCTTGCCGGACGAGCGGGCGCGATAGTCCTTCCAGCGGAAGGAGACCCCGCGCCGGTCCATGGCGACGAGGCGGCTGTTGGCGATGGCGACGCGGTGGGTGTAGCGGGCGAGATAGGCCAGCACGGCCTCAGGGCCACCGAAGGGCCGCTTGGCGTAGACGACCCAGTCGGCCCGGCGCAGCGGCGCCAGCATCGCGGCGAAGGCACGCGCTTCAGCGCGTGGCGCGAGATCGCCATGGCAGGCGAGCTGACCGGCCGCATGCAGGGCGGCGAGCCCTTCCAGGAAGAGCCTGCGGAACAGGCGCGAGAGCACGCGTACGGGCAGGAAGAAGCCGGGCCGGCAGGCGATCCAGCGCGAGCCGTCCGGCGAGAGGCCGCCCCCGGGCGCGATGATGTGGAGATGGGGATGCTGGGTCATCGCCGATCCCCAGGTGTGCAGCACCGAGGTGAAGCCGATGCGGGCGCCGAGATGCTTCGGGTCAGCGGCGATGGTGGTCAGGGTCTCGGCCGCGGCCCTGAACAGCAGGCCATAGACGGTGGCCTTGTTCTGGAAGGCGATGGCGGCGATCGGCGCCGGCAGGGTGAAGACGAGATGGTAGTAGGGCACGGGCAGCAGATCGGCCTGCCGGTGCGCGAGCCAGTCCTTCGCCGCCGCGCCCTGGCAGCGCGGGCAGTGGCGGTTGCGGCAGGAGTTGTAGGCGATCGTGGCGTGATCGCAGTCGCCGCAGCGCATGACATGGCCGCCGAGCGCAGCCGTCCGGCAGACCCGGATCGCCCCGATCACCTTGAGCTGGCCGCGGCTGAGCCGATGGCGCGCGAGGAAGGCGTCGCCATGCCGGTTCAGGATATCCGCGACCTCCAATGGGGGCCGCGCCATGATCGGCGCGGACCGTTACGGCGGTGGCGGCGGTGCCAGCAGGGCGAGCGGGCTCTCGACCTCGCGGAGCGTCTTGAGCGCGACGCGTGTGTAGATGGCGGTGGTGTCGAGCTTCCTGTGGCCGAGCAGGACCTGGATCACCCGGATATCGGTCTTTCGCTCCAGCAGATGCGTGGCGAAGCTGTGCCGCAGCGTGTGCATCGACACCCGCTTGTCGAGCCTGGCGGCCTCGGCCGCGACATGGCAGGCCCGGTTGAGCTGTCGCGTCGTGATCGGCTGGCCCGGCTGCTGGCCGGGGAAGAGCCAGCCGCGCGGGCGCTTCACCCGCCACCATTGCCGCAGCAGGTCGAGCAGGTCGGGCGCGAGCATGACATAGCGGTCCTTGCGCCCCTTGCCCTGCTCGACCCGGATCAGCATGCGTGCGCTGTCGATGTCGGCGACCTTGAGGTTGGCGATCTCGGAGACGCGCAGGCCGCAGCCATAGGCGATGCTGAGCGCGGCGCGGCCCTTGAGGTTCGGCGCGTGGGCGAGCAGCAGCGCGACCTCCTCGGGGCTCAGGACCACGGGCAACCGCTCCGGCGTCGGGATCCGCGCCATGCGATCACCGAAGCCGGTCCGGCCGAGCGTGACGTGGAACTGGCGTAGCGGGCTGACGGCGGCAAGCTCGGTCATGGGGCTCTCCGAGGATCAGGGGAAACCCCGAAATCCTGGGATGCAGCGCCTCACATGGCGAAATCTCAGTGCTGACAGTCCTGCAGCACCCTGCCGCGAGAGCGGCTTAGTCCCCTGGCGCGTTTCGGTCCCGCCACTCGGAGGCTTTCAAAACTCCTTGGGACCGGGCATGCACCTCAACTCCGCTGGCCGTGACGCGATGCAGAGGCCACGCTCCATCAAGCTTGCCGCACCGCATTCAATGCGGGCCCGACGTTCCGTGTCAGGACGGAATGAATCTGGGCGATGACGGCGGCGCCTTCGCCAACGGCGGCGGCGACCCGCTTGGTCGAACCGGCCCGCACGTCTCCGACGGCGAAGATGCCTGGGCAACTGGTTTCGAGCGGCAGCCGCTCGCCGTCGCCGGCGCGCTCCCCCGTGAGAACGAAGCCCTTTGCGTCGAGCGCCACACAGCCGTCGAGCCAGTGCGTATTGGGATCGGCGCCGATGAACAGGAAGAGGTGGTGTGATGTGCACTCCCGGATCGCACCTGTCCGGCGGTCCCGAAACCTCGTCCCGGTCAGGCCAGTCGCCCGGTCGCCGTGCAAATCGACGATTTCGCTGTCCACATGGAGTTCGACGTTGGGCAAGGCCGCGATCCGATCGATCAGGTACCGGGACATGGTCTGCTCGAGGGGGCGGCGCACCACCAGGTGCAGATGCCTGACCTGCGGCGCGAGATAGGCAACCGCCTGGCCCGCCGAGTTTCCTCCGCCAACCAGGACGACATCCTCGCCGGCACACAACCGCGCCTCGACGGGCGATGCCCAGTAGGAAACGCCCGCCCCTTCCAGCGCTTCGATGTTGGGAATGTCGGGCTGCCTGTAACGCGCTCCGGAGGCGATCACGATGGTGCGCGACCGCGCGGTGCCTCCATTGCTGAGCTCGAGGGTGAACGGGGCTTCCGCATCCGCTCCGTGACAGCGGAGCAATTCGACGGTCAGCGGAATGGCAAGCTCGGCGCCGAACTTCGCCGCCTGATTGAACGCCCGGCCCGCGAGGGCTTGTCCGGAGATGCCGGTCGGAAAGCCGAGATAGTTTTCGATCCGGGCGGACGCGCCCGCCTGGCCGCCGAAGGCGCGGCTGTCCAGGACCAGGACCGACAACCCTTCGGATGCGCCATAGACGGCAGTGGCAAGCCCGGCTGGCCCGGCCCCGATGACCGCCACGTCATGGACAGTCTTCGGATCGAGATCCGGCGTGATGCCGAGACAGGTCGCGGCATCGGCATTGCTCGGGCTTCTGAGCAATGTGCCGTTCGGGCAGATCATCAGCGGCAGGTCTTCGGGGGCGACGCCGAGCCGTTCGACGAGTTCGCGCCCCTCCGGCTCGCACGCGGCAATGACGGTGTGGGGGTAGCCGTTGCGGGTGAGAAAACCCGACAACCGGACGATGCCCGGATCATCCCGGCGTCCGACCAGGATTGATCCTGCGCCGCCGGTCTGCCCCTCCTCGATCAGCATGACGCGCCGGAGGATGAAGGCGCGCATGATCGTTTCACCGACATCCGCCGATCCGATGACGAGCGCGCGGAGATGCGGCGCATCAAAAGGGATCGCGACCGCACCAGCATCCCCCGCCACGACCGACATGAGGGATGGACGGCCCGAGAGCTGATTGGTCTCGCCGGTGAACTGGCCGGGACCGTAGGTCGTGACCAGCGACGACCGGCCGGCCGCGCCGCGTCGGATCGCGTCAGCCGAGCCATCGAGAATCAGCCAGCAGGGGGCGTCGCGGGCGCCGATCTCGTAGACGACCTCACGCGGACCGAAGCGGCGCGGTGCGCCGCTGGCGAAGCGACGCGACGTCGCAATCTGAAGGGCGGACAGTGTCGGAAAAATCTGCTCTCGCCGAGCATCGCCGATTGCCATGGGGTGACCTCCGTATCGGGCCTATGCCACTTCTCGCGCGCGACGCCATCCGACCAGATGAGGAGCTTGACCGCAATCACGCCGGCGCGAACTGCGGCGCCTTCGGCAAGATGGGCGCGAAGACCAGAAGGGCCAGGAGCGTCGGCCCGAAGCTCGCCCATACAGCGGACAGCGGGCCGTAGCCGGCCGCAATCGTCACGCTGCCCGCCCAGGCGCCGATGGCGTTGGCGATATTGAGCGCCGCGAGGTTCATGGCCCCCATCAGCGTGAGCGCCTCCGGAGCGAAGCCCGTCAGGCGCACCCGCACTCTCTCGACGCATCGTCGGCTCCTACGAGCGGCAGAGGTCGATATGTCCCGATCTCAGGCTTCTTTGTCCGTCAGTGAATCCGGATTGGCTTTACTGCTCTTTGGAGCAAGTTTTTCGAGGCCACCGTCATGTCTTATCCAGGTTCCACCGAGAGCCGCCGCACGGTCCTGACCGCAGCGGTCGGTATAGCGGCAGCCGCAATTCTTCCGGCCCCCGCCTTCGCTACTCCCTTCTCCACTGTCCAAGCATCGAAAGGAACACATGCCATGAGCGCCGCTTACGTCACCACCAAGGACGGCGTGGAGATCTTCTACAAGGATTGGGGACCGAAGAACGCCCAGCCCATCGTCTTCCACCATGGCTGGCCGCTGTCATCGGACGATTGGGACGCGCAGATGCTATTCTTCCTTCACAACGGCTATCGCGTGGTGGCGCATGACCGGCGTGGTCATGGTCGCTCATCGCAAGTCAGCGAAGGGCACGACATCGACCATTATGCTGCGGACGCCTCCGCGGTGGCCGAGCACCTGAATCTGCGCAATGCCGTGCATATCGGCCACTCGACCGGTGGCGGCGAGGTCGCGCGCTATGTCGCCAAGTTCGGTCAGCCGCAGGGCCGCGTGGCCAAGGCGGTTCTCGTGTCGGCTATCCCGCCGATCATGGTGAAGACCGAAAAGAATCCCGAAGGACTGCCCATGGCGGTGTTCGACGGCTTCCGTTCCGCGCTCGCGGCCAACCGCGCGCAGTTCTTCCTCGATGTGCCGACCGGGCCGTTCTACGGCTTCAACCGGCCGGGCGTGACGCCGATCCCGGGCACGATCCAGAACTGGTGGCGCCAGGGCATGATGGGTTCGGCCAAGGCCCACTACGACGGCATCAAGGCGTTCTCCGAGACCGACCAGACCGAGGACCTGAAGGCCATTAACGTGCCGACGCTGGTGATGCACGGCGACGACGACCAGGTCGTGCCCTACGAGGATGCCGCCCTCAAGGCAGTGAAGCTGCTGAAGAACGGCACGCTGAAGCTCTACAAGGGCTATCCGCACGGCATGCTCACGACCCATGCCGACGTGATCAATCCGGATCTGCTCGCCTTCGTGAAGGCCTGATGAAGCGGTGCCTCGGCACTCGTGCCGAGGCACCTGCCAGGAGAGCTGTTGCATGAAGCTTTATGTCCATCCGGGTGCGAGCTCGCTCTCGGTGCACATCCTATTGCGCGAGATCGGGGAGCCCTTCGATCTCGAGGTCGTCAACGTGACGGCAAAGCAGCGGGCGGACGGCTCGGATTATCGCGACGTGGCTCCCAGAGGCATGGTGCCGCTGCTGGAGCTTCCCGGTGGCGAGCGGCTGACCGAGAACATGGTGATCGCGCAATTCATCTGCGATCGGGCGGAGCGACGCGATCTCATGCCTGCTCCCGGCACCATGGCGCGCTACCGGGTCATGGAGTGGCAAAGTTTCGTCGCCGCCGAGCTGCACAAGAGCTTCATCCCGCTCAACTGGAAGATCGACGCGCCGATGCGCGAGCTCGTCCTCGCCCGCATCCGGGGACGTCTCGCCTTCGCCGAACAAGGGATGGTTGGCCCGTTCCTCACCGGTGAAACCTTCACCGCTGCCGACGCCTATCTCTTCGTCATCGCCAGCTGGACGCGCTTCTACGGCATAGCGCTCGACGCCTATCCCCGGCTGGCGGCTTTCCTTCGGCTGGTCGGAACGAGGCATTCGGTCAAGGCCGCGCTTCACGCCGAAGGACGCGGCATGGTCAGCCTCGACGATCCGACACCGGCACCCTGAGCGTCCATCCGCCGACACAAACCCGAACAACTTTCGAGCGGCTGCGCAGGCGCCACCGCTTTCGGAAGGGCTCATCTTCATTCGAAGCGAAAGGAACCGACCATGCCTGATACTCTCGAACGGACTCCGACGCGCTATATCGATAGCGGCGGTGTGCGCTTCGCCTATCGCCGGCTCGGGCCGGAGGCGGGTATTCCGCTCGTCCTGCTGCAGCACTTCACCGGCACAATGGACGCGTGGGATCCGGCGGTGGTCAATGCGCTGGCGGCGCGGCGGCCGGTGATCGCCTTTAACAATGCCGGCGTCGGCACCTCCTCCGGCGAAACACCTGACAGCGTCGAGCAGCAGGTCACCGATGCCGAAGCCTTCATCGCAGCGCTCGGCCTGAAGCAGGTCGATCTCCTTGGCTTCTCGCTCGGCGGCTTTCTGGCCCAGGTGATGGCGACGCGCGGCGCGGTCGATGTCCGCCGGATGATCCTCGCCGGTACGGCTCCGCGCGGCGGCGAGGAGCATCTGCTGCAAGTGGTCGAAGAGGCCTTCGCCCGGAACGCACGCGACGTCAGGCTTCCCCTCTTCTTCACGCCGTCCGAAGCCAGCCAGGCCGCCGGCGCCGCCTTCATCGACCGCGCCGGCGCCCGGACGAGCGACCGTGATCCGGACCGGGGCGAGGCCGTCAGCAACCCGCAGGCGCAGGCCATCATCCGCTGGTGCGCGGAGCCGGACCCGGATCACGCCTCGCTCAGGGCGATCCGACAGCCGACGCTCATCGTCCATGGCAGCGACGACACGATGTTCCCCTCGATCAATGCCTACGAGATGTTCAAGAACATGAGCAGCACCACGCTGATTATCTATCCGGATTCAGGCCACGGCGCGCTGCTCCAGTATCCGGAAACATTCGTTTCGCATGTCGAGACCTTTCTCGGCGCCTGAACTACACAGCAAACGACAGGATGACGACATGGACGCTCTGGCACGGAAGATCATCGATGCCCATGGCGGGCTCGACAGATGGAAGAATTTCACCACCTTGACCGCCCACCTTCGGCAGGGCGGCGTGCTCTGGCCGCTCAAGGGGCATGGCGGCAAGCTAGACGAGACGAACGTCACGGTCGGGCTCGGGCGGGAGTGGGCTTCTCATTCGCCGTTCGGGCCGGAGGGCAAGGTGACGCGCTTCGAGCCGGGCCGCGTCGAGATCAGGGACGCCGCCGGGAAGATCGTCGAGGAGCTGGACGAGCCTCGCGCCTCCTTCGCCGGGCATACGCTCGAAACACCATGGACAGAGCCTCAACTGGCCTATTTCGCCGGGATTGCGATGTGGACCTATCTCAACATGCCGTTCCTGCTGGCTGCGCCCGGCGTCGTCAGCCGATCCGTCGGGGAGTGGCGGGAGAAGGGTGAGACCTGGCAGAAGCAGCGCCACAAAGAACAGGAGTTGCCCTATGAGGCGATAAGTCGGATGGTTGCGCAGCAGCACCCGCGTCACCACTGCTCCGACGACCGCCAGCATCCCGGTCGAGACTATCGGGTCGCGGAGAAGTTCGGCGATTTCGCTATAGCTCTGCAAGGCGATCAACGCCCCCATCGCCTATCGTCACGATGCCGACGCTGCGAACTCTGCTCAGCAGCACTCCGGTAACCTGTCATCATCCCGGAATTTCTTTCATCCTGCTCGGCAATCGGAGTCCGCGGCACAGAACGATCTCGCCAGATGGTCGCCACTGCATTTACACGATGGTTTCCCCATAGTGGTGTACGGGTTTCAATTGTGCCCGAGGGTCGTGGACATCTGGGATCTTCTCTTATCCGAAGGTGAAGCAGTAAGCCCGCACGCCGGCGCTCTCGAATTCGACCTCAAAGGTCCGATCCCGGACGGAGCCGGCCTGTCGGATGAGCTGGTACATGCGCGCGTCGCGAAGCTCGCCCCAGCCGGCGGCGTCGACGTCGACGCCGTGGTTCTCGCCAGGCTCGACGTTGTCGATCCGCACACGGAAGCGAACAGGCCGGTCGTCAGGCCCAGGCCCCATAACCAGATGCAGGTCGCGGGCATGGAACCGGATCGAGATCGCCCCGGTATGACCGGTCAGCTCGACAAATCCTGAGCGGGCATTCCAAGCGCTCGACAGGCTCCAACTATTGCGGGGCAGGACCACCAGCGCTTTGTAAATGCTGGAGACGTCCCGGCGCAGACCGACGCCCACAAACGCCGTGGCCTTTGCATAACCAAGATACGTTTCGGGGGATTCGAGGTTCGGCCAGTCGGGCGCCGCTTGCGATCCTTCTCCGGTGACCGGCTGAACGACGTCGACATCGGGTGCGGCGGCAACTTCGCCCAGCAGCGCCTTAATGACACCCTCGGTTTTATCGTAGTCACCCTCTCCCAGCTTCTGGTGGCAAACGCGGCCCTGGGCATCCAGGACATAAAAACCTGGCCAGACCTCATTCTGAAACGACCGCCAGATCCGGAAATCGTTGTCGAGGACCACCGGATAGCGGACACCGAGCTCGGCGACCGCATGGCGAACCCTTGGAAGCTCATGCTCAAAACTGAACTCTGGCGCGTGAACGCCCAGCACAATTAGCCCTCGGTCACGGTATCTGTCTGCCCAGGTCCGCAAGTACGGCAAGGGCCGCAAGCTATTGATGCAGGTGTAGGTCCAGAAATTCACTAACACGACCTTGCCACGCAGGTCGGCCGGCCGAATAGGCGCTGAGTTGATCCATGCGCCGTCGCCGGGTAGCGCACGATAGCTGTCATCGGAGGCCGCCCCGCGAGTCGCCAGAATAACGCCCGCCGCAGGCACAGCGAGCAGTCCCAAGCCGGCGTCTCTCCGACTGGGAAGGGATGTTGCGAAGATGCGAGTAGCTGACATGGCAAGTACGCTCTTGAGCTATGATGAAAGGATCTTCACCGACCCGTCAGACCCAAGATGCGCTCGCCCGGGTGCAGATCCATAGGACGATGGTGTCGCAGATACCTTTGTGTGCCTGCGGGGAAGTGCCTCGCCCGACTGACGCCGTTGGCGGGATTTCTCGCAAATGGATTGTTGTCGACAGGCTCTCCACATCGCGGGCCTGCGGGCTTTCCATCCGACTCGACACCATGGTCTCGGCGATACCTTAGGCCAATCGCGGGCCCGGACGCGGCGCAGCATCTTGCTGAGATCGGATTGCAAGAGGAGGCTGCCGTGGACCCCGAGATAACCCCGTCACAGATCCGCCTGACCCGCCGCTCGCCCGCCTATTGGCGCGTGACTTTCAACAACGGGCCGCTGAACGTCATGGGGCCACAGATGGTCCGGGAGTTCACAGCCCTGATCGACACCATCGAGGCCGACGACGACGTGCGCGTCGTGGTCTTCGACAGCGCCGTGGAAGGCTTCTTTCTCAACCACTCGGACTTCACCGCCCGGATCGAGGACCTCTTGGCTATGCCTCCCGGCCCTACCGGCCTGCCACCCTGGCCGGACTTTTTGGTGCGGTTGACCCGCGCGCCCGTCGCATCGATCGCAATGATCCGTGGCCGGGCGACCGGCAACGGCAGTGAGATAACGCTGTCCTGCGACATGGCGTACGCCAGCCAGGAGAAGGCCATCATTTCTCAATGGGAGGTCGGCGTGGGGATGGTCGCCGGCGGTGGCCCAATGGCCCGGTTGCCCCAGCTCATCGGCCGCAACCGCGCAATGGAGGTCCTGCTAACCTCGGAAGATATCCGCGCCAATCAGGCCGAGGCCTACGGCTACATCAACCGCGCCCTGCCCGATGCCGAACTCGACGACTACGTGGACGCGATTGCCACCCGGATCGCCAGATTCGACAAGTGGGCGATTGCGCAGACCAAGCGCTTGCTCAACACCAGTCTGTCGCCGGACGTCGAGCTCGGGGCGGGCTGGGAAGCCTGCATCGCTTCACTCGCGCGGCCCGCAGCCCAGAACGGGATCAAGGCCCTCACGGACAAGGGTTTCCAGACGCCGGGCGACGTCGAGGACAGGCTAGCCTTTCATCTGGGCGAGCTCCCAGCTCGTTGACCGAACAGGCGTCAGCCGCCCTACCTGAGAAGGAAACACAATCAATGGACCTGCTTATGAAAGCGAAGGCGCTTGCTTAACGCGTAGAAGCCGAAGCTACGAAGGCGAAAGTACCTGTTGCGGTCTGCGTCATCGACGTCCACGGAAATTTAGTGCTGCAGCACCGGATGAACGGCACGCCGCTCTTCGCGCTCGAAATCTCCGAACGCAAGGCTTACACATCAGCTCTTGTCCGGTTGCGGACCGCCGACATCCTCCCCCTCGTGCAGCCGGGACAGTCCCTTTATGCGCTCCCCACGGTGGGCGGTGGCCGGTTTTGCCCAATGGGTGGCGGCGTGCCTCTGACTGATGATGACGGCCAGGTATTCGCCGGAGTCGGTGTCAGCGGGGGCACGGCTGAGGAGGATATCGCAATTGTCGAGGCGGCGGTCAGATAAGGCCGTAACCGTCCATTCTCATCCGCGGCCATCGGATCTGGCACGACGGGCAGGCGGCGAGCGGCGGCTGGAGAAGGGCCTGTGGCCGTCGCCGGCCGATGGCGTCGTCGCGATCGCGCCCTCGCAGATGGGCTACCTGCTCTCCGGCAAGCGACTGGCGCAATCCGGTGGAGACGTGGCGTCCGACCTCGATCGGAAAGAGCGTTGCGCCTGGTTGTTGCCGGCGGATGTGATTCCCTCACGTTGGGAACGCGCCCGCTGAACGCCGCTATCGCCGGCCCCGCCTGCCGATATGGCCGCGGGGCATTGCTCTGATCCTGGCGGGGCGCCAGGCGAGGATCGAGGCGCAAGCCGAAGCTCTCTCGGCGAAGGCTGCAGCGTCATCGACCGAGGTGACGATCGCGCATCTCAAGGTGATGATCGAGAAGTTGAAGCGAGAGCTCGATGGCCGGCGCTCCGACAGCACGGCGCGGTTGATCGACCAGATGGAGTTTCATCTGCTCGCGAAATGGCCCTCGAAACCGGTCGTGCAAGCCTACGTCGATATCCTCGACGTTGTCCGCGACACCGAAATGTCTCATCGCGCAGCCCGCTCAATCGACTGACGAAAATGGTCGCATCTCGTCTAACCCTGACGGTTGCTGGTAACGCACCGGCTTAGGGCCCCCTTCTTCAAGGAGGATATTGGAGACGTCGATCGAAACCATCAGCGGATCGAACCGCACGGTGAGATCATCGTTGCGTTGATACGCGCGTCGCCGTGTCGGAAAATACAGACCCTGTGCCTCGACGAACTCCGACACCAGGTGCACTCCGGCGAAACCGCCCGCGACATCGATCCTATAGTCGTGGCGTCTCAAGCGCCCATCATAGCCAAAATAGAAGTCTTGCTCCCGACTATGGGTGGCGATCCAATCTGGGAACGTCGCCCTTAAACCTCGCCAGACCCTGCCCCCCTCTCGGATCGGCGGGATGTCGGAAATCTCGAACCCTGGCTCGGCAAGGACGAAGGGCGCTGTCAGATAGGTCCACAGCGCATAGCCGTTGAAGTAGGCGCGGTGTAGGGGATCCCAAGGTGTTGTCATGGTGTGGCCGGCGAACGCGTTCCTTGGGTTCAGACGTTCGGCTACGATCCCTCCTTTGCCATCAAGGATCGCGATACGCTCGGGGGTAAACTCGGTTCGCCAATCAGGTCCGCCGAATGGCTCCAGCGAACTCCATTCCCGTGCAAGATCCACCTTCATCTGGCGAGGCTGGTCATCCTGGACTAGGCCTTTCATACCCCAGAACGCGCCGCCGGTAACGATTGTCGCCGCGAGGGTCTTGAATTCCCGCCAGCGCTCCAATCCGCCATGGGCCTGCAGGGCCTCTGCGAGCAACGTATTCATCGGTTCGCTCGCTCCGACGCGTTGGATCGAGGATCGGACATCTGGACTTCTCCCAACACGACCTGGTCGGGAAGAAGCCCGACCTGCTGCTGGGAAGGTGCCTATCGCGAGACCACCGAGTCTATTATTCCTATGTATCGATGAGACGATCGGATCGGCGATACCTAGGTCCAATAGAGTTTAGATCAGATTTCACCCTTACTATCTCAATGTTGCTTCAGAGCGAGCAGCTTTAGATTATTTCGTAGGAGGTGATCGTGTCTTCCATATATTCCGATACCACTCGCCGGGAGGTGCTCGCGGCATCCGCCGCCGTTGGCGGGGCGGCTCTGTATGCCTCGTCGAGCTTCGCCGACGTTGGAGCCCCGGGCCGAGGGTCTACTGCCATCCGCCCGTTCAAGATCAAAGTCCCCCAAGCGGACCTGGTCGATGTAAAGCGGCGACTGAAGGCCACTCGTTGGCCGGAGCGTGAGACGGTGAACGATACTACCCAGGGCGTCCGCTTGACGACGATGAAAGCCCTGGCAAGTTATTGGGAGAACGAATACGACTGGCGTAACTGCGAGACCTATCTCAACAACCTGCCGCAGTTCGTCACCGAGATCGATGGACTGGACATCCATTTCATCCATGTTAAGTCGAAGCACGCGGACGCCCTGCCGATCATTATCACGCATGGCTGGCCGGGCTCGATCATCGAACAGCTTAAAATCATCGGGCCGCTGACTGACCCCACCGCGCATGGAGGGTCCGCCGCAGACGCCTTTGACGTCGTGATTCCATCGTTGCCTGGCCACGGGTACTCGGGCAAGCCCACGACAACAGGGTGGGATCCCATCCGGATCGCCCGTGCCTGGGGTGTTCTTATGACTCGCCTTGGCTATCCCAGATACGTCGCCCAAGGCGGCGACTGGGGGAATGCGGTCACCGAGCAGATGGCGCTGCAGACGCCCCCCGGACTGATCGGGATTCACACAAACATGCCGGCTACCCTGCCGGACGAGATCTCTAAGGCGCTCGCTGGCGGACCGGCCCCGACCGGTCTCTCTGGTGACGAACTCTATGCATGGAAGCAGCTCGATCTCTTCTGGAAGCACGGCCTGGCCTATGCCCAGGAGATGTCCAACCGTCCGCAGACTCTATACGGGATCGCCGACTCCCCGATCGGCCTCGCCGCGTGGATGCTTGATCATGACGCCCGTAGCTATGACCTCATCGCCCGCGTGTTCGACGGCAAAACCGAGGGCCTTTCGAAAGAGGATGTGGTCGACAATATCGCGCTTTACTGGTTCACCAACACAGCGGTCTCCTCGGCACGCCTCTACTGGGAGAGCAAGCTCGCGTTCTTCGCCCCGAAGGGCGTGCAGTTGCCTACTGCCGTCAGTGCCTTCCCGGACGAGATTTACACCGCCCCACGGAGCTGGACCGAAAAGGCCTATCCCAAGCTGATCTTCTACAATCGCCAGCCAAAAGGCGGGCACTTCGCGGCTTGGGAGCAGCCCCAAGCCCTCACGAACGATCTCCGTGCCGCGTTCAGGTCCCTTCGACAGACTTGACGCCTGCCGGTGACGGCCTGCCCCCAGCCCCATGTGGGGCAGGCCGAGCGCGGCGGCCTGCATTCCTCCCCCCGGCAGGCCGCCGTGCCGCCTCTCGAACTGTGGCCAGACTGGAGCAAAGCCATGACAGCGTCCGTCGAGCACTATCCGGACCAAGACCGCTTCCACGCCATCCGGCCCGAGGACGTGGTCTGGAAGGCTTTCCCAGCGTTCCCTCCACAAGCGCGGCTAGCGACCCTGGTCGGCAACCCGATGGAGCCCGGTCCGTTTGTCATACGGGTGAAGCTGCCAGCAGGCGTGAGGATGATGCCGCACCAACATCCCGAAGATCGCATTTACACCGTAATCTCGGGAACCTTCTATATTGGCCTCGGCGACAAATTTGATGAGAGTCGCCTCTCGGCGTTTGCCCCTGGCTGCGTCGTTGTACTGCCAGGAGGCCAGCCGCACTTTCACTGGGCCAAGTCAGGCGAGTACATTACCCAAGTTTCAGCGATCGGCCCGCTTGGCCTCGATTATGTCGAACCGGAGGATGATCCGCGGACGTACCAGCCCGCACTCATCACATGAGGTTAGCGCGACTTTAGCTTTCGGCATGACTGTGGGGCCTGGCGCCGGCTAATGCCGCGCCTCGCGCCCTTATCGCGCGCCCAACTTAACGTGTTCGACGGTAGCCGTGGGTGGGGCGGCGCCACGCCGCGGGTTTGGATTGGCCAAGCCGGTGCCAGGGAGCGTCCCGCGGCATCGTGTTCGCTCAACCGCGATGCGGACCTAAACCCACGCGAAGACGCGAAAGCAAATTCGACATGAGGGCATAATGTAGTCGCAGATATAGATAATATACCTAGATGAATCTCGATAATAATAATTAGAATAATTTCTTCCAGCAACAATCCAGGATTATAGATCAGGAGGCAGGGATGACCAGTATGGAAGCCGGATCTAGCCCGATGAGTCCTATGACTATGACATTTGAGGTAGTGGTAATCCCCGTGGCGAATGTCGAGCGCTCGCTGGAATTTTACTCTAACCTCGGGTGGCGACTCGACCTCGATTTCGACTCCGGCGACGGTTACCGTGTGATCCAATTCACACCGCCCGGCTCGGGCTGCTCCGTGACCTTCGGCAGCAGGGTCAGCTCCGGAGCGCCCGGTTCAGCGCAGGGGCTGCATTTGGTGGTGGCCGATATCGAAGCTGCTCGCGCCGACCTTCTTCGGCGGGGCGTGGCTGTTAGCGGGCTGTTCCATGACCCGAGTGGCGTCTTCCACCGCGCCGGCCCTGAAGGCAGAGCCCCCGGCCCAAACCCTCAACGGAAAAGCTACGCCTCGTATCTGTCGTTCGATGATCCGGACGGTAACAGCTGGACAGTGCAAGAGGTGACATCCCGCCTCGGGCCAGATCTCACCGCGACCGATACCCGGTTCTCCCCGGAACTCGTTCACGCGGCTTTACATCCAGCGCATCGACCGGCCGGTTAGCAACTACTGCATATCAACTACTGCGTATAACGCGGGCGCTGCCTTGCTCATTCGCCCATATTATGGCGAGCGACTCGTAGGAAAAATTATGCCCCAGAAAGCACTTTTTGAGCGGCTGTGGAATGGCTCTGCTCAGATGGAAGAATGGACCGAAGCCGTTTCTCACGGCGCTATTACGACCGTCGCCGACGGCATCATCACCGTTCACACGACGTATTTTTGTGGGAGTGTTACGGCCATCCGGACGTCGGAGGGTTTGGTGCTGATCGACACAGCAAAGCCAGACACCGCCCGGCGAACCTTGGACGTCGTGCGGTCATGGGATGATAGCCCTATCCATACAGTGATCTTCACCCATGGGCATATCGATCACACCAGTGGCATCGGCCTGATCGATGAAGAGGCCGATGCGAGAGGGCTGCCGAGGCCGCGCATTATCGCACATCGGAACGTCGCCCGACGGATGCAGCGGTATCAGGACGCTCATGGCTTCAACAGCTTTGTGCAGGGTCAGCAGTTCAATAAGCCGGGCTATGTCTATCCTGTTGGTCAGCGCCGCCCAGATCAGGTCTACGACGACACGCTGGCCTTGACGATCGGCGGCGAGCGTATCGAGCTGATCCACGGACGAGGCGAAACCGACGACGCTAGCATCGTCTGGCTTCCCGAACGACGCGTCCTTGCCAGTGGCGACTTCGTGATCTGGGTGTTTCCCAACGCCGGCAATCCCCGCAAGGTCCAGCGTTACGCTGCCGAATGGGCCGTCGCACTTCGCACGATCGAGAGCCTCAAGCCCGACGTACTGATCCCCGGCCACGGTCCCGTCGTTTTTGGAGAGAAGCGTGCTGCTCAAATGGTGCGGGACGGCGCGGAGGCATTGGAGCATCTGGTTCGAGGAACTCTCGCGCTGATGAACAATGGCGCAACGCTCGATACGGTCCTGCACGCGGTGAGATTGCCAGCCGCGGTCCTCTCGAAGCCCTACCTGCATCCGAAATATGACGACCCCGAGTTTCTTGTCCGCGGCATCTACCATCTCAATGGCGGCTGGTTCGACGGCAACGCGGCACATCTGAAACCAGCCCGGACGGCCGATCTTGCTCTGGAGCTTGCGAGCCTTGCAGGCGGAGCGGCCAAGCTGGCCGAGAGAGCAGTCACCCTGGCAGAGACCGGGCAGTCACGACTTGCCGTTGAACTGGTTGAACTGGCTAGCGCGGCAGGGCCTGACAACAGCGACATCCAGGCTGCCCGCGCCGCCGTCCTTCAAAAGGCCATCGACAGCGAAAGCTCGCTAATGGGGAAGGCCTTCCTTGGTGTTTTTCAGCGCGATGCTGCACAATTGTCGAAGGTCTGAAAACGACCCCTGCCAGAGGTTGTCCTTCTTCGACTGTGCTGAGCTGCGTTGCCGGCTGGGATAGCAGGGCTAAGCACGCGGGAGCCTCCAGCGGCCGCCTTCGAAGCGCACGTTTGAGTAGGATTTCCGGTGCCGTCAGTGGCATGACTCTCCGAATTCGGCGAGCGGGCGCCGGGGCAGCACGCTCTGGCGCGAAACCTCGCCGCGCTCAATCAGGTAGTTCTCGTCGGCGAAGGAGCGCAGCAGGTCGGGGTTCGACTCGGTGATCAGCAGAGCGATATTTCGATCGGCGTCGCGAAGCGCACGCAGCGCAGCGCCGTAGCGCTGTGCGAGAACCGGCGCCAAGCCCTGGAAGGGCTCGTCCAGCAGGACGAGTCGGCCGCCGGCTACCAGCGCGCGGCCGAGCGCGACCATCTTGCCTTGCCCACCTGACAGGCCGGCTGCCGGCCGTTTGCGCAAGTCCTGCAATTCAGGCAGGATCGAGTAGACCAAATCGAGCCGCCGAGACATTTCGGCCGCCGAAAGCCGCATGACCTCGCCCGGAAACCGTAGATTCTCCTCCAGCGTGAACGAGCCGTTGAGCCGGCGATCTTCCGGCGCATAGCCAATGCCCATGAATGGGCGGCGATGCACAGGCACTTCAGCCAGGTCATGACCGTCAAAGCTGATCCGCCCGGAACTAAGCTTCAGGAAGCCCATGATCGAGCGCAGCACGCTGGTTTTGCCGGCGCCGTTGCGCCCGATCAGGGCTACAGCGCTGCCCCCGACTATCTCAAAGCTGGCATCCCGAACAACGGTGACGCCTTCGATCTCCGTCGATGCTCGTTCGAGCCGAAGCATGTCACACTCCGATCAAGTCCTTGCGCACGTTGGGATTGTTGAGGACGTCGTCCGGCCTGCCCTCCAAGCTGATTCGCCCGCCTGACCAGACCGCGACCTTGTCGGCGTAACGCGACACCACGTCCATGTCGTGCTCGACGAAGATCGCCGTGGTTGCACTGTGCTGCAACGCTCGGACTAGGATGTCCATGATCGCGAACTTCTCCTTGCTGGAGACACCGCTAGTCGGCTCATCCATGAAGATGAGCCGTGGCTTCAGAGCGAGGGCCATGGCGATGTCAATCAGCTTGCGCATGCCTTCGGGCAGCTCGCGCGTGGGGCGGTGCGCCGCGTCGCCAAGCCCGATCACTTCGAGCAGTTCGAGCATCTCGCTGCGCTTGGGGTGCCTCTCCAGTGGGGTCCAAGCGTTCCAGATGCCTTCCCTCGCCGCCAGTGCTACCAACAAATTCTCGATCACAGTGCTCGCAAGGAAGAGTTGCGGCAACTGGAAGGAGCGGCCGATCCCGCCCTTCGCGATCCGGCGCGGCGTGGCACCAGTGATGTCGCGTCCCTCGAATAGAACCGAGCCTGATTGCGGCCTTAGATAGCCCGTGCAGATGTTGACGAAAGTTGTCTTGCCGGCCCCGTTCGCTCCAATAATTGCGACCCTCTGACCACTGAAAACCGATAGCGAAGCGTTATCGGCCGCGGCAACGCCACCAAAACAGAGGCTCAAGTTGCGGGCCTCCAGTACAAGGTCCTGTGTCATGGCTGCGCCCTCTTCTTAGCGAAGCGCAACTGACCCAGGCCATCAGGTGCAAACAGTATGATGGCGATGAGTGAAAGGCCGAGAATCGTCTGCCAGAAGTCGGCGGCGTAAGCAGCCGCGTAATTGCGAATGACTTCGAAGACAATGGAGCCCGCGAATGCCCCTAATACATTGCCCGCGCCACCGAGAATTGAAATGAAGACGAACTCGCCCGAGCGCACCCAATAGGCGAACTCGGGCGAGACATGCCCGTTGACGATAGCGATTATCGCCCCGCTCAAGCCAGCGAGCGTACCCGAAATCGCATAGGCAATATGGAGAACGCGGTTGCCGGAGACGCCAAGATATTCCAGCCGGGTCTCGTTGCTTTTGACCGCCTCGAGCGCTTTGCCCAGCGGTGAAGCGAGGTAGCGCGCTACCAGGAAAGCGCAAAGCATGGCAGTCGCCAGCGTCGAATAGAACATCCAGGACTCGAAGGCGATCCGGCCGAGGCGGACGCCGGCCAGAGTCGGACGCGCCACGTTCAGGCCGTCGCCGCCGCCGGTGATATTGTAGAGTTTCTCAAGCAGGGAGAATGCTACCATCGAGATCGCCAGATTGATCATCGAGAAGAAGATGTCGCGATAACGCACTGCGAAGAAACCGAAAGCGACCGCGATCAGCGTTGCGACCAGCGCGCCCAGAGGGATCAGGACCAGGGCGTCCAGCGAGAGCCGAGCCTTGACTAGAAAGGCGACTGTATAGGCGCCGGCAGCGTAATAGAGGCCGTGCCCAAACGAGACCTGCCCGGCTCGCAGTAGCACGATGATGCCAAGCACCGTCAGGCCAACTGCGAGCGCGATCGTCAGCATCACCGCCGTCCATGGCACGAGGACCGGGACGATCGCCACCGCGACCACGGCCGTCGCTCCCATCAGGGTTTCTGCACGCATCAGACTTTCCGCGTCTGCGGGACGCTGAACAAGCCCTTGGGCTTGAAGAGCAGAACGACGAACATGATCAGATAGGGCACCAATACATCGAACTCGGGCGCCATGTAGACGGCGATCGAACGGCCCAGTCCGATCATCAGCGCGGCCACGGCCGCCCCCTCAATCCTGCCGAGGCCGGCCGTCGCTGCGACTGCAAAAGATAGAATGATCATACCGGCCCCCATCCCCGGCACCAGAGAGGTCGATGCCGAGGCCAAGGCTCCCCCGAAGGCGGCGAGAGAGGCCCCGATTATGAAGGCGAGGAGATAGACCCTGCCGGCGTCGACGCCCATCGCGGCCGAAGTCTCGCGGTCGTCTGTCACCGCCGTCAAGACCCGACCTATCCGGGTGTGCCGCAGGATGTAGCGCAAGCTGACGAGGACGATCACCGCGACCAGTGGCACGACCACAACCTGGTACGTCGAATAGTTTATGCCGAGGACCTTTACCGTACCAAGCAGACTGAGAGGCACGTTGACGAAGTAGGGCCTGACACCCCAAACCGCCTTCTGAAGATCTTCCAGTATCATGAAAACGGCGAAGGTCAGCAGCAGCTGGAGAACCTGTTCTTTGCCGTAGATGCGGCGCAAAAGGCCGACCTCGAGTGCGCCGCCGAGCATGATACCGACGATGCAGGCCGACAGTATCATCGCCGGATAGGAGAGCCACGGATTCCAGCCCGCGGCAGCGATGAACAAGCCAATGGATGCTGTCACGTAGGCGCCGATCGCATAGAAGCTGCCATGGGCCACGTTGACGATCCGCAGAACGCCAAAGATCAAGGACAGCCCTACGGCGACCAGAAAGATCTGGGCCCCATAGGAGAGCCCATCCAGCGTTGCCAGGATGACGGTCTGGATGGACATGGCGCGATACCCCGTTCCCTACTTGTTGGCGACAAAGGTTTCGATTGTCGGATCATGCGCCATCTCCAGCTTGACCTTCGCCAGCCAGTCCGCTGACTTCTGGCCGATCGGGGTGGTCACAAGCTTGGCGGGGTAGATCGACATCCGATCCAGGATTGCGAAGCCGTATTCGGGAACCCGCACCGAGGTGCCAATTAGCTGGTCCTCCAGACCTTGATTGTCCTCACGGATAGAGATTTCGCTAGTCAAACCACGGAACTTGAGGTTGCGGAAGGCCGCCATCAATTGCTCCTTCGACGGCCAGGGGACGTCGTTGGCCTTAGCAGCCTTCTCGTAGGCACCCTGGAGTGCCGAGATCGCCTGCGACATGTGGAAGACCGGATATATCGGGTAGGCGTTCGTCTTTTCTCGGTAACGCTTCACGAAATCCTGAAAGGCGGCGTCCTGCTTATATTTGGGATGCAGGAAGTAATGATCGCCGCGTCCGCCGATGATGACGCCGGGCGGGATTGCATTACCGAGACGCTCAAGCGAACTCTCGCCGAGGGGAAAGACAAAGGTTCCCTGTGTCATGACTCCCCGCGCTGCCGCCTGCTGAACGAATGTGTCGAGATCGCCGCCCCATGAGGTGTTGACGATCACGTCTGGACGCAGCGCCTGGATGCGGGAGATCTCGGTCGAATAGTCCGGCGCGCCGAATTTCGGGAATAGCTCGGCAACGACCTGAATATCCGGCTTCAAGGCCCTCAAAGCCGTGATGAATAGAGCCCATTGATCGCGGCCGGCGGCATAGTCCTGATTGACGCCGGCGACGGTCTTGAAATCGGGCTTGTTTTTGACGAGATACAGCGCCGCAGCGAGCATTTCCGCGCCCGAATGTGCCTGCGTGCGCACATTGTACTTATAGTTGTTATCTTCGAAGATTCGCGGCGAGCTGCAGTCCCATAGGATGTTCGGGACTTCGAGGTCCTCAGCGACCGGCGCCAGCGCTAGGCAGCTCGCGCTTGAGACGGAGGCCAGCATGACCTCAGCCTTTTCGTTCAACACTACCCGGCGATATTCCGACATGAGCTGGTTGGCACCGGCCCCCTCGTCGATGACGATTGAGCGCAGCGGCACGCCAAGAATGCCGCCTTTCGCATTGAGGTTCGCGATCAGCAGATCTGCGGCGTCCTTGCCGGGAACTCCGAACACGGAGGCCGGTCCGGATAGGAAGGTGGTAATTCCCACCACCAACTCCTTCGGCTTGTCGGCGGCCGCCGCCGGAGAAATTAACAGCGTTGCGACCCATAGCGAACCAAGTGTCTTGCTAAACATCGTTACCTCCCTCCTTGGCTATTGGTTCATCTAAGTTCCATCCGTTCCAGCGCCTCGGCAGCGAAGCCGGTTCGCCACTTGGAGTTCCGCCATTTCATCAGTCATTGGGCTGATCGCATAGTCATAGTGCCGAGCGGTGGCGACCATGGAGTGACAGCGCCCGCTCGTCTGACTTTGAGCCGCCTGACGAGGCGGCTGCTGCGTATCGATGGCGACCCTACCTGGACTGCTATACGGAAGGAGAGAACGCACGCTCGACACGGTACATACCGGGCTCAAATGTGGAGAAACCCAGCGCTTCCTTGAGGTAGGGCAACGGCCTAGGGTCGGCACGCATGGCCTGGTAGTCGGCGGCGCTTCTCCACCTCGCATACATGGCGACTTTCGTACCGTCGACACTTTTGTGCAGTGCTGCTGAAATGAAGCCAGGTGCTTGATCCACCACGCCACTCGTTGCGGATGTCAAAAGGTCCACAAGCCTATCTTGATCGTCCGGTCTGACGGTAAAGACGTTGATCATTACGATGCTTTGATCATCGGTCATTCGTATATTGCTTTCGTTTAGATTGTAATTCATCGGCCACTGGTTGACGGTTGCTTCCGCACAAATGAGGATAAATAATTTCGAAGACAATCATCTAGAGGCTTGTAGATCGTCAGTGAGCAGCGTCATGCTTCACCACGCTTGCCATGCCCAACACGACCACGCGTCCGTGACGCTCTAGCCGCAGACACATTCGCGGAATCATCATCGACCCGATCGCTCAGCCCGGACAGACTCTAAGAAGCTATCTCAGTTCGTTATTTTGCACGCCTCCCTGCGGCTAGATCTATGACCAGCGCCACGACCAGTGCGCCGCTTCCGATAAGGAAAAGCGTCTGATAACTTCCATGGGTCAGAGAAAATATTAGTGAGAGCAAATAAGCGGCAACTGCCTGGAAAAGAGCGAAGGCCGCAGTCGCGTTACTCCAAGCCACGCGCTGCTGCGCCGGGTGGTCAGGCAGCAATTCGGATATCCTGCCCAGGACAAGGGGCACCGTGCCGGTGACGAACGCCCCTACAGTTACGCTGGACGCCATCAACCAGAATGCGCCCAGCCCGAGGGCTGGCACGGCAACCGCGCAGGCCTCAAGCACGAAGCTGAGGCGGAGCGCCGTAGCGAACCCGAAGTGATCAGCAAAGAAGCCCACTAGTACGGGACCGAACGTGGCACCGATGCCAAACAGGACCCAGTACTGGGAGCCGATCGCAATTCCTTCCCCGCGACCCCGTGCTACATAGTCGACAAGAAAGACCATGTGGGGCACCCAGCCTGCGGCGTTTAGGGCATATGAGGCATAAAGTGCGCGGAGTCGCCCAGGCCTGAGAGCATTGCTTGCTCGCGCGTGAGGCAATGAGTGCTGGCTTTCGCTGGGCCACCCCGACCACGCAGCGATAGTCAGCACGGCAGAAAGTACCCCGAGGCCAATCCAGGCTGCGGCCAAGCCACGTTGCAGCAGGAGCGGAACGACGGTGCCGGAGATCACTACGCCAGCACCAACGCCCATAAAGATGACGCCGCCAACGAGTCCGCGGCGCGAAGCTGGAAAATGGGGAATGATGGTAGGGGCTGAGAGGACCATCAAGGCACCGCCGGCCATACCGGCGGCAAAACGCCAGCCCGAATACCATGGAAATCCGAGCGGAAAGCCGCAGGCGAGAAGCGATGCCGTCGCCATCACCATCATGCCGCGAAGCACGCCTATCGTTCCCAGACGTTCGGCGGCAGCTCGTCCCAACAGCGCTCCGACCAAATATCCGGCCAGATTGGCGGCGGCCAGATACGCCGCTGCAGAGGCTTCAAACCAGCGGGCCTCGACGAGAGCTGGCAGCAGCGGGGTGTAAGCGAACCTGGCTAAACCAACGCCGATCAGGGTCGCACAGAATGCTGACAGAACCGCTCTCCCGCGGGATACGGACTCAGCTCGGGTATCCAGTGCGCGAGGACCGGCAGTCATCAGATGCGCTCGCATTCTCTAGTGGCAAAAAGTGGTTCGTCTGGAGCAGGCGGGCTTATCGACGAGCCTCGCGGTCAGTACACGCGTTCGCGTGGCGGGATCGAAGAGACCTCGTTCGACAATGGCTGGAGCCGCACAGGGCGGTATTCCATGCGCGTTCGACCTCCGTCATCCAGCCACGCACAACTATGCTTCAGCCAAGTCTCGTCATTCCGGTGCGGAAAATCCTCTCTGGCATGCGATCCGCGGCTCTCCGTCCTGGCTATGGCTGATTGGAGACAAACGATCGACTGCGCCATCATGTTTTCCAACTCGATGAGCTCGACGAGTTCAGTGTTGAACGTCATCGAGCGGTCATTAATTCCCAGGTTATGCCTCATCTCCATAGCCACTTCCGCAAGGCGCGCCTGACCCTCAACCAGCAACGAACCGTCGCGAAAGACGGCGCAATGCTTCTGCATGATCTGCTGCATCGCCCGGCGGATGCTGGCCACATCAGCACTTCCGTTCGACCATCGTGAGCGATCGAACCTGGCGATGGCACGATCCGTCACGTCTTCCGATAGCGGTGGCAGGGAATCGATGGGTCGCAGGCTGGCTGAAGCCCGCAGAGCGGCAGCGCGGCCGAAAACAATGATGTCTAGCAATGAATTCGAGCCTAGACGATTGGCCCCATGAACCGATACGCAGGCAGCCTCACCGATTGCCATGAGGCCTCGGACAACGATATCGGCTGCCGCGCCGCGCTTCGTTACGACCTCTCCGTGCAGATTCGTGGGTACGCCGCCCATGTTGTAATGGACCGTCGGCAGCACTGGGATCGGTTCTCGCGTCAGATCAATGCCTGCGAAGATGCGCGCGGTCTCACTGATCCCGGGCAGCCGATGATGCAGAATATCCTTGTCCAGATGCTCAAGGTGCAAATTGATGTGGTCTTTCAAAGGACCACATCCTCTCCCCTCGTTGATCTCTATGGTCATTGCGCGACAGACCACATCGCGTCCCGCTAGGTCCTTAGCAGTTGGCGCATAGCGCTMCATGAAGCGCTCGCCCTCGGAGTTGGTAAGGTAGCCTCCCTCGCCCCTTGCTCCTTCAGTGATGAGGCAGCCCGAGCCGTAGATTCCGGTCGGATGGAACTGCGTGAATTCCATATCCTGCAGTGGCAAGCCGGCGCGAAGCGCCATGGCATTCCCGTCGCCGGTGCAAGTGTGGGCGGCGGTGCATGAGAAATAAGCTCGACCATACCCGCCAGTGGCAAGCACGACCCGCTGGGATCGGAACCGGTGAAGCGTACCGCCCTCAAGGTCCCAGGCGAGCACGCCATGGCAACCGGCGTCTTCGTCCATTAGTAAATCGAGCGCGAAGAACTCAATAAAGAATTCCGTGTGGTGCTCTAGGCAGCGTTGATAAAGCGTGTGCAGGATCGCATGTCCGGTTCGGTCGGCCGCCGCGCAAGTGCGCTGGGCCATCGACTGACCATATCCGATCGTCTGACCGCCAAACGGCCGCTGATAAATTCGACCGTCGTCGGTCCGCGAGAACGGAACTCCCAACCGCTCCAATTCGAGCACGGCGGGCACCGCCTCTCGGCACATATATTCTATCGCATCTTGATCACCCAGCCAGTCGGATCCCTTTACGGTGTCGTACATGTGGTAACGCCAGTCGTCACCGTCCCCCATATTCCCCAGGGAGGCGGCCATCCCGCCCTGGGCAGCGACCGTGTGGCTCCGTGTGGGAAAGACTTTCGTCAGGCAGGCGGTCCTCAAGCCGGACGCCGACATGCCGAGCGCCGTCCGCATGCCGGCGCCTCCGGCGCCGACGATGACCACATCGTATTGGTGGTCAACGATCTCATAGGCTTGGCCCATCCGAGCACTCCTCCAGATCAGTGACCCGCGCTCTGGCCGCCGTCCACATGGAGGATCTCGCCGGTCACGAAGGGAGCCGTTTCCAGATAGAGAACGGCTTGAACGATGTCGGAAATCTCTCCGATCCGCTTCACTGGGTGCAGCCCCGCCAGAAAGGAATGAGTTTCGACCGCATGCATCGGCGTCTTGATAATTCCTGGCGAAACAGCATTCACGCGTATGCCGCGCGACGCCAATTCGATGGCCAACGATCTCGTCGCCGCGTTCAGCCCACCCTTGGTGAGCGATGCAAGGACCGACGGGACTTCTGAATTCGCCGACTCGGCCAAAGTCGTCGTAATCTGGACCACGTGGCCGGCGCCGCGTTTTTCCATTTCAGCGACGACGAGTTGTGTCATGTGAAAGAAACCAGTCGTGTTGACAGCCAAGATCGCTTCCAATTCCTCCACCGTATATTCGGTAAAGCGCTTCGCAATGAAGATACCTGCATTGTTGATGAGTGTATCAATCCTTCCGAATCTCTCATTTGCAGCCGCGACTACACGCTCCGCGGTTTGGCGGTCCGAAATATCGCCCGCGATTGTAATAACCTTCGGGTCTTCGCTGGGTTTCACCGAGCGCGCAGTCGCTACAACGTTGTAGCCTAGCTGCCGATACCCCTCGACGAGAGCGGCTCCCATTCCCTGGGACGCACCTGTCACAATGGCTACTTTACCGTCTTTCATGATCCTATCCTCACATTTGAAAATTGAAGACAAGCATTGCAGACGGCGCCCATCCGCTGGGGTCCGAGCAATGCCATTTGCTGCCAAGGCGTTGTCTTTGCGGGCTGCAGGGGACGTCAGAGCCCAATTTGCCCGACGTAGTGCCCTAGCCTGCGCTCGACTTCTCCAGGACGATGGAAGCCCTGCTCCATCAGCTTCTGGATCCGCTTCTTGGCCGCCGGCCGATTGAGCGAAGCCAGGAACGCATCCCATTCAGGCGCAATGTCGGCATCTGATGGCAGGCTCGCCTTGTTCACGAGACGTTTGGTCTCGGCAATCGCGTCCCGGTCGAATGTCGAAATTCTGCTCGCGAGGGCACCAACAAAAGTGTCCAGATCCTGATCAGGAAAAGCGCGGTTAACGTAGCCGTAGCGCTCGGCAAGTTCGCCGTCGATGTCATCCGCTCCAAGCAGCACTTCCAGCGCCCTGCCCCTACCCATAAGCCGTGGCAAGCGCGCCATGGGACCGCCTCCGGGAACCAGACCGGCTCCCACTTCCCACTGCGACAGGATAGCTTTCTCGCGACTGGCAAAGCGCATGTCGCAGGCAAGGGCGAGCTCACTGCCCACGCCTGTCGCTCGACCGCGGATCTTCGCAATCGAAACAACTGGCGCACGGCTGATGCGGACGAGCAGATCTGGCAGCTGCTGGAGGCCTGTAGGCCCGGGCGGCAGGCCGAGCGTCGCTTCCGGGTCGGCGAGAAAGTCGTAGTGCGTTACGAAATATCCCTCCACCGGGCTTTCAAACACCACAACTCTGACTTCGGGATCTGTTTCCAGCGCTGTCACGACATCGTTCAGGCCCGGCAGCGATTCCGGGCCAAAAATGTTCAGTGGCGGATTGTCGATCAAAACGCGCCAAAGAGCCCGAGTGTCGCGCTTCACCTTGATCAGGTCATTTCCAACCATATTGGCCTCCCAATGCATCGCCCGAGCTCATGGCTTCGGACATGATGATGAGGCACAGCGATCATGCGATCTATCGCACAAAGGTATCGCCGATACATAAGTGCCGGGTTAAGCGCATTCAGATACAAAAGATCCAGGCGGCCGCGGCATCTAACAATCGATATCTAGGTATTGACCGATACCTGAGTTCAATCGCGCCCGAATTTGCAACGTCCGATACATGACGTGTCGACAAATATCGGCCAATCAATTTGGTCGAAAATGACAACCGTTATGCAGGATGTTCCGTCATGAACCATCAGTCAAAGCTACTGTATACCGCAAAAGTCCACACGACCGGCGGTCGGGAGGGCGGAGCATCGAGAAGCTCTGACGGGCATCTCGACGTCAAAATCTCTCCACCCGGCGGCCAGGGTAGGGGAACCAACCCCGAGCAACTCTTCGCTGCGGGTTGGTCAACCTGTTTCGAAAGCGCGATCGGCATCGCAGCAAGGCGGCAAAAGGTCGCCCTACCGTCGAATTTCTCGATCGACGCAGAGGTGGACCTTAGCCTTGTCGACGGCTTCTACACCCTCGGCGCGCGGCTCAACATTAACCTCCCCGGCCTGCCCCGAGACACGGCGCAGGCCCTCGCCGATGAGGCGCACACGCTCTGCCCGTACTCCCGCGCAACCCACGGCAACATTGAGGTAGCAACGGCGATCGCCGTCTAGAGCTGCCCCTCAAACCAGGATAGGCATCATGACGATCGAACGATCATTACCTGTTGATTTTGGCCGCCGGAACTTCGTCGGAACCGCAGCCGCGATAGCCGCCGTCGGCGAACTCGGTCTTCTTTCGCCGTCACCGGCCGAAGCTGCGCCAGCGCGGGCCGAAAGTCCCGCTCTTCTTCGCGTGGAGCAGATCGAGGCGGGCGTTCTCAGCGTCGGTTACAGTGAAGTGGGTCCGAAGAACGGCGAGCCGGTCATCCTCCTCCACGGCTGGCCTTACGATATCCAGAGCTACGCAGAGGTGGCGCCCATTCTGGGCGCGAAGGGCTTTCGCGTTATCACGCCGTATCTCAGGGGCTACGGCACGACGCGCTTTCTCACGAGCGAAACACCCCGAAACGGACAGCAAGCTGCACTCGCAGTTGATGTTGTTGCGCTGATGGATGCGCTCGGCATCAAAAACGCTGTCATCGCAGGATACGACTGGGGTGCGAGAACGGCCAATATCGTCGCAGCCATGTGGCCGGAACGCTGCAAGGCGATGGTGTCTGTGAGTGGCTATCTAATCGGCAGTCAGAAGGCCAATCAACAGCCACTTCCGCCATCCGCAGAATTATCCTGGTGGTATCAGTATTACTTTGCCACGGAGCGCGGTCGAGCTGGCTATCAAGCAAATACGAGCGACTTCGCCAAGCTGATCTGGAAGACAGCCTCTCCGCAATGGCGGTTTGACGAAACGACGTTCTCGAAGAGCGCCCTCGCCTTCGCCAACCCGGACCACGTGGATATCGTCGTCCACAATTACCGCTGGCGTCTGGGTCTAGCCGATGGAGAGCGCCAGTTCGACAAGATCGAGAAGACTTTGGCCACTGCGCCAGCGATCGGGGTGCCGACCATCACCCTCGAAGGCGACGCAAATGGGGCTCCCCACCCTGACCCTGCGACCTACGCAAGGAAGTTCACGGCCAAGTATCAGCATCGAGTGATACGAGGCGGGATCGGCCATAACCTCCCCCAGGAGGCACCACACGGCTTTAGCCAAGCCATCGTCGACGCCAGTCGGATGTAGGTCGATGGGCACCTCAATTTCCTACCATTTCGTGGACGTCGGCGGACTGCCCATCTTCTATCGAGAGGCAGGTGACCGAGATGCCCCCGTCATACTGCTACTCCACGGCCTTCCGTCGTCATCTCGGATGTATGAACCGCTTCTGGCGCGACTATCCAACCATTACCGCTTGATCGCGCCGGACTATCCAGGATTCGGACATAGTGCGGCGCCGGATCCTGGCGATTTCGCCTACACATTCGAGCATCTCAGCGAAGTGATGCGTGAATTTGCTGAGGCGCTGAAACTCAAGAGCTACAGCCTGTTCTTGCAGGACTACGGGGGGCCGATAGGCTTTCGCATGGCGATCGCCGCTCCACATCGCCTTGAAGCCTTGATCGTTCAGAATGCCGTTGCGCATCATACGGGTCTGGCGAGCATCTGGAACCAGCGAAAAGCTTTCTGGAACGACCGTATCAGGCACGAACAAGATGTATGGGAGAGCCTCTTCTCGATCGAGGCGAATAGGCGGCGGCACGTCGGATCGGATCCAAGGTTCGAAGTCTACAACCCAGATTCTTGGGTGGACGAGAGCACGTTCCTTAGCCAGCCGAAGCAGGCAGAAATCCAGCTTGATCTCTTTTTTGACTACAGAACAAATGTCGCTGCCTACCGCCGTTGGCAGCGCTGGTTGCAAGACCATCAACCTCCGCTACTGATCGTGTGGGGAAAGTACGATCTGTCTTTCGAAAATTCGGAGCCATACGCGTACCAGCGCGATGTTCCCTCGGCAGAAGTGCATTTCCTGGAAGCAGGGCATTTCGCGCTCGATGTCGCAGCCGATGAGGTTGCCGCGATTACCAGCGAATTTCTGGCCCGACTGCGCCCCGTCAAAAGTGACGGACCCGCCCTATGTGCCGGCCTTCTGCAGCGATCTGAGCGCTCGTCTGCGCAGGCCCTCTATCGGTGAACCCAAGTGCGACAAGGAGATGCCAAAATGACCGAGAACGAGATCGTCAATTCCAGCTTCACCGCGATCATCAACGCCCCTGTCGACAAGGTCGACATCCCGACCTGGTGCTTCTCACTCAGCGAGAAAGAATATCAGGGCTGTTCACCCGCGCATATCGCGGCAGGCGCAACGACCGCTGCTGACGGACGGCGGATGTCGATCAACGTTGAGATCATCGGCGGCAGTCTCAGTATACAGCACTACGTCGAAACTCTCGGAAAACCCGATCATCTCGTGCTGGAGTCAGTGTCTGACATCCTGACGCCAACGGGGAGGACAACGATCAATGTACTCTGGGAACTGAGCGTGAAGGCCATCGATACCACGAAGTGCGAGTTCACGAACCACGTTCGCGCTACAGCCACGCCAGCATTCATGGAGTTCCTCGATCGGCAAGGAATTCCGTTCGACATCTTCCGTGCGCAACGTGCTCCGATGTCGATCGCCCATAACAAGGGTGAAACACCACTCTTCGCGCAGAGCATTGAGCGCGCAGCCCTCAAAATCGCGTCCCACTAGGCGATGTCATTTCAAGGAGAAAGCAAATGTCAGCGCCTGCGTACGATAGGAAATCAACCGCGCTTCTATTCGTTGACCCCTACAATGACTTTCTGTCCGAGGGCGGGATTATTTGGCCGAGGGTCAAGGAGGTCGCTGAGGAAATCGACCTTATTGTGAACCTGAAACGCGTGGACGGTGCCGTTCGAAAAGCCGGAGTCAAGGTCTTCATCGTTCCCCACCGCCGGTGGGAACCTGGCGACTACGAGTGCTGGTGCCATCCGAATCCGACACAACGGGCCATCATGAAACGCCACTCGTTTGCTCGTGGCGAGTGGGGTGGTGACTGGCATCCTGATTTTGCGCCTAAACCGGGCGATGTCATCGTCCACGAACATTGGGCGCAAAGCGGTTTTGCCAACACGGATTTAGATCAACAATTACGCCAACACGGCATCACGCATGTGATTCTTATCGGTCTGCTAGCTAACACCTGCGTCGAATCCACCGGACGCTATGCCATGGAATTAGGTTATCATGTCACGCTTGTTCGTGACGCAACGGCCGCCTTCACGCGTGAGATGATGCACGCGGCTCACGAGCTAAACGGCCCGACCTACGCCCACGCGATACTGACCACACGCGAAGTAGTGGACGCGTTCTCGGCCGTGCAAGCGTAGGTAGCCGAGAATGGATTTCTGAGGCCCGTGAATCTACCCGTGCACAGGCCGTGTTTCAGTTTGCACCATTTGCGAGGCCGAACATGCATACTCAGATCGAGCTAACTGAACCCGCCAAGGGGTATTTGCGTGCCCAGTTTTTCAATCCGCCGATTAATCTGATTGATCCCGACACTATCCGCGAGCTTGCAGCGCTAATAGACCGTCTGGAGAACGATGCCGAGGTCAAGGTTGTTGTATTCAGCAGCAAAGATCCCGATTTTTTTCTCGCACACTATGACGTGCTGGCTGACAAGTCGCGCACTGCCGCAATGGTGAAAGGTCCAACCGGGATGCATCCTTGGCTGGACGTATTGGTTCGGCTGAGCCGCGCGCCGGTCGTTTCGATCGCTTCAATCCGAGGACGTGCGCGGGGGGCTGGCAGCGAGTTTGCATTAGCGTGCGACATGCGGTTCGCGAGTGCAGAGAAGGCTATTCTAGGGCAGTTTGAGGTAGGCCTCGGCGCTGTGCCCGGCGGCAACCCCATGGCTCGCCTTGGGGGTTTGATGGGCCGCGGGCGCGCCATGGAGGTCATTCTCGTTGCGGATGACTTTCCCGGCCCGCTCGCAGAACGCTATGGATATGTCAATCGCGCTGTACCGGACGAGCAGCTCGACTCATTCGTCGACGAGATCGCCCTACGTATTTCGAGTTTCAGTAAAACGGCGCTTACGGAGGCGAAGGGCTTCGTCGACGAGGTGACGTTACCTGATAATAGCGTGTTTCCACCCGCACTCGATCGATTTTTTGCCTCCGTTGCTAGACCTGCGACGCAGGCCAGGACGAAATCGCTCCTCGTGAATGGCCTTCAACAACGATCAGATGTTGAACTCCGTCTTGGACGACATGTAGCAAGCGGCTTCGAACATACGAACTAGCCAATAAGTTCTGATGCCTTATCAATAGAAATTCCATTATAACATTACGCTATTACTTGAATGAAGCTGCGCTTATTGCGCAGCCCGATCGCAACAAAATGGCGCTTTATCATCGGAGGACCTTAGCTGATAATCTGGGAATCAACATCGGATCCTTGATTTGTCGATTGCAGCGCCGCCGGAGAGTTCGGGCCATCCCATTGCCCGAGAGATGAAGTTTGGGCGCTTTCGCCTGCAGCCGGAGCGGCAGCTCCTGCTTGAGGATGACAAGCCTGTCCGTATCGGCGGCCGCGCGCTTGATATCTTGATTACCCTGGTAGAACGGCCGGGAGAACTGCTTACCAAGGACGAGCTGGTTTCGCGGGTCTGGCCCAACGTCGTAGTCGACGAGGGAAATCTGCGCACCCAGATCGCGTTGCTCCGACGGGCGCTAAACGACGGACGCGATGGCGCCCGCTACGTGGTTGCCGTGCCGGGCCGAGGCTATCGCTTCGTGGCGCCGGTTGCGCTCGCCGCGCCGCCGACGGCGGCAGCAGATACCGTGCCCGTCATTGCGGAGCGTAGTCAACAACTGCCCAAGTCGATCTCGCGGGTGATCGGGCGCGATGGCGTGGTAGCCGAGGCGGTCAAACGACTTGAACGTCGCCGACTCCTTACGATCGTAGGCCCAGGCGGCATTGGCAAGACGACTGTAGCTCTCGCAGTCGCGGATCTGGCAACCCCGGCTTACGCTGATGGCGTGTTCTTCATCGATTTTTCGACGGTCTCAAGGTCGATCTCGCTATCGAGCGTCGTTGCGGAGGCGCTTGGACTTGTCGTGACATCGGACGATCCGATAGCGGAGGTGGTCGAATTCCTACGCGCTCGCCAAGTCTTGCTTGTACTCGACAGTTGCGAGCACGTCCTCGAGGCAGCAAGTGAACTCGTCGAATTCGTACTGCGCGGTACGACTACCCTGCGCGTGCTCGCCACAAGCCGAGAGCTGCTGAGGGCGGAGGGAGAGAACGTTCATCATCTCGAACCGCTCGACACACCGCCAGGGGCAGCAGTCCTAACAGTCCGGCAAGCTCTTTCCTTTCCGGCTGTCGAACTGTTCATAGAGCGGGCCAAATCGAACACAGAGGCGTTCGAAGTGACTGACGAGACAGTCTCGCTGGTCTCAAATATCTGCCGCAAGCTTGACGGGATGGCGTTGGCCATTGAGCTCGCAGCAAGCCGCGTGGGCACGTTTGGCCTGCAGGATCTCGCCTCGCAAATGAACGACCGCTTCCAACTCCTTATGCAGGGGCGTACCACGGCTCTGCCGAGGCATCGAACCCTGGCGGCAGCGCTTGACTGGAGCTACGAGTATCTCGACCGCACTGAGCAGACTGTGCTGCGCCGCCTTTCGATCTTCGTCGGCGGTTTCACTCTCGAGGCTGCTCAAGCGGTTGCCATCGACAAGGAGGATAACGCAGCCGACATTATCCGGGCAATCGCCGATCTGGTTGCCAAGTCGCTGGTCTCCGTAAATGCCCTAGACCAGGCCCCTATCTATCGCCTGCTCGACACAACACGCGCTTACTCGATCGAGAAGCTTGTCGAGAGCGCCGAGTTCGTCTCGACCGCGCGCCGCCATGCAGAGCATTATCGCACTATGCTTGTCAGCGCCGGCAACGATGTGGAAGCGATCGGACGCGATGATTGGCTCACGAAGTATGGACGCCAGATCGACAACGTTCGCAAGGCATTGGATTGGGCCTTCTTGTCCGCAGACGACGCGATGTTGGGTGTGGGTCTGACCGAAGCAGCGCTGCCCTTGTGGATGCATCTGTCGCTCATGAACGAATGCCGCTCGCGCGTTTCGCAGTCGCTCACATTGCTAACCTCCGAGACACGGCGCGACCTGCACCTCGAACTTCAATTTCAGCACGCCTTGGGGGCGGTGCTGCTCAACATCGAGGCGTCGGGGCCAGAACTGGAAACGGCCCTGAACGAGGCACTTAGGCTTGCCGAGCAGCTCGACGATGTCGACTACATGATGCGCGTGCTGTGGTGCCTTTGGTGCGATGCTCACAATCGAGGCGCGTTTCGCGAGGCTCTGGCATTGGCGGATAGGTTCTGCGCGTTCGCCAACCGATCGGATGACCCCGTCGATCCACTGACGGGCGAACGCATGCGTGGCTTTACCATCCATTTCATGGGCGACCAACGGGTCGCCCGGCGGCAGATCGAATACATGCTGAACCGCTATGTGGCGCCCGTCCATCGCGCCCACATCATCCGTTTTCAGTTCGACCAAAAAATTACTGCCCGCAATTTCCTGGTCTCAATCTTGTGGCTGCAAGGGTTCGTCACCCAGGCGTCGACTATGAATGCCCTCAACGTTGAGGAGGCGCAGGAGCTCGACCACACACTCACCCTTTGCAACTCGCTGACCAAAGGCGCCTGTTTTCTTTCATTAATGGCCAGCGATCTACCCGGCGCGCAGCACTACATAGAGCTACTGCTCAGCCGCTCAGCACGGGAAGGCCTGTCGATCTGGCAGGCGTGGGGCAAATGCTTCAAGGCAATTTTACTGATCAAGCAAGGCCAACTCGCAGCCGGTCTGGACCTGCTGCAAACGACATTGGCGACGTTGCCCGAGAACCGCTTCTCGCTACGGCAAACTTGGGTGTACGCCGAATATGCCGAAGGACTACGACTCGCCGGCCGCGTCGCTGAAGGCATACAGATCATCGACAAGGCGCTCGCTATGTGCGAACGCGACGAAGAGTTATGGTGCATCGCCGAGATCCTGCGGATTAAAGGCGAGCTGCTTCAGGAAGCGGGTGGCCAGGCGGCTGATCTGGAGGCCGAGAAGCATTTCGAACAATCCCTTGAGTGGGCACGCCGACAGGAAGCACTTTCGTGGCAGCTTCGAACAGCCCTGAGCCTCGCCCGGCGCCACCAGAGGGATGGCCGGCGACGAGACGCGCGAGACCTCGTCGCTTCGATCTACGGGCGCTTCATCGAAGGGTTCGAGACCGCCGATCTACGCCGCGCCAAGGCGCTGCTCGACGAACTGTCCAGCTTGGATGGTAGTTAAAATTGGCGCGCGCGGGCCCGGCAAACGGCATTCGCCCCCCAGATTCATCAGCTTGTCGGCCATTTTCACCAGCTCGGCGAATGAACGCGCCATCATCTTGCGCATCGCTTGGCCGCGGTGCGCCTTCACCGTGATTTCACTGATGCCCAGCTTGCCACTGACCTGCTTGTTCATGAGGCCCGACACGACCAGCATCATCACTTCGCGTTCGCGCGGACTAAGCGAAGCATACTTCTCGCGGAGCCGTCGCAAGGCCAAGCTATCCCGCAGCAGGGCTTCGCTGCGTGCCAAAGCTTGGTGGACCGCATCGATCAAGAGATCGGATTGCACGGGCATCGGCAGAACGTCCACTGCGCCGGCCTTCATGGCGCGTACCGTCGTGAGCACATCGGCAACAGCGGTTATGCATACCACCGGCGTGCCAGCGCGCTCGGCCGCTAGACATTCCTGAAACTGAATATCTCCCTGCGTTGGAAGCGTTAGGTCGAGCAGGAGGCAACTCGGCGAAGAGGCCTCAGGCTCCGAAAGCAGGGCCACGGCAGACGACAGCTCCCGCGCACGCCAGCCCACATCGCGGACGATTGCCCCCAACCCCTCGCGCGTGGACCTATCGCCGCCGGCGATAAATACGAGCGGCGCTGATAGCGCGCCGGGTAGTTCGGCGAATGCTTTACCTGAATGTCGTTCGGTGATGACCGACTCCGAGGAAGGGAACATGGTGCATTCTCCTGCTGGATAAATACGCGAAGGCCCCAATAGGTTTGACCAATACTCGACACGTTGGGGCCGCTTGCCGTGCGAGGCACGCTGACCGTGCTCCGGTGCGGGAAAAACAGCGAATGAATCGTCGTGAATAATTGTTAATGCGGCGCGGAAGACGTCGAAGGCCAAGTGCTAGCCCCGTATGCGTGAATGCTTAGATTCCCGCCGCCTCATGACGATGTGCGACAGCGCCTGGCGCTACGAGATGGCCGCTGGATAATACCGGCGATCTTACCCCATGCAGCCAACGATCAGTGATCGTCGCCGTCGCCCCAGCTGCGCCTTATACCATCGTGTCGTCGGTACCTAGGTCCAAGTGACTTCCACCACTCGAAGCGCCCTAATGCGGGAGAATTCAACGAGCCCATCTCAAGGAGAAGAGTGATGAACATTCTGATGGTACTGACGTCGCATGACAAGCTTGGCGACACCGGCCGCAAGACCGGATTTTGGCTCGAAGAGTTTGCTGCACCCTATTATGTATTTCGCGACGCCGGCGTCGAACTGACTCTTGCTTCGGTAAAGGGCGGGCAGCCACCCATCGATCCGAAGAGCGATCTCCCAGAAAACCAGACGCCCGCCATGGCGCGATTCAAGATGGATCCGGCGGCTCAGAAGGATCTGGCCACCACTGTAAAACTTGAAAGCATGAGGTCCGACAATTTCGATGCCGTCTTCTATCCCGGCGGTCATGGGCCGATGTGGGACCTGGTCGATAACACTGACTCAATCGCGCTGATCGAATCCTTCTACAATTCGGGAAAGCCCGTGGCCGCCGTCTGCCATGCCCCGGCAGTGCTGCACAGGGTCATGTATCAGGGCGCTTCTATCGTAAAGGGAAAGCGCGTCACCGGCTTCACCAATACTGAAGAAGAGGAAGTCCAGTTGACTCATGTCGTGCCGTTTCTCGTGGAGGATGAGCTGAAGCGCCTCGGCGGCCTCTTCGAGAAAGTGCCGAATTGGGAGAGTTTCGCCATCACGGACGGTCGCTTGATCACGGGCCAGAACCCCAGTTCGTCGACAGCCGGAGCCCAGGCGCTGCTGAAGCTGCTATCCGAGATGCAGCCTTCGGCACGTGGCTTGAGCGCAGCGTGACCGCCATGTTGGCACCCAATTTCTCGAACTCAGACGTCCTCGTAGCGATTGTTTTCCACAGCGGCTATGGGCACACCGCACGCCAGGCCGAAGCCGTCCGGCGAGGTGTCGAAAAAGTCCCTGGGACAACAGTCCTCTTCATGACTTCAGACGAGGCACCGACCCGCTGGGACGATTTGGCGAAAGCCGACGCCATCATCTTTGGCGCGCCTACATACATGGGCAGTATCTCCGGCCCCTTCAAAAGCTTCATGGACACGACGTCGGAGGTATTCGCATCTGGCGCTTGGCGTGACAAAATTGCCGCCGGGTTTACGAACTCGGCATCGCGCTCCGGAGACAAGTTGGTGACCTTGTTCCAGCTTGCGATACTTGCCGCCCAGCACGGAATGCACTGGGTGAACCTCGGTGTTCCGGGCGGCAATAACCAGTCGACTGGCTCCGAGGAGGATCTCAATCGATTGGGCTTCTGGCTCGGCGCCGCGGCACAGTCGAATGCGGACCAAGGGCCGGACTTGGCACCGCCTGCATCGGATCTGCTGACCGCTGAAGGGCTCGGCGAACGGGTTGCCAAGGTGGCGCAGCAAATGGTGCGAGGTCGAATTGCCGCGTGAGTAATCGGCTTTCGCTCGACGGGAATGATCGACCTACGAGGGATAGGAGGATGGCAGTAGCGCGATGGCTCGCGACGACGGTTTCGCCGTAGACGCCCACGCATTGTCATTCGTCTCGAATACAAACAAGGACAGTATCCGATGACACAGGAACGCGCGGTCTTTGCCGGTGGCTGCTTTTGGGGCGTCCAGGATCTGGTTCGGCATTACAATGGCGTCATTTCCACACGCGTCGGCTACTCTGGCGGCGACGTCGCGAACGCCACTTATCGGAATCACGGCACTCATGCCGAAGCCATCGAGATCATCTTCGATCCGATGCGAGTCGGCTACCGTCAATTGCTGGAATTCTTCTTCCAGATTCATGACCCCACGACGCTCAACCGTCAGGGCAATGACAGGGGTTTCAGTTACCGCTCGGCGGTCTTCTACACCAGCGCCGAGCAGAAGCGCGTCGCCGAAGACACTATAGCCGACGTCGAAGCATCGGGCTTATGGCCCGGGAAGGTCGTAACGGAAATCGCCCCTGCCGGACCTTTCTGGGAAGCCGAGCCGGAGCACCAGAATTACCTGGAGCGTTATCCGGGTGGCTATACTTGCCACTTCATTCGCCCGGACTGGAAGCTGCCGAGACGGGCTGCGGTCGCTTGAAGCTGTAAACTACTTTTTGCCAGAAGCCGGCGAACCCCGAATTTTCGATGGAAGTTTCTTACGGCAAGCCCAGGGAGGATCATGCGATGCATCGTCTCAAAGTGAACGGCCAATCCTTGTCCGTTAATGCCCCTGACGAAATGCCGCTCCTGTGGGTGGTCAGGGACATTCTCGGAATGACGGGAACGAAATTTGGGTGCGGGATCGCCCAGTGCGGCGCTTGCACCGTTCATATCGATGGCGAGCCGACCCGCTCCTGCATCACGCCGATCAGTGATGCGGCTGGAAAATCCGTTACGACGATTGAGGCGATCGGCAACACGGCTGCCGGCAAGGCCGTCCAAACTGCGTGGCTCGATCTGGAGGTCGTGCAGTGCGGCTATTGCCAATCAGGCCAGATCATGTCGGCGAGCGCGCTTCTCGCAGGCAACCCGAAGCCCACGGATGCTGACATCGACGCGGCGATGTCAGGCAACATCTGCCGATGTGGCACCTATGTGCGCATCAGGGAAGCGATCAAAAAGGCCGCAACCTCCTCTCGCGCACAGTGAGGTCTTCACATGACATTAGTTCGAGACGTTGCGGATCGATCCGTTTCTCGCCGCGCATTCCTCCACGCCGGCGCAGCGATGGGCGGCGGTCTTGTCATCGGCTGGTCCCTTCCATCCGGAAGCCTGCTGGCAGAGGCGGCGCCGCAGGCTCAGCCGTTTGCCCCGAACGCTTTCATCCGCGTCGATCACGCGGGCAAGGTGACCGTCATCTCGCCAATGGTTGAGATGGGCCAAGGCACCTATACGTCCTTGCCGATGCTGGTCGCAGAAGAGCTCGACATCGACATGGGCGATGTCACCGTTGACCATGCGCCCGCGAATGCCAAGCTATACGGCAACGCCCTCATCGGCGGCGTGCAAATGACAGGCGGGTCGACCTCGATCCGAGCGTTTTATCTGCCTCTGCGTCGAGCCGGTGCCGCGGCGCGGCAGGTTCTCATCGCAGCGGCCGCGAAGCGCTTCCACGTGGACGCCAGAAGCTTGACGACCGAATCCGGCCAGGTCATCCACGCGGCGAGCAATCGCCGGATCGGCTACGGCGAACTCGTCGATGAAGCCGCGAAACTCGCGGTACCAGCAGAATTCCCGCTCAAGGCCCCGGGAAGCTTCCGCATCATCGGAACGCCCGCCAAGCGGCTCGACGTTTCCGGCAAGGTCAACGGCACGGCGGTGTTTGGTATCGACGTCAAGTTGCCAGGCATGAAAGTCGCAACCGTTGCTGCCTCCCCGGTATTCGGCGGTACCGTCGCCTCATTCAACGAGGCGGCCGCTCTGAAGGTCCCCGGCGTCCATCAGGTCACCAATCTCGGCAACGCGATTGCCATCATCGCCGATCATTACTGGGCGGCGAAGAAGGGCCTCGAGGCCGCGGCGGTGACATTCGACGATGGGCCTAACGCGTCMGTCTCGACGGCGGCCGTMGTGTCCGCTCTGGCAGCCGCCTCCCTGAAACCCGGCGCCGTTGCCACCAACGAAGGGGACACTAACGCCGCACTCGGCCGAGCGAAGACAAAGGTCGACGCCATTTACGAGGCGCCGTTTCTCGCTCATGCCACGATGGAGCCGATCAACTGCACAGTACAGGTCACGGATAACGGCTGCGACATCTGGGTCGGCTCGCAGGTTCCCGATATCGCCCAACTTCAGGTTTCAAAGCATCTCGGATTGAAGGAGGATCAGGTCAGGGTTCACAATCACCTGCTCGGCGGCGGCTTCGGGCGTCGGCTCGAGGTCGATTTCATCGTCCAGGCGGCACTCATCGCCAAGCAAGCCAAGGGGCCGATCAAGGTCGTCTGGAGCCGGGAAGAAGACATCCAACACGACATGTATCGGCCGTACTACTACGATCGCATGAGCGCCGGGCTAGATGAAAAGGGCACGCCGATAGCCTGGAGCCATCGAATTGCCGGGTCGTCGATTATGTCCCGCTACTTTCCGTCGGTGGTCAAGAACGGCTTAGATCCGGACGCGGTCGACGGCGCCGCCGCAATTCCCTACGCGATCGCCAACAGGCGCGTCGAATATGTGCGTGTGGAGCCTCCAGGCATCCCGACGGCATTCTGGCGCGGCGTTGGCCCCACGCACAATGTCTATGTCGTGGAGTGCTTCATCGACGAACTCGCCGCTGCTGCGAAGACGGACCCAGTCGCCTTTCGTCGTCGTCTTCTGAACAATAACCCGCGCGCTCTACATGTTCTCGAACGTGCAGCGCAGAAAGCGGGGTGGGGAACACCGCTGGGCCCCCGCAGGGGGCGCGGCATCTCACTGTCGCAGTCGTTCGGGACCTATCTCGCCGAGGTTGCAGAGGTGACGGTCTCCAGGAGCGGCGATGTGCACGTCGATCGCGTCGTTGCGGTCGTCGATTGCGGGGTCGCCGTCAATCCCGACACCGTCGTGGCTCAGATCCAGAGCGGCATTATCTTCGGCATCACAGCGGCCCTTTACGGGGAGATCACCCTTAAGGACGGCCGTGTCGAACAGACAAACTTCGATACCTATCAGATGCTCCGCATCGATGCGGCTCCAACGATCGAAGTCGAGATCGTCAAGAGTGGCGAGTCCCCCGGCGGATTGGGGGAGCCCGGAACGTCGGCGCTAGCTCCCGCTGTACTCAACGCAACCTATGCGGCAACGGGGGTCCGACTACGGCAGTTGCCGATCAAGCCCGACCTCTTGGCCTCGAAATAGTGGCCGCAAGAGAGAGCCACGGACGCGTCCTCTCGATCCTCGTGCGAGACCATTAATAGCCTCATTCATGAGCGGTCTTTTCTTTGTCAACGGAGTCCATCATGCCTATCGTAACCATTCAGGTCACACGCGAGGGAACCAGACCCGGCCGCGATTCTGTAAGTCCGGAGGAAAAGGCCGCCCTCATCTCGGGTGTCAGTCAACTCCTTCTCGACGTACTCAATAAGCCGCTCGACTCGACCTTCGTCGTCATTGAGGAAGTCGACTTGGAGAACTGGGGATGGGGCGGTCTGCCAGTGCCGGATTTCCGTAAGCGACGTGCTGCTAGTGGCTAGCGGAACGTTCGAATTTCGCGGAGCGCGGGTTCCTTACTCATGCGTTATCTGGGAGGCAGTTACCTTCGGCCACCGGCGTGGTCCGGCTGGTTAGCCCCCGCAGGCTGGATGTGATCATCACTCATGCGCGCGATGCTCCAGCTTGACGCCTCGTGTGAAATAAACGGCCCTCAAATTGTTTAACTCCAGCGAGTACCTGCCGCTTCGCGTCTTTCCTATCTTGCTTAGTGAAGGGGAAACAGACATTCACACGGCTAGCTACAAGTCACCGCCGATCCCTTCGTCAGGCCGCGAGCTTCTGGATCTCCGCGCGCGCAGCAGCAATCGCCTGATCGCGCTGTGCCTCACCGAGTGCCAAGCCTTCTGCGCGTATGACGGTGATATCGGTAATACCAAAGAAGTTAAAGATGCCGCGCAAGTAGGTTTCCTGGTGATCGAGTGCCGCCAGTGCCGTCTCAGTGCCGTAGAGCCCTCCCCTCGAAGAGGCTATGATCACGCGCTTGCCACCCGCTAAGCCCTCCACGCCGTTCTCAGTGTACTGGAATGTCCTTCCGGCTACCGCAAGGCGATCGATCCAAGCCTTGAGCTGACTGGGAATGCCAAAATTGTACATAGGAGCGCCGACCACGACAATGTCGGCTGCCAGAAAGGTATCAAGCGCGTCGTTGCCGGCCGCGATATCGCTGGAGAGTGATGAAGATTCCGGCACCTCGCCGCGGGCTGCTGCGAGATGCTGACCGGTGAGATGTCCAATCGCATGCCTCGCGAGGTCCAGACGAACGAATTCAGTAATGGGGCGGGCCGCCAACTCGGCAGCAACGATGGCTTCCGAGAGTTGCCGACTGACAGATGCCGAGCCGAGAATACTTGAGTCAATTTGGAGAAGCTTCATGTCCCGATTCCTTCGCGCTGCGTGCTGCGTTGGAAAGAACAATAAAAATGGCAGAAGCATCGCAGTAGCCTATATTATCCGATACGAACTATCGTGTGGACAGATAGATGATTGAATCGATAACACTTGATCAGATGCGAACGCTGGTTTCCGCAGTGGATGAAGGCAGTTTTTCTGCGGCGGGTCGAAAGATCGGGCGGGCGCAATCCGTGGTAAGCCAGACAATCTCCGGATTGGAAACCCAACTCAATGTGGCGTTGTTTGAGCGCGTAGGCCGCTACCCGGTTCCAACAGAAATAGGCCTGGCTCTTACCGATGAAGCAAGGTCTGTTCTACGTCAAGTCGGCCAGTTCAAGGCGCGAGCCCGCGATTTTTCAAGAGGAATTGAGCCAGAAATTTCAATTGCTGTTGACGTGATGTTTCCAATCGAACTGTTTACCGACGCCGTCACGGAATTCAAAGCAAAATTCCCCGATACGGTGCTTAGGGTTTATGTTGAGAGCTTGGGTGCGGTCATCGAGCCCGTCTTAGACAAACGCTGTTCGTTTGCGATCTCAGGCACACTGCCGCTATTCTCCCCCGAGTTGAACCCGGAGCGAATTCTCACGGTCAGACTCACCATTGTTGCCTCCCCTGCCCACCCGCTTGCGCAACTGGTCGGACCGATCACCACGGACCAACTTTCGGAGCATGTCCAGCTCGTACTCACTGACAGGTCTCCGCTCTCCCAAGGCAAGCAATTCGGCGTGATCGCACCCAAGACTTGGCGCTTGGCAGATCTGGGCGCGAAGCTCGCTTTTCTCAGAGCGGGGCTTGGGTGGGGCAGCATGCCAATGCCGATGATCGATGGTGACCTGGCCGCGGGTCGGCTTGTCGAACTGGACACGGAGAGCGGCGCCTGGCCTTACGGCAACCAGATGACTCTCTACTCCCTGTATCGGCTCGACACTCCGCCGGGTCCAGCGGGCCGCTGGTTGATTCAGCGATTGCGTGATCAGGCATTACAAGACCCCCCACGCGGGGCGAGCATGGCCCCGGCGGCTGTATAAGGCCGCGTCTATCGTTGAGTTTGGTTATCTACGCTGCTGGACACCGGCAAAAAACGCCGTCACGAACTTGGCGGAACTGCCGGATGTCGATCCCGGCGTCCGGGCCGGGATTGTAGTCCGGATAGCGACGGTTTCCGAATGTCACGTCTGACCGCCCGCCGGCAAGCTTGAAGATCTTGATCGAGCGCTCGTCGTTGACGTCGACCATGACGGCGTCGCCTTCTTTGGATACCAGGCCGCGGTCGACGGAGATCGGACTACCGTCGACGATGCCGTCATCGTTCGCCAGCAGGCATTGTCACGGGAAACTCGACGAGCCGGATTTCGCTCTGTGCAATGCTGTACTTACGCGGCGGTGGTCGCGTTTTGCCACTGCTGCGCGGCCGCGGCTCGGAAGAGCCGCAGCGTCGGTCGGGAGATCAGATGGCGCTCGAGGTTGAAGATATTATGGATGGCAGCATGAACGGAGAGAAATCGCTGCGCCGACATTGGCGACTTGAAGCGCTGCATCTTGCGCTCACGTCGTCGGATTAGCTGGTGTGAGTTCTCCGCCCGATTGTTTCGGCGCAGGCCCTGCTCGTGGCGCCCCGAGAGCCCCAGGTCTCGCCGTGCGGCCGCGTAGGAGCGCAATTTGTCCGTCACCAGCACTTTGGGGGCAAAGCCATGCTTTTTGAGCAGTTTGCGCATCAGCCGCAGGGCGGCCCCCTTGTCCCGTCTGGATTGCACCAGCACGTCGAGGATCTCGCCCTCGCTGTCGACGGCTCGCCAAAGATACAGGCGCCGGCCCTGGATGCGGATCACCATCTCGTCCAGGTGCCAGATGTCTGCCGGTGCGGGCCGGAGCCGGCGCAGGTTGCCGGCATAGCTGCATCCAAATTTGAGTACCCATCGCCGGATCGTCTCGTACGAGATGTCGAGGCCGCGCTCCGCCAGCAGTTCCTCGACATCGCGGTAGCTCAAGGTGAACCGCAGATAAAGCCACACGGCGTACCGGATGATCTCAGGCGGGAACTGGTGACGGGCGTAGGAAATCGGCTGCATGCCCCTACCCTACCGGAGCAGGCTCAGATCGCACCATTCCCGTGACAATGCCGATTGTTCAGGTATTGGCTGAAAGGGGATGCCCTAATCTGCGCCACTGACGAATTTGCAACAGAACCCGAGCGATCCCTGTTCAGAGCCGAGGCTCAGTTCCACCGCTCGGATCCGGGTCATCAAAGGGGAGGTCGTCGCGTTCCGCGTCGCCCTCTCCCTCGTCACCTCCACCCGTCGGAATCGCCCCAGCCAGCAGCGCATCCTTGCTCAGAAGGCCGGCATCCTCGAGCTTTTCCAGGTCGGGCAGGTCGCGCAGGCTGGCGAGACCGAACACCGACAGGAATATGTCGGTCGTCACATAAGTATAGGGCGCCCCCGGCTCCGGGCTGCGCGGTCCGGCCGTGATCACGCCGGCGCGTTTCAGCGCCGCAACGCTGTCGCGACTCATCTCCTTGCCAAAGACCTTGCCGAGCTCGCTACGGGTGATCGGCTGCAGATAAGCGATCCCGGACAGGAACAGCATCTCGCTCGGTGACAGGCCGGCGGTGGGTTGCGGCGCTCCCGACACCGCCCGGATTGCCGGCCCGAAAGCGCCGCGCGTCCGGTGCTGCCAGCCCCCGGCGACCGCGACCAGGTCATAGGGGCGGCCGCGCAGCTCCTCGCGGATGTCGGCAATGATCAGATCGATCGCGCAGTCGCGACCAACCAGCTGCGCCAGCACCTCGCGCGAGACCGGCTCGGGGGCGGCAAAGATCACCGCCTCGACCCGGCCCATCCATTCGCGCCAACGCAATTCAGGCGGCAGCTCGGCCAGTTCGGTGTCGAGCGCAATTTCGGGTTTGGGACGCCGTGCCATGGCTCAGAGCCCATAGAGGCGAAAGGTCGCCCGGCCCGACAATTCGCGGACAGCGCCGAGCGAGACGAGCCGATCGAACAGGCGGCGCAGACCGCGATCCGAGATGCCGCCGATCTCGGCCGAGCCAGCCAACGCATCCTCGTTCAGCAAGGCTGCGATCACCGCACCCGAGCCTTTCGCCCGCAGTTTTGGCGCCGCCGCCGCGAGAACATCCGCCCGGCGCGCCAGCTCGCCGGCCAGATCGATCGCGCGACCCGCAGCTTGCGCATAGGCCAGGGCGAGCGCCGGCTGCCAGCCCTCCCCGCCCGGGCGCGGACGTTTTCCGGTCGCGCCGACCCGCGCAGCCGGATCGAGGATCGTCGTCGCCAGAAGCGGCACCGGAACCGGCCATCTGAACTTTTGGGCCAGCACGGCGTCAGCCAACCAGAGCGCCAAGACCTCGGCGTCCGGGCGCACCCTGAGGACGCGCTCGCTCAACTCGGCCACGGCGACGATCGCCGCCCGCCCCGAACCGGCCGCTTCGGATGCTAGCTCGGCAAGCGTCGCGAGCTCTGTCGCACGCAGGGCCAAACCAAACCCGGCGGCGGCCCGCGCGATCGCCTCTGGCGAAAAACCCGGCGAGCGGGCAACGAGTTGGCGCCAGGCCAGCAGGACACGCCCGGCCGGACCAGGGTCGTCGCCAGGCCGGCGCAGCAGCTGCACGTCGCGCAACTGGTTTTGATCCTCGCGGCGGCCGAGCAGGCGCAGGCTGGCGGCCGCGGCCTGCAGCGCCAGGCGCTGCCGAAACACCCCACTCCAGGGCGGCGCGTCACGGGCGATCGCATCGAGCACGGCGAGGCTGGCGCCCGCCTGAAAGGCCGCGTCAACTCCCTGATCGGATTGCGGTTTTGTCCGCACCCAGCCTGGGACCGGCCGGACGGCCGAGGGTGACGGGATCAGGGGCACGGCGCGGCGAAGCATGCCGCCAGCATAATACACAGCGGCGCTTCGTGCTAAAGTTATCCGAGACAAGCGCCGCGCCTGTCATGTCGGCAAAATGAACGATAATGTTGCATTATCATTCATTCCTGCCATGCTGCGACAAACGCAGGATCGAGCCCGCTATCACTGTGACTTGCACCAGGAAGATGCCGCTAGGTCACACCATTCCGTTGCCCGGACGCCGGGAATATTGCACATGGTTAACGACAGGCGTAACTAGCTAGACTGACTAGCTAGGGGATTCGCAATATGGAATGGCCGCTGCAGGACGCCAAGAACCACTTTTCCAAGGTCGTGCAACGGGCGCGAAGCGAGGGCCCGCAATTCGTGACGCTGCGTGGCGAGTCCGCCGCCGTCGTTCTCTCAGCCCAGGATTATGAGGCGCTCCGCGCCACCCGGCCCACGCTCGTCGACGATCTCCTTAACCCGCCATTTTGGGACGAAGCGCTCGTGAAGTTGGTGATATCGGCGGGCGGCGCACTCGATCGCGAGATCGTCTGATGTACCTGCTTGCAACTGATTTCGTTGCCGAGGTTCGCACGGGATCACCGCCGGCGGTCGCTTGGCTGCGCGCCATCTACCCCTTGGGCGTCTATCTGAGCGTGATCACGCTTGGTGAGCTCGGCCGGGCCATCGCCGCACACCGGCCGCGCGAACCCGACCAAGCGGCCCAGCTCAGCGAATGGCTGCGCAAGCTCCGCCATGACCATCACGATCGAATCCTGCCGGTCTGCGACCGCGTGGCGGCCGCGTGGGGCCGGATCGCCTCCCCTGCCCCTGATGCGGTGGCGGACGCGCTGCTTGCGGCAACCGCGATCGTGCATGACATGATCGTGGTCAGCCGCCGGTCAGACCAATTCGAGACGATGGGCGCCTCGGTCGTCAATCCCTGGGACGTCCGTTGATAGGGGCGCAGTCATGAGCAGCGACACGGGGTCATCCGGAACAATCACCCCCTCACCTCCCATGGCGCCCGATGTCGCTGCGCAAAGTGTCCTCTCACCGCAGCTCGAGGATCTTGCCGGTCGGGCCCGCCGCTACGTCGAAGCGGCCAGCTCGCCCAATACGCGTCGCGCCTATGCCTCGGACTGGAAGCATTTTTCGGGCTGGTGCCGTCGCCAGGGCATTTCGGCTGGGGAGCCCGATCCCCAGGTCATCGGGCTCTACATCACCGCCCTTGCCTCCGGCACCGCCAGTGGCGATCGGCGGCCGTCAACGGTGAGCACGATCGAACGCCGCCTCTCTGCCTTGGCCTGGACCTACGCTCAGCGCGGTCCCCCCCTCGACCGGCAGGATCGCCATATTGCGACCGTGCTCGCAGGGATCCGAAACACCCACGGTCGTCCACCAGTCCAGAAAGAGGCGGTGCTGCCGGAAGACGTCATCGCCATGCTCGAGACGCTCGATCGCGCCAGCCTGCGTGGCCTGCGCGATCGCGCCATGCTGCTGCTTGGCTTCGCCGGCGGTCTTCGGCGCTCGGAGATCGTCGGCCTCGATGCTGGTCCGGACCACAGCGAGGATGGCCGGGGCTGGGTCGAGATCCTCGACAAGGGCATGATTGTGACGTTGCGCGGCAAGACTGGCTGGCGCGAGGTTGAGATCGGCCGCGGCTCGTCGGACACGACCTGCCCCATCGCCGCGCTGCAAACCTGGCTCAGGTTCGCCCGGATCGCACACGGGCCGCTGTTTCGCCGCGTGACCGGCCAGGGCCAGGACGTCGGTCCTGAGCGCCTCCTTGATCAGGAGGTGGCGCGTCTCGTCAAGCGCACGGCCCTGGCTGCCGGCGTGCGCGGCGACCTTCCTGAAGGGCAACGGGCCGAGAAGTTTTCTGGTCACTCGCTCCGGGCCGGGCTCGCCTCCTCGGCCGAGGTCGACGAGCGCTATGTCCAAAAGCAGCTGGGGCACGCCAGTGCCGAAATGACCCGGCGCTACCAGCGCCGCCGCGATCGCTTCCGGGTCAATCTCACCAAGGCAGCTGGCCTTTAGAGCTTAGCCTCAGGCCCGGAGCGAGATTCTGCTCGGAACGGTCGGCCGACGCGGCTGGGGGCTGAGTTTATCCGCGACTTTCAACGTCGCTAAAACACAGGGGCGGACATAGTCCCTCATGTCAGCGCGCCAGCGCTCCGTCATCAGCTCCCAGCGCAGCTGATGCTGACGTCGGACCGTCTCATGAAGAGCCTTCGCTGCCGCTTCGACAGCGAGTTCAACGCGATTCGTCATCACACCACGCCCCTCGTCTACGATTCCCCGACCGCTAAGCTATGGGCAATGCAAGCCAAGCGAAACGGGCGGATCGCTCGATCAGCCAACAATTCACTGCGCAACAGCTTGGTCGCCGCACTGCACCTTGCGGCTCAGCCAACCCGGTCATGCCGCAGCCGAACTGCCCCGCCGTGATCAGCGCCGGCGCGATCGGCAGATCCGGTCCCCAGCGCCAGAGCACAAGGTTGAGATCATCGCGCTCGACCGCATGCTCTCTCCTGCCCTGCTCCGTCGTCAGGTCAGCGACATCCTCACTATCGATCTCATAGGAACACAACACACAGGGGTCGATGCGATGCGCAAAACCCAGGTTGGCCTCCTTGATCGCGGTCATGATGCTCAAGCCGAGATACAGCGCGGGGATCCCCTTTGGGTTGAAGCGGGCGCCCCTGATCGCCGCGCCATCCCCCGACAGCGGCTTGAAAGCCCAGCGCGGATCATGTGCCCGGTAGCAGGTCCCGACAAACCTCACGCAAAGCCGCCAAGCGCCATGTGGTCGAGATAGTCCCGAACGGCCGCAGCCTTGCCCTCCTTGACCAGTGCCTCGGCGGTTCGTCCGCCAAAGGCCGGCAGGGGCTGAGCCCGATACCAGGCCATCGCCTGCTCTTTGCCACCCGCCCATTCCGAGACGCAGCTGATGATTTCGAGCATTTCGCGGAGCCGGCCCTGGGTCCGTCGCGCACCGCTCCGCTCGGCTCGGTATAGCGTCTCGCGAGCGAGACCCGCGGTTTCGGCGAGCTGGGTCTTCGACATGCCGAAGCCGTCCGCCTGCTGAGTGATCGCAATCCTGCCGGCCCGGTCCATATAGGACAGGACCAGGGATTCGCTCTGCAGCGGAGCCTTCACAGCTTGAGCCATTCTGCCCCCTTTGCCACATCTAGTCGCACATTCACCTGACAGAATATAATCGCCCAGTTTCAACCTCAGGCCCTATTCGAGGCAGAGCTTGCGCTCCTGACAGGCCGGCACCCGATCGACCATCCTAAGGCTCGGCTCGAATCTGTCGAATTCAGCTCCAGCGCGTCCACACAAAGCGCCGCCGCGGTCGCTTCCAGGTCAATCTGACCAAGGCTGTCGGGTTGTAGTAGCCGCCCTCCCCTGCGGTGTACACCTCGACGATGCCCGGAAAGGTCAGGATGACCGCAATGTCTCATCGAGTAGTGCCTTCGCCATTGAGAGACTGTTGCGTGCTACCTCGTCGAAGCTGGGCTTGAAAATGCCCTCCCCTGACCCAACTCAGGCTCATTTCCTCCTATCGCGGTGCCGACAATGCGATAGCCGCGCTTGGTCTTTCTAAGCAACCAATCCTCCAGCGCCTCAGCCGCTTGGTCGAGATCTCCGTACAGATCCAACCGTCGCCGGCCGACATTGCCCCATCGCCCCCACTCGCGCACGAGCGCGAACTCGTCAAACAAAGTCGGTTCGACGGCCAGCACATAAAAGCGCGCCATGTTGCGCGCATGGTCCCGCCGTTCGAGGACCAGCATTTGCAACTTGTAAGGAGGTGGTTCGAGCACGTGTTCCATGCCGCCACTCCATCCTCGCGGCAGGACGACGTCCAACGCAAAGCTTGAATCGATTGGCTATCATCGATTCACCGGATTGATGCGAGCCACCCAAATGAACACTCTTGTGGGCTCCCTCCCCACCCGCGAGCCAGACATCGCCTCATCACGCGAGCGCAGGCTGCGGCTTCATTAACCTTAACAAACTTCCCCCGCACGATTACGCGCTTCGCTTTTCGCGCGTTCGGGATCCAATCAACGCCATCAGCATTGGCCCTAATGAGAACTCACCCGCTTCGGCTCGCCGCGTTAGGTTTCTCAGATAGCCCCCCGCGCTGTTGATAGCTTCAGCCTTCTGCAGAATGGCGGCGACCACGATCGATGCCTCTATCTCTCCCAAGACAGCCAGTGCCCCGGCCCAGGCGCTCGGACTAATTCCGAGGATAGGCCTGACCACCGCTACGGTTGCCACCAAATCCCTCCAACTCGAGATACCGCCACGGCTGTAATCAATGATGTCCGGGCAGGCGTCCAACACCATCCCTAAGGGATAAGCGCGAACTGGCAGGCGCGTCGTTTCAAGCTCTCCCTCCGAAGCGGCCACCCTGCTTTCTGGAAAGCTAGGTTCAGAGTCAGTGAGGGAGTCTGGTTTTGAATTCTGTATGTGATGCTCAATATGAGACTCATTGCCGCTCATATTTTGATTTTTAACGTGCATTTCCAGAAGGCTGTGCACTTCGTCMGCGAGCATCGAAAGCTGCTGCGCTAGCGGCTCCAGGACGATCGCCGAGCCCTTCCGCGGCAACCGGCCGAGAAGTGTGAGGAGTTCGCCTTGAATATCGGCCCAGCTAGCGGGACCTACCCCCTGGCGCTGGGTCGGGATGCTCTCTTCTATGCCCATCGCGATCATCTTCGCGAGGTCGCGACGGCAGATCGTGATGCGCTCTCGCACAAGCTTCAGCGCCCGCTCTTCAGCGCGAACCTCTTCAGCCCAGACTTCGAACTCCTCGGCCCGCGCAACCAGCGGCGCCAGGTCGAACCCAAAAGCCAGCTCGATCTCGCCGTGACTGCCTTTGCGCGCATAGCGCTTGCCGTTTGGGCTGTCGCGGCGAACGATGAGCCCCGCATCCACAAGGACAGCCAGATGCCGGCGCAGTGTCGCCGGGGCCATGCCATGGGCGCGCAGACAAAGTTGGTGGTTGGACGGGAAGACGATCAACCCTTCGCCAGTCAGCACGGTCTCCGGATGAAAGGTCAAAAGGGCATCCAGGACGGCAAGCGCCCGCTCGGACACGCCGACTCGGGCCTTCGCCGCGCAGATGTCACGAAACACATTCCACTTATGAGTCGCCTTGGCGGGCGGGCAAGCGTCTGCGATCACTTGGCCTGCAACATGCGCAAGCGTCAGCGTTCGCCGCCCAAAGGGCGTCGTCGAGAGTCTTTTTTCCATGGGTCTTCGCCTGATTAGGGCAAAAGAAGTCCGCTCGCCGAAAAGGCGCTTAAATCCCAATGGGACTCTTGACGGGGATTCAGGGAAGTGCGATTCTCAAGTTGCCGACTATGAGAAGGGCTTCCGGAACACCGTTTCGGGGGCCTTTTTCTTTGCCTACTGCCGTTAGCTTCGTTGTTGACCAGGCCTTCGAGAACTCAACACTATCGGGCCTAGCCGAGCTGCTCCCATTTCCTCTCCTTTCATTCCCAGCGTTTCAAAACCTTGCCAGCTGACAAGGTCTCCTCACCTGGAGTCCTTCGCAGCACTCGCTTGGCTGAGATATCGATCCATCAGTGATGGCAATTCGCCCCTGAGGAACTCAGCGAATGACGCCGCATGAGCTCGATCAACAACGAGGCGCACCTCTTTTGACGTGAAGCTCGCTCGCCCGAGTCGGGCTCCGGATCCGGCAAGCAGCGCGACTTCCGTCTGAGGCGGCGAGCCTGGCGGCTGCACAGCCGCAAGGATCTCGCGAAAGCGTTCGTCAGAGGGCAGCGCCAAAACCTTGCCAGCTGACAAGGTTTTTCGAGCCAGTTCGAGCAGTGCTGCTTTTTCCCCAACAGCTCCCGCCAACTCAAGCCAGCGCGGTCGCCCCACCTTTGGAGCGCGACCAATCATTGTAATCAGATCGATTGGAAGCGCGCGCCAAACGGATCGCATCCGCGCCATTTCCTGATCATCCAACGACAGTGCCGCTTTGATGTCGCGCGGCTTAATTCCGGCGTTCTCCATTCGCCACGCGAACAAGGCACGCTCAATCCAGGTCAAATCCTGGCGACTACCATTCTCGAGGCCCTGTGCAACCACCAACTCGGAATCAGAGAGAGATCGGACCAGCGCCTTAACCGGAACACCAATGTCACGTGCAGCTCGGACACGGCGGTGTCCATATATGACCTGATAGCGCCCCTCCAGTTCCGCGTGTGGACGAACCTGGATTGGGATCTGTTGACCCTCTTCCAGAAATGTCTTTCGGAAAGCTTCGAACTCGGCAGGAGAATCGTCCGCTAGCCGATCTGGGAACGGCGACGGGTCGATCAGCGCTGGGTCAAGCTCCTTAAGACCGGCGGCCCCGGACTCGACCAGTGCTTTCAGCCGATCACGCTCCTCGCGGATATCGGCCAGCGTCCGCTGAGTTGCTCCAATTACTCCAGCCGGAACTCTGGGGGGCGGAGCGTTTGGCACGCTTTCGAGGCTGGTATCCTGCTCGCTCGCGGCGGAACTCGCGGTAAGCGAAAGCGCGCCAAAGCTGGAGACGATCGAGCGGCGAGGCGGCTTACTCATGCCCGCCCCCAGGTCTGCTTGATCAATTCGAGGATTCCTTCATTGACCGCGTCGAACGACTCCCGCGCGCGCTTGAACGCATCTCGCCCGATCTCGCCAGACTCGAGCTCATAGATGCTACGCTTGGCAAGTCCCGCAGCCTCAACCGCAGTGCTTTCGACTGCCGTCGGCGTCATGACGTCATCAGGGAACAACGTCCGCAGCATCGAAACTATCTCAGTCTGCGGCTTGTCGTACGGATTGTTGCGAGTGACCAGATAGCGAAAGAAATCCTGACGCATCGTGGCATTCTCGCCAGCGATCACATTGATCAGGTCACCCATCATCAACAAGAATTGGCTCATCGACGCCACATCGAGCATCGCTGGATGGATTGTCACGATCATGCCCGTCGATGCGTAGATCGCGCCGAGCGTCAGATAGCCGAGGGAAGGGGGCGTATCGAGGACAACAACGTCGTAGTCAGCTTCCACCTCGTCGATGGCCAAGCCGAGGCGCTCGAAGAACAAGCTGTCTGTCTTTGCTCCTCGCGCGAGCACACGGGGCGTGTCGTACTCGAACTCCATAACCTCGAGGTTGCCGGGAACAAGATCAACGCCGTCAAAGTAGGTTTTCCGGATGATCTCCCGCATCGGCCGGCGCAACTCGTCGTACCGCAACGCCGCCCAGATCGTTTCGTTGTCGCCAACGTCGATCTCCGGCTGCGCACCGAACATCGCAGATAGTGAAGCCTGGGGATCGAGATCTATGGTCAGCACCCGATAGCCCTGGAGGGCGAGAAAGTGCGCCAGATGCAAACTCGTAGTGGTCTTCGCCGAACCGCCTTTGAAGTTCGCAACCGCGATAACTTGCAGGTGTTCGCCACGGCGCCGGTGAGGTAAAAAGCGCAGTGCCTCCGCAGGCTTCTGCTGTGCAAACAGGCGCCGTAACTCATTTACTTGCGCTAGCGTGTAAGCCCGATGATTGTTCTCAAGCCGAGCGGGGAGGGGACCTTTGCCCTCGTTCGACATCAGCTTCAGCGTCGAGTCAGGAATGGAGGTAAGTTTTGACACCTCATTCGTCAGAAAGTGTCGCAAATGCTTCTGCGCGTGAGGGGGGTACATCCGTTCACGCAAGACATTCAGCTGACGTGACAGGACACCAGCATGCCGCCAGACGCGCTCCGCGGCTTCACTATGGCGGATATCCTTCGCCAGGGGGTCGGCCATTGGCGCTTCTTGTCCTCATTGTCGGGTTAAGGGCGTTCTAGCGCCCAATGCCCGACAAGCTACGCCACGATTCTCTGCGGGCGTCCAGCCATTTAGGGTTAATGGATTCTGACCTTTGTGGAACCGGCGCCGAACCAGAGCTTTTCAAGCTGGCCGATACGGAGAATAGCCGTTATATATCATTGGCTTATCGAAACTAATGGGCCACCTTTCCTGATACGTTCCGGACCAACCAACAATCGGCCACAAGTCGCGTCAGGCGATGACCAGGGGCGCTCGCACAGCTGCACCGACAAAATGGGTAGAATCAGGGGGCTAATTACTCTGGGCCGGCAGGCAGAATTATGTGGCCGACAATCTGCGCGCCACTCGGGGTTGAAACGATCGCTTCCACCTCGACGGGTCGCCTCGTGAGAGCCGCAGCGACACCGGCGGCGATGTTGCGATGATCATCCGGCAGGATGCCGATCTAAACGCCGGACAAGATGGCTCACGCGCAAGTGGTATCGCAGCTCCGAGAGTAAACTATGATAGCTTTGACGCCGCTCGACCAGCGGACAGCATCACGACCTTGTCGGGAAGTTCGCCTTCGCTTGCCGAAGAGTGGCTCGAGGGTGCCAAGTGTCCGATTGTTTGCGCAGGCGAGGGAGGAAGAGGAGACGCATGCCCGGCCCGCTGTCGCGGCGGCAGTGCTGGCTTTGAGGGCAGGGGACGACCTGCCAACGCGCAAACCCCGGCGCCTGCCGGGCGCGCAGCGCACCTACCATTTGGGCCACTAGCCAACGCACCGGGGTAGGTTGCGCTACCGCTGCCGTGGGACGCCTAGCAGCGCAGGTACCTCACTCGCCAAATTCGGTGCTCGGTCGTGTCAAAAGCGCAGCTGCGTCGACACCGAGCTCCCGGGCGATCCTATCCAATACGTCGACGCTTGCGCTGTAGCGACACCGCTCGATTGCACTGATGTAAGTCCGGTCGACCCCTGCTCTGAGAGCGAGTTCTTCCTGCGACAAACCAGCGGTGCGCCGGTATCGCTTTATGTTGGCCGCCAGGACCTCTCGGATTTCCATCCGATGGAAAGAGCTGGATTGTAGAGTATTTCACCACGGAGTATACTCTACACGAATCTCGGATGGCGCTGCCGCGCGGCCATTCGTCAAACTCGAATCCACGTGGGAGCCAAGCGGTGAAAGAACCAACCGACGAAGAGCGGGCGCGCTTGAGCGGCTCCGTCATGCGCGTGTTCGTCAACATCGCGAAGCGATGGGATCTCCCAGAGCGGCGACAGCTTCAACTGCTTGGCTGCAGACAGCGAGAATTTCGCCGCTGGGTTCGCCTCGCCCGATGGCACAAGCCGCTCGTTCTCGAAACAGACACCATGATGCGGATTTCGGCGATCTTAGGAGTCTTCGCCGGCTTGCGGCAGTTTGTGAAAACCGCCGAGGAGGAAAGGCGTTGGCTCTTGCGCCCAATTGAGGCCGAACCGTTCGCTGGGCAGGCACCGATAGAACTGTTGTCCGTGTCGTTCGAACGTCAAATCGAAGTTCGGCAATGCCTAGCAGGCGTCGTCCGCCACATCGCTCCAAACGAAGCCGACATCAACTTTAAGCCGTACACCATCGACAATCTAATCTGGCACTGAGACTCGATGGCTGAGATTCGCGCAATTTGCTTCGATGCCTTTGGCACCGTTGTCGAGATCACTGACAAGCGCCGGCCGTACCACGCGCTTCTTAGAAGCGAGCCCGCAGCCGCTGTGCAGGCGCTCACTCAAGCGATCGGCCTTCGCGAGCTTTCGCGAGAGATTGCCACACCCGTAGATGAAGCGAGATTCGCAGAACTAGAGGCGGATCTACAGGCGGAGTGCGCTTCGATACGCGTACGACCGGACATGAAATTGATCTGGCCGACGTTGCAACGAGCGGGGCTGAAGATCGCTATCTGCTCGAATTTGGCGTGGCCCTACAAGTGGCCACTGCTTAATTGCCTGCCAGATTGGCCTGACGGGTTCGTTCTTTCCTGCGAAGTCGGCTTTACCAAGCCACGGCGGGAAATCTATCAGCTCGTCTCCTCAGAGCTTGAGCTTCGGCTGTCGCAAATACTGTTCGTCGGCGATAGCCTCGAAGCCGACGTGATGGGCCCCATCGCCGCAGGCGCCTCCGCAATGCCGATTGCCGAGTTCGAAGCGTCCTATGCCACGCGGCCATCGATCTATGCGCCAAGTAGGATCGTCAAACTCTTCGCCCGAATTGCCGCTGCCAAGGCAGGCTGAAAACTTCGGCCGCCCGCTCGATCGCGCGGCCATCTTCGAATGGACATAGAATGCGCCTGCTAGTGATTTCCGACATTCATCTCGAATGTGGAAAGTTCGAGTTTCCAGCCCCAATGCCCGAATTCGACGTCGCCGTTTTCGCCGGCGACATCGGTCAGCCAATTTCCGCAGCGGCCCAGTGGCTGTCCACGCAAAGTAACCGTCCGGTCTCGGCCCTGTGAGCTTTGGCGCTCAGTTCAGGCCGCAGCATTTTTTGTATTTTTTGCCGGAGGCGCAGGGGCACGGGTCGTTTCGCCCGACCTTCTGAGCTGGAGCGGCGAAGGGGTTTGATCGGACGGGGATGGTTGGCGCCTGGGCGTTGGCGAGGCGCCAGTCGTTAAGTTCGATCACCCAGTCGGCGATCTTGTCGTGGGCCGTGGCGGTGATGGCCTCGATCTGCTCGTCGGAGAAGCGGGGATCGCGGCGGGCGACGTCGGCGAGCGTCATCAGGCCGGTCCAGGCCTTGGCGGCTTCGATATCGGCGGTGGCGAGGGGCAACCAGGCGTCGGGCTTCAGCTTGACGGCCTTTTCGAAGCCCTCGATCCAGATCTCCCACATGATCTCGTTATGGCGCTTGTCGATGCTGAAGATCGGACCATAGCGCTCTGGCTGGTCGAACAGCGTGCGCGCGACATCGTTGTAGAGCGCCATGACCAGTCCCATGACGTTGTTGGCGTGGTCGAGGCTCTCGAACACCGGCTCGCCTTGACCATCCTCGCTGTTCCAGACCCATGGCAGCCAGGCGCTGGGCGGGATCATCTGCGGGCAGACGAGGAGGCCGGCAATGAAGCCGTCCAGCTCCTCGATTAGCATCGCCTGTTCATCAAGCTCCAGCAGCGCTTTCGATAGCTGCTTCTGTTGGCGCGACAGTCCGGGCATGGCTCGTCCAGTTCCAAGGGGCGAGTTCACCGACGCGGTTGATGGGGTGGTCGCCGATGCGGGCCAGAACATCCCGGAGATAGGCCTGGGGATCAAGGCCGTTGAGCTTGGCGGTCTCGATCAGGGTGTAGATGACGGCGGCGCGCTCGCCGCCGCTGTCGGAGCCGGCGAAGAGCCAGTTCTTGCGGCCGATGGCGAGTGGCCGGATCGCGCGTTCGGCTGCGTTGTTGTCGATCTCCAGATCGCCGCGACTGGCGTAACGGGTCAGCGCGGGCCAGCGCGACAGTCCGTAGCGGATCGCCCTGGCGAGTTCGCTCTTGCCCGACAGCATTGGCAGCGTCCTGTCGAGCCAGCTTCGCAGATCCGCGAGGCGCGGAACGGCATGCTCCTGACGCGATCGTCGTCGTTCGTCGGGCGGGCGGCCGCGGACAGCGTCCTCGACCTGGTAGAGTTCGCCGATCCGGCGCAAGGCCTCGGCTGCGACCGGCGAGGCGTTCGCCTGATGGATGTCGAAGAACTTGCGCCGCACATGCGCCCAGCAGGCGACCTCGATGACCGCGGCCGGTTGGCCTTGGCTGCCGGCATAGAGCTTGTCGAACCCGGCATAGCCGTCGGCGTGGAGATATCCCGCAAAGCCCTGGAGATGGCCTTGCGGGCGCACGCCCTTCCGATCCGGGGTGTAGCGATAGAGGACAGCCGGCTCCGCAGCTCCGGCATGGGGTCGCTCGTCACGGACATAGACCCAGAGGCGACCCGTCGCGGTCTTGCCAAAGCCGGGCGCGAGCACCGGCACGGGCGTATCGTCGGCGTGGAGCGTGTGCCCCGCCAGCGCGTGTCGGCCGATCGCCTCGGCCAGGGGCGCGAGCAACGCCGCCGCCGATCCGACCCAATCGGCCAGGGTGGAACGGTCGAGGTCGACGCCCTCACGGGCATAGATCTCGGACTGGCGGTACAGCGGCAGATGGTCGGCATACTTGGCCACCAGCACATGGGCGAGCAATCCAGGGCCAGGCCGCCCGCGCTCGATCGGCAGCGACGGCATCGGCGCCTGCGCGATCATCTCGCACAGGCGGCAGACGATCTTGGGGCGGATATGCCGGACGACCTTGAACAGGGTGACGCGCTCCAGCACCTCGGTCTCATCCTGGCCGAGCCGGCGCAGTTGTCCGCCGCAGGCCGGGCAGCCGCAGCCGAGATCGCCGCCGGCAATGCCCGCCGGCCAATGCACGACGTCCTCGCGCGGCAGGTGATCGGGCAAGGGACGACGAACCGGATGCTGCCGGGCGTCGGGAGTTGCGGGCATGATCGCGCGCTCCAGAACCGTCCGTGCCGCCGTGCCCTCCTCGACATCCTCGAGCGCCAGTTCCAGCTGATGGATCGCGGCGTCGAGCTTCTCCGACGACTGCCCGAACTGCATCCGGCGCAGCTTCGCCAGTTGCGCCTTCAGCTTCTCGATCATGAGCAGATGGGCGGCGCTCTCGGCCCGCGCCGCGATCAGCAGCGCCTGGAGCGTCGCGACGTCGTCGGGAAGGTCTGCGGAGGCGCTCGGCATGGTCGTCCGAGATTACCGGGAAGCTGGCGGCCAAGCCATTGAATCATGGTCGATCTTGACCGCAGGCCGTGTCTCTGAATCGGCCCCTGGCCCTCCGCTTCATACCGCCAGGCTGGGGCGATCGGTTCGGATCGGCGCGCGCCAGTCGATCCCTTCCAGCAGCATGGACAACTGCGCCGGCGTGAGCCGCACCACGCCGTCCGTCGTCACCGGCCAGATGAAGCGGCCCTTCTCCAGCCGCTTGGCGAATAGGCAGAAGCCCTGACCGTCCCAGTACAGCACCTTCAGAAGGTCGCCACGGCGGCCGCGGAAGACGAACAGGTGGCCAGAGAAAGGATCCTGCTGCAGCGCCCCTTGCGCCAGTGCCGCCAAACCGTCGAAGCCCTTGCGCATATCGGTCGGGCCCATGGCGAGATAAACCCGCATCCCGGCGGGGATCGCGATCATCGCCGGTCCAAAACGTCGAGCACCCGCCGCAGCGCATCCGCATCGACATCGCGATCGACCCGCAGCCTGCGGCCAGAACCGAGCGCGATCTCGATGATGCCGGACGAACGACGGCTTCGACGCGCAGGCTCCGCGCCGGCGATCTCGGATGCCGGGGCCGGCGTGAGGTCGGTCACGGCAGGAGCCAGTTCGACCGGAAGCAGAAGCGGCGCCGGATGACCGCCGCTCAGCTGTCCCAGCTTCGCCTGACGTCGCCATGTGAAAACCAGGCTCGCCGCGACGCCGTTGCGACGCGCCACATCCGTCACCGTCACACCCGCGGCGAAACTCTCCTCGACGATCCGGACCTTGTCCTCATAGCGCCAGCGTCGTCGCCGCTCGATCGCGCCCAAAACCTCCGCCCGCACCATCGCCATGACCTTAAAGCTAGACTTAAGGTCACACCGTTCGGGAAACCCCGCCCACCGCGCAAGGCGGCCGAGACCGGACGGTTACCACGCAAAGGGAAATCGGACCGCTGCAAAATCGGCCGATCGTCTACGTTCCAGGGAACCACGAGTTCTACGGAACCGAATTCAAATCCAATCTTGCTAAGGGCGCGGAGGCGGCCGCGCTCGCCGATGTTGATCTGCTTTTTCGCCGGACGGTCATCATCAACGGCGTCCGCTTCGTCGGATGCATCTTATGGACCGATTACCGGCTGTACGGGACGCCGAAGCCATCCATGGTCTATGCCGGCCAAACGCTGAATGATCATCGCCTCATTCGCTATCGGGAAGAGGGAGGGCACTATAGCCGGTTCATGCCATGGCACGCTGCGGCAGAACACAGGCTGGACTTGACGTTTGTCCGGCACGAGCTTGCCATACCTCACAGCGGCCCGACTGTCGTGGTCACTCACCACGCCCCCCATCCACATTCGATCGCGTCGCGGTATCAGGGCAGCCCGCTTACGCCTGCCTTCGCTTCTGACCTCAGCAACATTATTGAAGAGTTTCAGCCTGAACTCTGGATCCACGGTCACGATCACGGGTCGCATGATTATCGAGTCGGACGGACACGCGTCTTCGCCAATCAGGCCGGCTATCCAAATCTTCACGGCGACCGGGAAAATCACGGGTTCAACCCTCTCTGCGTCGTTGAAGTTGCTTAAAGGGAAGGGGCCTCGTCGACCCGTCGACGCTGCCTTCGGGCTTGAACAGGGGTCGCGATAGACAGGGTCGCCGAAGGTGACTAGCGCCCGCTCAGTCGCGCGGGTGCACGGTGATAACTGGGCACGTCTTGCGCGCGATATCAGTCAAGTGCCGAATGACCTGGCTTGTGCCTGGCATCGCAGCGAACAGCCGGCAGGCTCAGCGGTGCAATGATGAGCGCGTCAGATGCGGGATCGTCGCCTGCGGAGCATAGAGGCAATCGTCGAGCGGCAGCAGAGTATGCCGGCGGTACGATGACCGCCTCCTCCTCGATCGACAGCACGGTCGATCGAGGCTCGCATGGACCGGTCTTGAGATCCGCCGTCGAGCTCCGTCTCTTCCACTTGGCCACCGTCTTCTGGTTGATGCCGTCGCGCTTAGCCAGAGCCCTCAAGCTCTCTTGATGGGATGGACGGCGCCTGCACCGGCACCATTCTTAAGGCAGGCGCGTTGCCATCACGGACCATTCCGAGGAGCCCCATCCATGCGCAAGCAGAACATCGACCTGTCCGCAGCTGTAACGGTCGGTCTCGATTTGGCGAAGCTTATCTTCCAGGTTCACGTGGTCGACGGCAAGGGCGGTGTGTTGCTGACGAGAGCCATCAGACGGCGCGACCTCTTGCCCTTCTTCGAGCAGCTACCGCCATGCCTGGTCGGGCTTGAAGCTTGTGGCTCCGCCCATCATTGGGCGCGTAGGCTAATCGGCTGTGGTCATGATGTGCGGCTGATGCCGCCGGCCTACGTGAAGGCCTATGTCCGGCGCCAGAAAAATGATGCAGCAGATGCAGCGGCAATCTGCGAGGCTGACCGTTCATAAGCGCTGCGATATTGGAAGCAGGGTGCATCTCGAGATCCCTCGCACGAACCACCGTGAGTACCCGCTCTGCTCGTAAGAGAGTACGGAACTTGAGATAATGCGCGCGATGGTTCGATGACGCTAACGGGCTCAACTCGGGCGGCGTTCTATGGCCGAATCCGTGTGACCGATGTGCCGCTCGGCGGCGGGATGTGCTTTTGCGCCGCGATGACGACCTCAAGTCGATTTCGGACATGCATCTTGACCATCAGGTTCGTCATGTAGCCCTTGACGGTTTTGGCGCTGAGCGAAAGTTCTTGGGCGATCTCGTTGTTCATCTTCCCGAGCAGCAGCAGCCTTACGATCTGCTCCTCTCTGACGCTGAGCCTATCGCTGGCTGGCTTCTGGCGCTCCCGGTTCTGGTCTTTCAACGCGCCAATCAACTTGGCGGCGAAGGAGTGGGTGACATGCACGTCGCCTCGTTGCGCTGCATTTAGAGCCTGAAAGAGATCGTCGGAAGGGCTGCCCTTCAGAACGTAGCCCTTGGCGCTGCGTTCAGAGCCGCAATCGCATCATCCGTGCTGGTTGAGGCTGTGAATACGACAATTCTGGTCTCAGCAGCGATCTTCAATGTGTCGGAGATAGCCTGAAAGACATCCCCAGCCATGCTCAGATCGACGATCATAAAATTGGGCTGATGGGTCTTGGTGATCGACAGGATATCATCCGCGACGTTCCCCGTCGCAGTGAGCGTGAAACCGCCCCATCGTCTCAGTAGTGCAGCAACGCCCTCGGCCAACAATGGGTGATCGTCAACGATCGCGACCGTCCGGTCCGGCATGGGCCAGTTCCCTTCTGATTCGTCTCCTCCCGGCCAATGATCCCGATGGTTGCGTAGCCAATGATCGATGTAAAACGAGTTCGAACAGGAAGAATGGCGACCCAATTAACTCTGTCGGACGCTGTGTCTTTGCGGTGCCCCGACTGTGAAGTCGTCACCACGCAATGCAGACGGTTTCGAGAGACAAATAGCCCGCCCCGAGTCATTCTCTGAAGCCGCGAGAGTGATCGGGGAGGGCAATGGGAGCGATTGTTTTCACGGCGAATGGCAATTTCATCGTCGTAAGGAACGGTGACGGGCCGTTGGCTGTGAAAGGCCTCTATCGGGGTGCACCCATCAAAACCGCTATCCCATTCGGCCCGGAGCGATGCATCGTCCTGATAGATCCCGAATCCAGCAGGGCCAATCTCTTCGAGAACCTGCTCTGCATTGGCAAAACCGGCCGAGCGCTATGGCGGGCGGCTTTACCGAGCATGCCTGATACGTTTATCGACGCCAGCCTAAGTGAGGCCGGCATTCTGGCGCATAGCATGAGCGGCTATCGCCTGGTGATTGATCCGACGACGGGCGGTGAGATCGAAAAAGAGTTCGCCAAATAGGTGCCATTGTCCGACCGACCTGCGCTAATGCCGTGGATCGTGCACAGTGATAGCCGGGCAGGGAACGGTCGCGTTTTTGCCACTGCTGTCAGGCTACGGCTCGGTCGTCGCGTAGCGTCATTCGGGAATGGCACCCCAGGCTTAGGGGACGACAGTGGATTTTGCCCGACGGGCAAGCGGTCCGTTACCCATTCGACGAATCCGCCAGCCAGCCAACAACAGGTCGCCGCAGAAACACTTCCTTCATGTGAAGTTAGAAGTATCTGAAGGCAGTCGTGGTGGCGGTTCGGAAATGCGCAGCATCATCAGTGCCGCCAAGGCGGTTTGGCCGTACCTGTTCTCTGTAGTTTACGGGGTGCTTGACCGCCAGTTCGGGGATCGAGTGTTCGACTGGATCAAGCCTTCGATCCCACAAGGGCTGTCTCCGGAGACTTTGCGCCTGCTAGCGACATACGTGCCTCCATTGCTGTTCATCGCGCTAGGATTCTACTTGAATTTCGGAAGAAAGCGGAGTTCACGTGCGGCAAGTTCGAAAAGAAATAACATAACTGAAACGGGAGATCCCGCTAGATTGAATATCATCTCTCAATCTGGTCCGTTTCCAAGAGATTCTTGGCATTTATACGTATACCGCGTTAAATTGACTAAGCCGATATCCCGAATTTCCATAAGAGCGCAGGGCGATAACGTGATCGCGATGGACGTCTCTCGCCCAATCGTTGGGCTCCGTTCCTCGACATCGAAAGGCGAGGTTTCCAGAGCCGCATTGCCTGGCGGGCTCGGATTGGCGGAACAGTTTTCCAATGCCAGTGGCGAATACGAGATAATCGTCGTGTGCAGTACGGAGGACGCTCCGTCGCTCGCATGTGACCTTACGCCTTAAGGTACGCCGACCGGATCCAACACTCCATTCCGTCAGTTCCAGATCGCGTGGCCGGCGCTGCATGCCTCACGGTGGAAGCGTCCGGCAATCCCCGGCAACTGCGGCGCGTGAAATCCTATCGTGAACTAGCCCGATCCATTACGGTGCTTGTCGGGTATGAGAAGCTCGTGTTGCCTGAGCCTTCCGGACGTCGCCCAGTTGAGGAAAAGCGTGTCGGAATGGCGCGACGTCGAGTTCATGCAATCGACGTCGCGGCGCTTGGCAAACAAGCTTTGGATGCGTCAGGTCTTGGGCCCGGATTTCGAGCCACGCTTGGCCCGGGCAGGCTTCGGAGCGACGGGAGGGACCGGTTCAGTTTTGGCCTTTCGTCCCAACCCTGACGCTCTTGCGAGCGCTGCCCTGGCTTGGGAATAATTGGGTGCGACCATCGGATAGTCTGGAGGCAGGCCCCATTTCGCGCGATACTGTTCAGGGGTGAGATTGTAAGCCGTACCCAGATGGCGCCTGAGAGATTTGAACGCCTTTCCGTCTTCCAGGCAGATGATGGCGTCCGGAGTTATGGACTTCCTGATCGGAACCGCGGGCACAAGTACGATAGGTTCGGGCGGGGCTTCGGGTTTGGCGCCGAGCTGCGTGAACGCGGAGTGGGTGCTCGAGATTAGCGCCACGAGATCCCCGGACGGGAGGTTATTATGCGCGACATAGGCCGAAACAACCATCGCCGTCAGCTCAATTACATTGTCGTTTTCTTCGTTCATGGCGCTTCCTAAAATAAACATTTCGCTAAATTATCTTCTAACCTATTGATACTTAGAAGCGCAATGCTCAGTCCAAATTTTGAACGCGATAATCCTGTGGTTCGTCATTGGCGAAACGATCTTGTCGTGTACCACTAGCGACCGCGCGTATGTGACCATCGCCTTGGTGATGCCGCCGGTTTGGCTCCTGGCCTTCGGTCTAGGGGCGAATGCCCGCAATCCCTTCCATGGAACAAGTGCCTATCGGTGCCGTTTCTTGGGCGCAGAATATTTGCTGTTCCGATACCAACGCGCCGTTGCCCGGCTCAAACAGCTTCACCAAGGGCCAGGCGAAGAGCCGGTTCGAGGCCAATGGGTGCCGTGTCCGAACTCAGGAAGGACGACAATGGCGTCTGTCAGGGCAGGGCGACTCATGGCGGCCAGGCGGCGTGAGCCTCGATTGTCGAGGCAATATCACGCGCAACTGAGAGGGTCTTTCACATGATCCAGACAATCACTCGTTCGTACGACACCTACGATCAAGCTGAATCCGTAGTTCGAAAGCTGAAGGATATCGGCGTCGTCGATTCCGATATTAGCTTTGTTGGCCGCCGAGCGGATATCGATGGCGAGAACCATGCAGGGGAGGGCGCCGGGGTCGGCGGCTTGATCGGCGGTGCTGCCGGGCTACTCGCTGGGCTCGGCCTGATTGCGATCCCCGGCATTGGCCCTGTAGTCGCCGCTGGCTGGCTTGCCGCAACTGCCGCGGGGGCTGCAACCGGTGCCGTCGCCGGCGGCCTCGTAGGCGCTCTGACGAAGTCTGGCGTCGATCAGCAGGATGCCCACTACTATGCGGAGGCGGTCAGGCGTGGCGGCAGCGTTGTGGCTGCTCGAGCAAACGAGGAACAGGCTCCGGCGATCGTTGCAGTCATGGACGGCGCGACACCGATCGATGCGGTCGACCGCCGGACCACCTATGAGCGGGAAGGTTGGACGCAATTCGATCCCGAAGCTCCGCCTTATGTGCGGCCGCCGATCTAGGTGCCGCTGGGCATCGCCTGGCAAACTGGCGTCCAAGGCTGAACCCAGGGGGGCCGCTTGCTGACTGATCAGAGCGGCTGCGCCGCACCGGTCGCTGCTATTCTGGCAGCCCCCAGCAGCGACGAGCTGGCGATCGCTACGATTAACGCCCCGGCAGCCCAAACGACCGGGCCATGAGCACCGTAAACGTTCGCGAAAGGCCATCCAAGTTCACGCAGCTATCGCGCCAGTGAACGCGAGGAGACGTCTCGGATCTTCATGACCGGCATCAGTTCGGGAAAGCTCGATCAAGCTGACTGCCGGCGCGAGAAATTCGACAGGGTGCTGACGCAGTCTCTGCTGTTCCAGCGCGTAGAACCGAGTAGCGAAACTAAGTGAACCGACCAGTTGATCGATGGCTTAATATTGTAGGTTCAGTCGCCGGCTAGGACCGCCGTCTCGAAAAACCGCGCGGTTTAGTCGAACATGCGAAGGGGCCGCTGGAGAACACCATCACCAAACCTCAGCGTTCGCTTCTCACAGTTGGGACAAAGATGAAGGCCGCTCGAAAGCGTGTCCTTATCCCAGGACGCGACAGTACGGCCAGACACGTCGGATATTGCGGGATCGCCGTACTTCACAACCGCCTCTGATCCGCATCTGAGACAACGGTACGGCACCACCTGAAGGTTCACTGAGGTAAGGTCGACGCAGTTCGTGCAGTGGCACGGCCAAGCCGAGTGCTCTCGAAACGCCGTCCTAGTTCCCCCGATCACGACGTGGCGTTGTAGATGGCAAGCCTCGCAACTTGCTGAGATGATCTGGCCCACCTGGAAACTCCCCTTACAGCCCGCCCCGCATCTGGCCGAGGGCGTTTGCGATCATGCCACGGGGCGCTTTCGAGCTTTTCGCATGTCGTTCGCCCGCTCCAGCAACAGGTTCCTGGCATTCGGAATGAGCTCGGCGCCCGGTCCTACCCATGTCATTGCATCATGCTTTTCGGTGCCGCTATTCAGCTGCACCCCGTTACTGGGGACGTGGCTCCACTCGTGCTCGACGTAGAATTCGTTAGTGTCGGTCTCGTAGCAGAGGTGCCACCAATCTTCGTTCTCGGCCATAGGCCCTTTGATGCGGGACGCGAGCTGTTCGAACAAAATCATATCGTCTCCGTGCTTTTCGATAACACATTGGAGGCAAAGGCTGATTGCAACAACCGCCGTACTGGTGAAGGCAGGCACGAGGGAGATTGTCGACCTCACGTCGCAAGAGCCAGTCGGTGCGCCTGCGCTCCCAAGGAACCCTCCAGCGCCGGTCGATCCGCGCCGAGCGGTTTCAACGACGGGATACCGGCCTGGGGCACATTCCTCGAAACATGATCGCCGCTAGCCGCGGAGGCCGCAGCTTTCCGTCGGCGGCGATCCCGTTCGGTCGGTTTCGCCTGACACATCTGGCGAAAAACCCCGTAGACACCAGTTTGGGAGAGCCCTGGCGCTACGGGGTCTCCTGCACCCGGCAGTGTCACCCGGGGAAGGGGGGGTGCCGGGGAGCCTTGGATTCGTGTCGGCCTGTCCGCTACCACCACTTCCTGCCGCCGGAGATTGTCATGGCAAGGTCGTGCTATGCGGCATGGTGCTGACAATCGGCATCTTGGTCAAGCAAGGACAGAAATCGGCCATGCTTGTCTTGTCTTGCCCACCCGGAAGGAGCGCCTGGCTGCGTTGATAATGGCGTTCACAGCTCCGCTGCGCAGGTAGGCCATTAATTAGAGGAGGGTCTCCTCGAAGAGCTCGGGTCCGAAGGCGCAAGGTATGATCTTGTCCTTGCTTGACCAGGCTGTCTTCCGGGATCACCATGACATCGCCCACGACGGTGCCATCACACGCTTCGATGGCAGGAGATGCATAGGTCCAACTGGCTCCCCGGCGACTGCCCCCCAGTATGGTTGGTAGCCGGGTGACGAAGACCCCGTAGTTGCACGCCACCTTAGAAGCTGGCCCTACGGGGTTTTCACGACGCTCACTTGTCGGGAGAATGATAGCCGCGAAATCCAAGTTGGGCTGCATGAGACGATTCAGGTGCGACGTCACCTGTTCGGATCGTCGGCCGCAGAACTGCCGCCAGTGGGCGTACATTCGGTTGAGCCTAGAGTTGGTATCCCCGTGAGCAGGTTCATCAGCTGATGGAGGTCAGATTGCCGTGGCAAAGACGTCTCGTTGCAGCCGGTATCACCTTACTGTCTGCCGGAGTTGGAGGATGCATCGTTACGGACGACGCCTCCGCGGAGGCAGCGAAACCACTTGCTTACTCCAGCGAACAGTCCGTTGTTCGTCGGTCACCAGGCGGCCCAGCGCGCGCGGGCATCGACCGGATCATCGAACAGAAGTCAGCGCATTACGAACTCCCCTCAGATTGGGTCCGGCGAATCGTCAAGCGCGAGAGCAACTTTCGCCCAACCGCCCAGAACGGTGGTCATTTTGGATTGATGCAGATCAAGCATGCGACGGCGCGCAGCATGGGTTACACCGGCCCGGCAGCGGGGTTGCTCGATCCCGAGGTCAATCTCACCTACGGGCTCAAATACCTGCGGGGAGCCTGGCTCGTGGCCGGTCGCGACCAGGCCCGCGCCGGCCACTACTATCGGACCGGGTACTATTACGATGCCAAGCGGAAGGGGCTTCTCGAAGCGACCGGCCTAGGCAAGGACCGTACGCGATTAGCCAAACCCCGCTACGCGTCGGACACAGTTCCTCCAACTCGCTAGATTGATCGGAACGGGGGGTCCCTGCTTGGGTTTTCGTGCGTCGGGATGATCTGCGACACAGCCGGATGGGGACAGTCAGCGGACCCGGAAGGCACATTCCCGACGGCGCCGATGAAATTAAAACGCGGACCGCCCGTGGGGGCCAACGTTCGCCGCTTACCGGGCAACCGGGCAGCAGTTTCGCGGGTGAATGCTGGCTTCCGTCACCCAATGTCTCCTGGCTTTGGTGTCTTGGGAATTGCGGTTGCCAGGAAAGCATCAGAGGCGAGTAAGGCGGCCTCGACCATGGGGCGTACGAAAGCCCGGATGTCCCGCCTCCACTCCTCGGACGACTGCTCCCACTGGAATTGCCGCTTCTCGCGGGCGTTCTCATGGAAGGCTCTCGCAGCTGCTTCGACCGCGAGTTCGGTGCGTTCGTCAGGCATCGGTTCGGCTCCAATAAAGTCGAACGGTTCGCGTACGGCGTCTATCGACCGGCAAGCCAATATCGGACCGCACGAGCCGCGACCCAAATAATGATGCCTGTGCCAGCGATTGCCAATCCAATGGGGTCTTTGTCCGGGCGAGCGAGGTAGAGCCAAACGACGATTCCAGCGGTGATCACGATCACGGCGATCCATGACGCGACCCAGTACAACAGATAGCCGAGACGGGACGCCATCCGGCAAATTCCTTAGGGCCTGCCCAGATTTAGACCGCTTACCATTTCGGATCGGGCCACTCGGCGCCCTCCCACGCCGCGATTATCGCCGCCGTCACAAGGCCATGGAAGGGACTGAGTTTCTGGCTCTGGTCGAACATGGGGGACATGCTAGCAAGGAGATCGGCAAGGCCCCCTTTGCGGTCGCCGGCGTTCCAGCTCGAGAATAGTGCGCAACGCGCGGAATAGCGGTCGTCGAAAAATTCGACGCAGCTTGCAGTCTGCTTCCAGGCTTCTCTGATCACTCCAGCATGGCCGCCGAAATCGTCCTCCAAAGCGTCTTCAATGACCGCCTCGAGCATGTACGCGCAGGCTTGGTGTTGCGGGCCATGATCGATGAAGGCCAGAGACGATCGCAGCACTAGATGTTGCAGCAGCAAGACTGGCCAAAGGATATTCACGCCATATCGGGTTCCGATTTCCTTGCAGTGTGCAGGCGGGCGAATGACGTCTCGCTCCAGCTCGAAAGCTTTTCTGAGGTCGTAGGCAAGCGCGATGAATAAGCCCTCCCGATCCTTTATCAGGGGTGAGCGCTCATTGATGTCATGAACAACGTCACGAAGCGCCCTCAGTGACGTGTAATCGCCTTCCAACCGAATTCCGGCGTGAGTGCTTAGCAAGGAGAACGCCAACATAGGAATCTCCCACGCGCCGGGTTCCCGAATGTTTAGCTTATCACAATCGCGGTCAGGATCACGCTTTCCAATTCTCGCCCTTAGTCCGACGGGAACCGATCAGGCCAGGGGGGCTTCTCGCACGCCCGTCTCGTGACGGAGGCCGCAGATAGCACAGCGGCTGCCCTCATCGCCCAGCCACCAATGCCGAGGGTGTCCAGCGCGAATTAAAGTCGAGCGGCCCAGTAGAACACCATAAGCCAGATGACGATCGTCGGAATTAGCGCCGCGACAGGAATTGGCCGCCAGCGATACAGGGGCCTTACCCATTACCAGCCGTTCTGAAGGTCGCTGAGGGGTGGAAAGCCGAAGTTGGCCGCGCGCCTGTCTCACGTCTCTTCAGCAACAACTTCCGACATTGAGGGGTTGCCCAGGACGGACAGCATTGGGGGGTCTCGGTAGCTCCTGAGGGACCTTCGACGATGCATGTAATTTCGGCCCGATGGCCTGCGCGACCGCCGCGGCGATCTCTAGATTGTTGGCGCTGAGGCGCTAACGGACTGCGCTCACTTGCGGAACGATTGCCCAAAGAGAATGGTGAAGCCTGAGCAATCCTGTGCCGCTCAGGCATATTAGGTTAGCGCGACGCTGTTTGACGAGTTCTCGCTCTGCATTTGGAGGCTGGAGATAGCCATGACGCTAACTGCGAAAAACGATGGCCCCCTAAAACGCATCCTCGTTGCAACCGATCTTTCGACGAGATCGGACAGGGCGCTACGACGGGCCACGCTCATAGCAAAACGTTTGGGTTCTTCACTTTCGCTTGTCCATGTCGTGGATGGCGATTTGCCTCATCGCATGATCGAAGCGGAGCGATCGGCCGCCATATCCGTGCTCGAAGATACTGTTCGATCAACCTGCGAAGCCGATGGGGTGTCAGCCAAATTCGAGATCGTGGTAGATGACTCGTTCAACGGAATATTGTCCGCCGCCGATGAATTCGGCGCCGACCTGATCGTCCTAGGACCTCATCGCCGCCGCTTCCGGGACGTTTTCACTGGGACCACCGTCGAGCGTGTCATTCGACGGAGCCGCATTCCAGTCTTGGTCGCGATCCAGCCCCCTTCAACTGTATATGAACGAACTCTCCTCGCGCTCGATTTTGACGATGCGTCGAAGGCGGCAGCCCAGGGTGCCTTGCGCATGGGAATCTTCAGCAAGTCCGCCGTGAAGATCGTTCATGCGTTTGATGCTCCGGCCCTCGGGCTGATGAAGCGATCTGTTCTAGATCCGGTAGCGATCAATGCGTACCTGGATAAAGAACGGGTCGAAGCAGCGGAGCGACTTGAGGCGTATACAAACGAGCTTGGAATTCCACCTACGCCCAGCGGCGTCGTTCTGCGTGAAGGCAGCCCTGCGCAAACTATCCTGGTTAGCGCCCAGGATGAACGCAGCGATCTTATCGTCCTCGGGACCAGCAAGAAGAGCGGAGTAAAGCGTGCCTTGATAGGCAGCGTGGCCGAGCAAGTACTTCGCGACGCAGAACGTGACATTCTCATTATCCCGGCTGACCAGACTGACGAAGTTGCGGTCGCATCAGCGTAGGTTAGCGACTCGTTTTCAGACGTCGCACCCCTTCGCGTCTGGGCGGCTGAGTGGGGAATGCAGACGCACGGTCGGCGCAGGAGCGAGCGCGGAGATGCCTCTTGGGTTCCCTCTGTCCGGCCGCCCACGCCGAACGCATCAGGCAGGAATTCCCGGCATCAGGTAGCGAAGGCCACCTGAGGCCTACTAAGCATC
>NZ_JBFTKS010000029.1:0-86578 GCF_056396065.1 Allobosea sp. 05T433 | reverse complement strand
CGAGCCGGGAGGCATCGTCGATGCAGACATGGGCGAACTCCCAGCCCGCCCCGACGCTGCGGCCGGCGCTGCGATCCCCGGTGACGCGATGCCCCGGCTCCCTGAACCGGTTGAGCTTCTTGATGTCGAGATGGATCAGTTCGCCGGGGMGRGCGCGCTCGTAGCGGCGCGCCGGCTCGGCCGGGTCGAGGTCGCGCATCCGGCTCAGCCGCGCTCGTCGCAGGATCCGGCTCACCGTGGCCGGCGAGACCTGAGCCTGCTTGGCGATGGCCTGGCCGCTCAGCCGCTGGCGCCGCAGTGCGATGATCTGCTCGACCTGGCCTGCCGGCGTCGGGCGATGCAGCCGGCGCGGACGCGACGAGCGGTCCGCCAGCCCGGCCATGCCCTCGGCGGCGAAGCGGGCGATCCATTTATGGACGGTCTTGAGGCTGACGCGGGCCGCCTTGGCGATCACGCCAGAGGCCGTGCCTGCCGCCGCCATGCGCACGATCCGCTCTCGACCCAACTGCGTCAGACGGGCATTCTTATGGATGTTCATCCGGTCCTCCTTCGATGGAGACTGAAGCTTCGCAACCTCAGCTTCCTCGCTCGGGACCGGATGGACAACCTATTGAGAGCTCACATCTAGCCGACGCGGGCTGTGTCGAACTGGCCCGTCTTGCGGAAACGCCAGAGATAGGACGGCACGATGGCCTCGACCGAGGTCGGGGTGATTCCGATTCCCTCGAAGCAACGCCCCTCCGCCTTCGCCTGCTTCGAGACGACATTATCGATCTCGAGCAGCGTGACCTGATCACGCGTCAGCATCAGCTCGTCCGGCAGCAAGCCGAGCGTCAGGGTGTTGACGATTTCCAGAATGCGCGCCTGAAGCCGCGCCAGCGGGAACGGCAGCGACGCCAACACACGCTTGCGGCCGGTCACCTCGCAAACATAGGTCAGCAGCTCCTTGAAGCTCTTCACCTCAGGCCCGCCAAGTTCGTAGATTCGGCCGCCAGTGATCGTCCCGTCGATGGCGCGCGCCGCAGCCTCGGCGACATCGCCAACGAAGACAGGCTGGAACTTGGTCTCACCGCCGCCGATCAAGGGCAGGACAGGCAGCATCCGGGCGAGCGAAGCGAAGCGGTTGAAGAAGGAATCCTCCGGCCCAAAGACGATCGAAGGGCGCAGGACGATGGCCGAGGGAACCAACGACAGAACGGCAGCCTCGCCTTCTGCCTTGCTGCGGTCGTAGGCGGACCGTGATTCACGCGCGGCGCCAATTGCGGAAACCTGGACCAGACGGGTGATGCCGTGGGCAGCGCAGGCCTGCGCGACGGCACGAGCACCATTGGCCTGAACGGCCGAGAAGCTCTGCCGGCCGCCTTCCTGGAGAATGCCGACGAGGTTGATCACCGCATCCGCGCCACGCACCGCAGCAGCAACCGAATCGGGATAGCGCAGATTCGCCTGCACCGACATGATCTGCCCGACGGTGCCGAGCGGCTGCAGGAAACCGGCGAGATCGGGCCGGCGCACCGCGACGCGCACGCGGTATCCGCGCTTGACCAATGCACGCACGACATGGCGGCCGATGAAGCCGGAGCCGCCGAAAACCGTGATCAGCTGCGAGGACGGGGTCTGGGTGGCCATATTTCTCAAGCTCCGCCGAGGACTTGCCGCTGTCCTAGTGGATCGAACCTGCGCTGTGAAGGCGAACATTCCACAGATAGGCGCATGCCGGCTCGATATCCCCGTTGACAGCCTCCATCCGCCCCCGTAAACGAACCGCCGTTGCCCAGGTGGCGGAATTGGTAGACGCACCAGCTTCAGGTGCTGGCGCTCGCAAGGGCGTGGAGGTTCGAGTCCTCTCCTGGGCACCACTCGCTTCTCATATGCGCCTTAAGCGCTTGAGACAGCACAAGTTTCCTTCCGCATCATAAGTGATCTGCCGCCCAACCGGTGTAGACGGGCGGTGCATATGGTCCTTCGCGTTCCTCGCCCCACAAGGCGATCAGACAGCATAAATCACCAGTTCTGCGCTCACGTTCCCTGCGACCTTCAGGAGCGCCTGAAGGGACACGTCACGGTCCTGCCCCTCCCCGCTGATTCGTCAGGCCAGGAACTCATGATTCGCGCCACCTTTGGGCGTGTCGTGAGGTTTTCCCTAAGGACGCATGAGCGCTCGGTGGCAACCGCCCGCAACAGTGCAGCGGTGGGTCAGCTTGCAGCCCTCTACGCGTGCATCCGCAATGGCGATGTGAAGCCCGAGGAAGCCCAAGGAGTGCTTGTGGCGCCATGGGCAGCCATGAGGCCTGAAGGCGCTCAGGAGCCACCCCAGAGTCCTGTGCCCCCCTCGACTTCCCAGCCCAAGGCAAAGGTCACGCTCACAGGCATCCTTTTGGACTGGTGGGAGGAAGCACGCGCGGTGGGCAGAAAGCCCAGCACCTATGAGAGCTATAACGGTACCACAAATGGCCTTGTCAGCTTTCTCGGGCACGACGACGCCACACAGGTGACCCCTGAGCATGTCGTGGCCTTCAAGGACCACAGGCTGGCATCCATCAATCCCCGCACAGGGAAGCGCATCTCGGCAAAGACCGTGAAGGACAGCGACCTGTCGGCCCTCAAGACCCTGTTCGGCTGGGCAGTCAGCAATCGACGCCTCAGGAGCAACCCAGCACAGGGCATTACCATCAAACTCGGCAAGCGCAGGACAACACGTCCGAAGGGCTTTACCGATGAAGAGGCCCAGGCACTCCTCAGGGCCGCTGACGCACACCAGCGGGGCAATGAGCAGCCAAAGACCTTTGCTGCCAAGCGGTGGGTTCCATGGCTGTGCGCCTACACAGGCGCTCGCGTTGGCGAATTAGCTCAACTCCGCAAGGAGGACGTACGCAAAGCTGGGAGCCACTGGGTGATCCATATTAGCCCAGAGGCGGGGACGGTAAAGACCGATCAGGCTCGGGACGTTGTGCTGCATGAGCATCTTGTGGCCATGGGTTTCCCAGAGTTCGCCCGAGGCAGCAGAGCAGGCCACCTGTTCCTCACCCCAGCGAAGAAGGGTGGTGACGTTCTAGGGCCGCTCCAGGGCCTCAAGAACCGCCTAGCGGAGACTGCGAGAGAGACGGTCACAGATACCCGCGTTATGCCGAACCATGGGTGGCGTCATCGCTTCAAGACCGTGGCCCGTTCGGTGGGCATGGATAGTCGTGTGGTCGATGCGATCCAAGGCCACGCCCCTCGAACTGCTGGCGATGATTATGGGGATGTGACTGTGGCAGCCATGGCGCTCGCTATCGGTAAATTCCCAAGGCAACTCGGAGATCACAAAGAACTACAGGCCGCCTGATGGCTCCGGGTGAGGAGGGGTCGTGAGGTTAGCTAATGTCGAGCAACACCCTTCAAGCAATATAGTTTAAACTTAACACTTTTTGAGCAATATTGTTGCGTAGATCTGTATTGGCAACAGGAGACGCACGAGAGCCCATCAGGCGTATTGGCTGTTAGCTATATGCAATATCATGAAGCCGCTGTACGGGCATCCCTGAGTCTCCTGTGGGTGTTCTGGTTTATCGACTATGCTTGCCCAGCGGCTGCATAGGTCGAAGCGCGCTCACTCGTGGCCTTGGGGCTCTGAGGCCGGTTCTGTGTGTGCTCGGGGGCATCCTCATCATTCAGCCACGAGAGGAACAGAGCCCGCATGCGCTGTGAGGGGATGTACAGGGTGATCGGCTTCTCCTCCCTGATCTGACTGCGCCACACCCATTGGACCATCTCAGAGAGAGCAAAGGCGTCCTGATCAACGTCTATGCCGCGCTCTTGGAAATAGGCCACGATAGGAGGCTGGTGAAAGATGTTGCACAGGTAGGCCAGAGACCGCTTATGCCTATAGTCATTGGTGGCCTTAGCATTGCAGGGGATAAAGCCCTTGCGATACCTACCGCCTCTTAGTGCGCTCTTAGCCTTGGTAAAGGTGGTCCAAGCATTGTCATTGGCTTGCGTCTTGGCCACTGACTTAAAGAAGTGCTCAGTCGATGCCTTTATCTTGCTGAGGGTCGTGCCATCCTGCTTTGTGAACCACGTCGATGAGAACGGGTTGGCCTTGCCCACCCTGTTGCCATGCCTGTTTAGTGGCCCCTCATAAACCGTGATGAGCTTGCGCAGCTTGCCCTTCTTACGCCTCGACACCGCGTCATCAGAGCAGGGCACAAGCTCCTTGGTGTCGCTCAGTGTCATCAGCTCATACTCTAAGCCCTCGGCCTTGAGATACGATGCCATCAGAGAGCCACTGAACAGGTAGGTCAGAACAAACACGTCTTCAAAGGCGCTCAAGAACTCTGTAGGGAACTCCCAGATCATTACCTTCTGCCGAGACATGGCGAGGTTTCCATTGTCGCAGAGGTTCATGACCTTGTCGAACTTGCCCTTATAGTCATTGTTTTCCTTATGGTTCCATCGGACCTTGTTCGTCTTAGGCTCAACATAGATACGATTGTCACTGACGAGGATAGCTCTGTCAGCAACAGTAAGATCATCATAGATCGACACGCACTCAAGGGCCTCGTCAATCACAAGGATATAGCCCTTATCTCTGATCTTCCGGCATATCTCCCTAGTCAACATCTTAAACAGGGCATGAGTCGTGCAGATATTCTGGCCTTGGTCTACAAGGCTCTCTAGATGATAGAGTTTTCTACCCTGAACGGGGATAGGGTCACGAAAGTTGAGGTTAGGACATTCCTTAGTGATACGATCAACCTCAGAGAGGAGTGGAGCGACATATAGGAACTTAGGGCGCTCAATGGTCTCATTGTTAAACCTCTCACCAAGGTAATTGGTATGCGTTGCCTTCATGTATTTGATCATGAAGTTAGTCTTTCCAGACCCCATAATGGAGTCGATAACGGTAATCAATTATTGGTCCTTTAGTGTTTGGTGCATGGGCCTTGTGAAGGTAGAAAGTAACTACCTCTTCTTTTAACAAATGGCCTTATAAGCCATTGAAATTCCATGCGTTCTAGATTTTGACTCCAGTTTTGAATGGCATAGAACTGGAGCGACATTGGTATCTGTGGTCTAGTGGCTATCAATTTTTGTGAATTGCACCATGTAGATAGCTCTTCGGAAGCTAATCTAGAAGCCATGCATTGCTTTGTGTTCCTCCCAGGTTCTGTGATGCTTTGTCCTGAGCCTGCTTAAGGCGCTCTCGGCTCCGTCCATTGGCTCGCACATAGAACTCATAGAACGGCGCGATCTGTTCTAATCGATACCGTGTGGGTCCCTGAAGCGTTTAATGATCATGATCGTTATCATATCTCTGTTCATAAAGAAAGAGACCCTTGGATTTCTCCAAGATGACCATAGGTTTGCTTATCTTTTGTGGTCACTATTCCCTGTATGCGGCTCTCATGCTAACCTCATGCCTAAGGTATCAGTGTCATTTATAGTCTTATTGTCTTCTCCAGTGTTTCGTTAGTTGTGGGGTAGGCTCTTCGCTCAGGTCCCCCCGGCGACTTCGCGACAACAAAAAAGAGCCTGCGATTGCTCGCGAGCCCCCTGAGGTCGTGGGTGCCTCTTGGCGGTCTTGGGGAGGCGAACCTCTCTATAGGGAGGCAAATACGAACCTAAAGGGCCTCAAGCGCTTGATGACGAAGGGAAATCAGCCAAACATTTTCCAGGGCCCTGAAAGCCGCCTCAAATCGAGGGTTTCCCCACTCGGCGCATGCGGTCCTGGGAGCCCGCAAGCTCAGCCTGCTCACCAAGGCCTCATGCTTCTAATGATGCCCAGGCCTCAGCCCAAAGGGCCAATGAAAGCTTATCCGCCGCGAGCGACCCGGAGCGTGATCAAGGGAGGACATCTGTCTATAGGTGGGCAACGAGCGGCCTTAAGACCCCTAAGCTTTTGAGAACGCCATGGAATCAGGGGAACTTTCGGCGCCCTGAAATGCACCTTCAAGGTGGGACTGCATCGCCCGAGGCGAGTCTTGCGGAGGACGTACCCTCTCTAATGTGTCACCAAAAATCAACTTGCAGGGCTTAAGCCTCTGAAGACGCAAGGGAACTTCTGAGGGCGCTTGACTGGAGCGGGCCAAACACGCAAGCAGTTCCCAAGGCGGGTATGGGGCATATCGTGGTTCAGCTTAAGTCGTTTGCGTGCGCCGCCATTATAGCGGCTGTGGGTTTTCCAACCGTGGCATTCGCTGCGCCGGAATCACTCTCCTGTGTTCAGCAATCGCGTCAAATGTGCGAGCAGGAGCGAGGCTGCAAGCATCTGAATGATGTAGCCCCGAATCAATGGTTCTTCGAGATCGATGCGCAGGCGGGTAAGGGCAGGGTCCGACGCTGCTCTGGAAGCACCTGCTCCTCACCGTTCGCCATCGTTGTTCGTGGCTCGATCAATGGCGAGGTATCTGCTTGGGAGCCAATAGCCAACGAGGCTTTCGCGCTCTCGCCCGACAGGCGGCAATTCACGCATTCGCTCACGGGTGCGAGAGGTAATGGCGGCMACGTAGTTAGTGAATTTGGTTACTGCGCTCGTGGCTGACGATTGAAGCAAGCCGTCGCATGATGCGAACATGGGTGACTACATCTTTGGGTATCTCACTGAGGTCCTCTTTTCCAAGCTATCAGGACTTTGTGAGCATGCCGTGCAACCACAACACTAACATCATGTTTCGTTGTTCCCTATTATAGCCAAGCGTCACCATAGCTCTATCGCCCGTATCTAATAGGTCTCTCTGGCTAAATCCTACGGTTGATTTATCTGAACCTATTACCTTCATCACATCCTTATCGATCATGATCGATGAAAGATGTAGGGCGTAGCAATATTGAGCTGTCCTTAATTCCTTCTTTCTTTCGAATATGCTGTAGCACTGCAGTACGGAATCTCGAAGCCCTGCCATTCCCGCCTTTTGATGTTGCTTATACGCATTGTTGCGGGCGCGGATGTATGTGGATGGTGCCTCGTCAAGAAGCGGAACGCTTTGTGCTTGAACAGTGCCGGACGCGAGAATGATCGCGAGCGCTGCGATAATTGCCTTCATGCCGACCTGCCCCCCCCCTTTAGCCTAGGCGACGCTAGCGGCAGCGTTGCCTCAGGGATAGTCAGTGGGAGGTCCATTTCCCCAACATGGTTTCGGATGATCGCTCGTTGACAAAGCTCGCTGATTCCATATCATTTGTGTCAATGTTCGTAGACATAAACGAGACACACATGGCCAATGGTCGCTTCGTTGCCTACTACCGGGTTTCCACAGACAAGCAGGGCAGGAGTGGTCTTGGCCTTGAGGCTCAGGTGGAAGCCGTTCGCCAGCATCTTAATGGAGGCCAATGGTCCCTGGCCGCTGAGTTCACCGAGGTTGAGAGCGGCAAGGACAACGGGCGTCCCGAGCTTCATAAGGCCATCAGTGCCGCCAAGCTCTACGGGGCTAAGCTGATCATCGCCAAGCTGGACCGACTGGCCCGCAACGTCGCCTTCGTCAGCAATCTCATGGAAAGCGGCGTCGAGTTCATCGCTGTGGACTTCCCTCAGGCCAACCGTCTCACGATCCACATCCTTGCTGCTGTGGCTGAGCACGAGGCGTCCATGATCTCTCAGAGGACCAAGGCTGCCCTTGCGGCTGCTAAGGCTCGCGGAACAAAGCTAGGTGGCAATCGTGGCGCTGTGATCGATCACGAGGCCCGCAAGGTCTCTGCGGTCGTCAGGGGAGCCAAGGCCAAGGACCGGGCATCTCACATCCTCCCCATCATTGAGGAGCTTAAGACCTCAGGCATCGCGTCCCTTGGCGGCATCGCAAGAGAGCTTACGGCCCGTCGCGTCCCCACAGCACGAGGGCTGACCACATGGACCCCTGCCGGTGTCTCTCGCGTGATTGAGAAGGCCACAGCCTATTATCTGCGGCGTCCGTCGAGCAATTTGTAAGCTTCGGCGAAAGCGGCCGCATTTTTGGCGTCCCAAACGGCCATCGCCGTCATCAATTCCTTGAGCCGCGCTTCCTCCGTGTGAGTCCTCGCCACCTTTGAGAGGCTCTGCATCTCTTCTAAGGCAGCGCCGTATTCGTCCATGGTAGTGATCGAAAGAGGGTCCATCATGGCCTAACCGGCTCAACGCCTTCGTGTTCCCTCGCTCGTCATTCGTCGCCGCCTATCCGCCGAGGGTAGCGTCTCTTGCGTGCTGGAGAAAGGCCACGGCCTAGGCGCTTAATGTCCGAATGCCCTGAGGTATCTGAGGACGTATGCTCGCCTCGGTGCGCTGGCCTTGCGCTAGGCTCAGGCTGACCACGGCGCGGCTCAGGGGCCCTCTTGGGCACGCGAGGACTTAGAGTCCCCTTTTGGGTCCCTCCAGCGAGCAATTCGATCCCCAAACGAAACATTGGGGCTTCAAAAAAGGGGCTAAAGGTCTCGTGGTGTTGTTAGGCCTTACCAAGCAGAGCCGTTGATTTCTGGGTGCTCGTGGCCCCCCTCTGCTGCCGGCCGAGTTCGATAGCCTTCGATAGCGTTACCCAGGAGCTCGTGACGGTGTAGGGGTGTAAGAGCACCTGCGCATCTGTAACATCAACAGCTTGGCCACGCGCAACGACACAATCCGGCGACGTAGCGACGCGATCCTCTTCGACCTCTAGTCCGGCTGCTGGCAGGCGAATGATGGCACCGTTGACGAACGTCGATGCCCCAATCCAATTGGCCGCCGAGCGCCAGTTCACGGTGAAGAAAACACCGCTTGCAGCATGTTCCATGTACGATTTTTGACCCCAACTCTTCGGGTGCCGCGCTGGAATGAGCCCTTCTCGCGCGATGTTGACCAAGCGGCTCTTCAATGTCCCGTGGAATAGGTATTGATGGCGTCGGGCCGCGACCTTTGCGCGAAGTGCTAGAAGCAACCCAGTCGACCGAGAGCACGATCCAGTGGACTTCGCGAGGATCATCTTTCTTACGGAGATCGGAGGGAGAGCGGCCTCGATCATCTGAACCAATTCAGGTTCCAGCGCCCGATTGGACCCGCGCCACCTTGCCTCTTCCACTAGAGCTTGGTTTCCTTCGGGGTCGTGGGTCGGGTTTGCGGCCGCCTCGACACACTCTGCCATCAACTCATCGTTTGCCATTGCGGCTAGCACTTCCGATCTCACTATCCGCCTCCAATCTGTCGTCACTCCAGCTAGGGCGGTCCGGCCCCCGCGGCATTAGGGCTCCGCAGAACCCAAGGTCGTTGCTACTGAATGGCATAGCCTTCGGGAGGTACATGCCACAGAAGTAGTCCAATGCTTTAGTGCGCCGCCAAGATTTCAAGCAGATCGGCCATGAGCTTATGCCCCTTAGGTGTCAGAAGATACTCATGATCCCTCAAGCTGTGAGCCGAGACGTCCCTATCAACCAGACCGAGAGGCTCGTCTTTGACGCGGGCCTTGGGCCCGATCTCAAGGAGTAGTCTCGACATCACAGGCTGAATGGTGCCCAGCACCTGAGCATAGGCCGTAGGGGCCCTTACCGGACTGGAGAACAACGGCAAGGAATGCTGCCATATACGAAGACGTTATCCGCTGATCGACCTTCCTGAAGGCCTCAATGATGGGCATGCACTTCTTGAGAGCGATTGCGTCCTCATCAGAGAGGTCGTGATTACTTGCGTGGTTCATAAATTACCCCTGTTGGATAGGCGATGCCATTGGACCAATCCAACTGTTTTAAGAGGGCCGAACGATATATTTCCCAAGGCTTACCGACGAAGGCCTCTTATGCGCCTGATGCTGGCTTTCGACAGCGAACCTTGTGGGCGTGGGTCGAGGAGTAAACCTGCTCATCCGGGATAGCCCCAAGGACCCCTCAGCGGCCTCTTGACGGTGTGGTATTTGAACGGTGTAGAAGTGCGTCAGCGGCAGGCTTCTGGCGCGTTAGGAAACTTAGGGGTCTTTGAGCACTCGACAGGCCGTTGACAGCCTCCATCCGCCCCCGTAAACGAACCGCCGTTGCCCAGGTGGCGGAATTGGTAGACGCACCAGCTTCAGGTGCTGGCGCTCGCAAGGGCGTGGAGGTTCGAGTCCTCTCCTGGGCACCACTCTTTATCGCTTCGGCGCCGAAGAGTTTGGTTTTGTAAAGACTTGTGGCCGACTGCCTTCAGCAGGCGGCTCTACAAAGGTCGATTGCAAGACCACCCCCCCTCGCTACCAAGAGGGGGTATGACGACATGATGATCCGGGCGCCCGCCGACCTCTTCAAGGTCGCGCGCGGCTGCACCGTGACGCTGCCATCAGCATCCATTTCGAGACCATCGCCAACGCCGCCAACGTCCCGGTGCAACCGCGGATCAGGGGCACAGCGCCGTCCGACGATGAGACTGTCATGGCCGGAGCACGCTTCGTCTACGCTCTGCAGCCCTTCATCTCCTCACGGCGCCGTAAGCGGAGCAAAACCCGTCGAGAGATCGTGCCCCGCATATCCATCACGACGGGAAACGCCCTAACGTCGCGTCATTGATTCGGCTGACGAGCGGCATTGCCGCATGTTGAGGGGCGACGGGACTATGCTTCGAGGGGAAGCCAAGCGCACAGCGCTTGGGTTGAGGACGGCGCGCGCGCTTGTCGCGGCCGGTGTGGCAGCCTGCTGGAGCCTGGCGCCCCATGCGGCACAGGCGGCAGAGAATGGCACCGGTTTCTATCTCCTCGGCGGTCGCGGGCCGATGGCGGGATATCTGCCTCCGCCCGGATTCTATTTCGAAAGCGACACCTATTCCTACGACGCCAAGCTCGATGCGCGGAAATCGCTTCCGACGGGCGGCAGGGTCATCGCGAATGTGCGCAGTCAGGCGCGTGCCGACTTCCTGAATGGCACCTGGGTGACGCCGTGGCAGGCCTTTGGCGGCAATCTGGCGGTGGGCGCCGTCCTGCCCGTCGGGCGTGTCGCGGTCTCGGCAGGCGTCGAACTCGATTCGCCGCGCACGAACACGGTCGTCGGACGCTCGCTCCGCGACAAGGCGACCATCGTCGGCGACCCCGTCCTGTCCGCCACATTGGGATGGCATTCCGGCAAGTTCCACTGGAGCACGACGGCGCTCGTCAATGTGCCAGTCGGCGACTATCGCAATGGGCAGCTCGCCAACCTCGCCTTTCATCGCTGGGCGAGCGATCTCTCCGGCGCCCTGACCTGGTTCGATCCGGAAACGGGCATTGACCTCTCCACAGCGGTCGGCGTGACCTTCAACGGCACCAATCACGCGACGGACTACCGGACAGGTACCGAGTTTCACGTCGAATGGGCCGCGTCGAAGGCTATCACCAGCGCGATTTCGGCCGGCATCATCGGCTACCACTATCAGCAGGTTACGGGTGACAGCGGCGCCGGCGCCCAACTCGGCGCCTACAAGGGACGGACCACGGCCCTGGGTGGAACGATCGCGTATAATTTCGAGATCGGCAAAACGCCGATCTCGGCGCGCATCAAGGTGCTGCGCGAGTTCAGCGTGGAGAACAGGGCGCGCGGGACGGTGGGTCTGCTCACGGTGTCACTCCCCCTCACCGCGTCTCGATAGCCAATAGACGAACGGCCGCGCCGGTCTTGCCAGCGCGGCCGTTCAGAGTTTCAGCTTGCAGGCCTCCCCCTTCGGGCCGCCGGCTTATGCAGCGGGCCGAAGGTCCGAACTTTCCTGCCTGCTCGTTCCCGCCTGCTACTTGGCGAATTCGAGCGCCGGCGGCGTCAGGTTGATCTTGAACGGCGCAACCCGCAGGGCCTTCGCATCCAGATCGAAGCTGTTCAGATCGACCGCACGCAGGACCTGATCCTTGTAGCCCTTGATGTAGTATTTCTTGGCCCGCAGGTCGGCGACCGAGGTCCACTGGGTGTATTCGAGCTCACCGCCCTTCGCAGCCGAGTCGATGAAGCCGATCGGGATATCGAAATTGTTCATGATGTGCTCGACAAGGCGCACGGTCTGCGGACCATCGGCAAGCTGCTTCGCCGACGCGGCATAGCCGAGCGCACGAATGAAGCGCGAGGGCGGCGTCGGGTCGCCCGGGATGCCGAGCAAGCCGGAGCCCTGACCGAACGGCGCAAACGTCTTCCCACCGATCTTCAATGGGTCGGCCGAGACCGGCGACATCTTCACATAGTTTCGGATGTTGTTGAGGTGCCAGTCGAAGGGCGGCGAATTGGTCAGGACGCCCATCGGGTTGTCATAGACCTTCAGCTTCCCGTCGATCGGCTCGATGACGATCGAGGCGCCGGTCGCATCATGGATCGGAAAATGGAAGGGCAAGGTGAAGTTCACGATCGGCGCAGGCAGATCGATGATCGCAGTCTTGTCGAGCGCCGCCTTCACCTCGGCAACAGTCGAGAAATTCGACAGCACCCAGCTCAGGAACTCCCACGGTGCCAGCGCGGTGCGCCCATCGGCCTTCTCAGGCGGCGTATAGCTGGCGAAATCGGGGAAATAGAGCGCGCCACCGGCGAGCCCCTTCTCGTTCATGCCGTCCGAGACGAAGGGCTGGCCGAAGCTCATGACGCCGACAAAGGCATAACGCGCCGTCCATTTGATGCCGGGCACATTGCTCGGGCGCGTCCCGACGAACTCGTAGTTGCGCGGCACGACGACGACATCGGACTGGGTCTCGATCGCGTATTCCAGCGTGCGGCCATAGACCGGCGTTCCATCCGCCGCCATCAGAAGTATATTCGTGCAGGCCTGAACCGGCATCACCCCGGCCATCAGGCCGGCCATCAGGCCGGCCAGCGCGGCCGCGATGCCCCGTTTAACAAATCCCCAACCGCCCAGACGCATGCCACGTTTCTCCAAGGTAAGCGGCTGTCTTGTTAGGCGGGCGGGAGCCCAATAATCGTGAAGGGCTCCGGTCAACGCTCAACTTTTGAGCGAAAAGAACAAAGTCAGTAAACCTGCACTTAATGCCGACGCCCCCCGCCTGAATGGCGCCAGGGGGCGCCGGATCGCACAGGCTCAGAACAGGAATTCATCGACATCCGCTTCTGCAGGCACGGCGACCGGCGCACGCGCCCCGGTCACTACCCCGCAAGCCTCGAGCACGGCGGTATGGATCTGGCGTTCCGCCGCCATGGTGTAGTTCGGCCAGATTTCCTGCTCGATGAAATCCCCGACCCGCGCGCGCAGATGCGTCTCCGGCAGTTGTGCGCCGGCAGCGCGCAGCAGTTCATGCGCCGCCCCCGTGATGAGATCACGCATGGCTCCGGTGCTCGAGAAGGACAATCCGGCCTGCTCGATCACGGCGCCGAACCGTTCTCCCTCCCGCAGCAGCTCGTCCAGGCTCGCACCGAGCCGGTCGCCGCTATGGCGCATGGTTGCGAGCGAGCTGCGCATCGTCAGGTCGCGCGAGGCGAAATAGGCAGCGTCGAGCCTCCCCTCGCATTTGAGCACCGATGAGGCGGCCTGCATCTGCGTGAAGGCTGGAGTCAGCTTGCGCGAATCGGTCGACACTTGATCGGCCGCGAACTTCAACTCCTGCGCAATCACCACGAGACTGCGCCCACCGGTGCCGATACGAGCCGCGCGCAGCCCTGCATTCATGCCGATCAGGACGATATTCGCAGCGGTCGCAGCAAGCGCCTCGACCGTGCCCTGGCAGGTGTCGAGAACGCTCGCCACCGCTTCGGTGACGCGATCGACGCCCGCACGGGCGATGTCGCATCGGCCCAGCAGCACTGAGGCCTCGGCGAGGTCAGCCTCCAGCTCCACCAGGAAGGATGCGGCCCCGCCATTGCCGCCGCGATAGAGCGACCTGACGAGATCGATCAGCTGCGTGGTCTCGCGGTCGAGCAGGATCAGCGCGCTGTTGATCTCTTCGACATCGGGACCGAGCGCTCCTGACGCTGCTTCAAGCTGCGCCGACTGAAGCCGGAGCAGCACGTTGACACAGGCGGCGCGTGTCTCGCCGTCCTCGTCGCCGACCGCTCCCGGCGCCTCACCCAGGCGCAGCCCGGAAATGGCATGCTCCAGCCTCTGGCGCATACTGTCACCGGACTGGAGAGCGATGATGGCGCCTCCGGTCGCCAATGTGATGCGGCCCGAGATCGCGGCAGCCTCTTCCGTCAGCGCGACGCTGCGGCTCTGGCGCTCGATGACCTCCGCCAGCGTCTGGCCGAGCTTGCCCGCCAGGGCTGCCAGGGATCTGCCATAGCGTCCTTCGAATTCGCGCTGCGCCGTCAGTGCGGAATCAAGAAGGCTGCAGAGCTGCGCCTGGTCGCGCGCGCAGCGCTCGATCGTGCGTTGGGCCTGCGTAGTCAGCGTGCCGATCTCGCCGGCGAAGTCGCCGAAATCGCTCCCGACCATCGGAATGGAGATCGCCTCGATCCGCGCGCTGCGTGCGAGGATGGTGATGAGCCGCATATGCTCGAGCAGCCGTTCCAGGGCCTGAGAGGCGTTGTGGCTGTGAATCGACAGATCCTGAAGCGCGCTGGTTTCGGCGGAAAGGTCGTCGTTCAGCGTGCGCAGCTCGCCGGCGAGACGATGCAGCGCCGTACGGGCCTGTTCGATCTCGCTGCCTGCGAGTTCGCTCGACAAGGCCGCGAGCTGCTCGTTCAGTGCCTGGAACAGCGTCAGGCCCTCGCCAAGCTGCTGCCCGGCCGTGGCGAAGGTCACATCGATCGCGCGCGCATTCGCATCGAGCGACTGGATCAACCTCGGTAGTCCTTCGTTATTCCGGAACATTCTGCCCCCAACGCATTGCGATTCAGCCCTCAGGCGGTTTGGGCGATCTCGCCTGCCCCGCCGCGCCCGAGATGCGGCCAGGCCATGATTTCCTGCGGGACCCGCGCAAGGCCGACCACGCGCTGGGCTGCGCCAAGCTCGATGGCTTCCTTCGGCATGCCGAAGACGACGCAACTCTCCTCGTCCTGCGCGAGCGTGTGCGCGCCGGCCTTGCGCATTTCGAGCAGCCCGCGGGCACCGTCGTCGCCCATGCCGGTCATGATCAGGCCGAGTGCGTTGGCACCGGCATACTGGGCCGCCGAGCGGAACAGCACATCGACGGACGGGCGGTGACGCGAGACATGCGGGCCGTCCTTGATGGCGACGCGATACTGCGTGCCGGAGCGCTGCAGGAGCATGTGACGATTTCCCGGCGCAATCAGGACGCGGCCGGCGCGAAGCTCGTCGCCATCCTCGGCCTCCTTGACCTCGACCGCGCAAATGCCGTTCAGCCGCCGGGCAAAGGCGGCGGTGAACTTTTCGGGCATGTGCTGCACCACCGCAATGCCGGGGCATGTGACCGGCAGGGCGGTGAGAACCTCCCGCAGGGTCTCGGTCCCCCCGGTCGAAATCCCGATGCAGACGATGCGATCCGTCTCGCTACGGACACGTCCCGGGACCGGTGGCGGCATGATGACATCCGCAGTCAGCTTCTTCTCGACGGGCAGGCGGGCCTGCCTGGGGCGCAGCCGCGCCTGCGCGGCCGCCCTGACGGAGTGCCTGAGCCGGTCAGCCGTCTCGATCAGGGCGTTGCGCGTGTCGATACGCGGCTTTGGCAGCACGTCGACCGCGCCGGCTTCGAGCGCATCGAACAGCGCCCGCGATCCCGCCTCGGTCAAGGTCGAGCAGATGATCACCGGGATCGGCCGCTGCGCCATGATCTTGCGCAGGAAGGTGAGCCCGTCCATGCCCGGCATCTCGATGTCGAGGATCATGACATCGGGCAATTCGTTCTGCAGGCGGCGCACGGCGGCAAAGGCATCGGCCGCCGTTCCCATCACCTCGATGCCCGGATCGTCGTTCAGGATCGAACTGAGGACCTGGCGCACCGAGGCGGAATCGTCGACGATGAGCACGCGGATCGGTGGGCGGGTCATGCTGCTGACATCCTGGGCGCGGCGGGATCGGCCTGATAGACGGTCGGGACGACCTGCTGCAGTCCGGCAATGCCACTGCCCGCCATCGATTCGGAATGGCCAAGCATCAGGTAGCCGCCGGGGCGCAGATGCGACACGAGGCGTTCGATGACGGCCCTCTGAGTCGGCCCGTCGAAATAGATCAGCACGTTGCGGCAGAAAATGACGTCGACGTCCCGGTCGAATGGATAGCTCTCATCCATCAGGTTCAGGCGCTCGAAATGGACCTTTCGGCGCAGCTCCGGCGTGACCCTGACGACGTCCTGCCGCGGATCCTTCGATCTCATGAGATAGCGCTGCTGCAGGGCCAGCGGCACCGGAGCGACGAAGGGGCGCGGATAGATGGCCGCTCTCGCCTCGCGCAGGACCTCCGTCGAGATGTCGGTACCCAGGATCGAGAAGCGGATCGGTCTGGCGGCATTCACCAGGTCCTGCAGCACCATCGCAACCGTATAGGCTTCCGCCCCTGTCGAGCAGGCAGCGCTCCAGACCTTCAGGCCAGCCGGAAGCGAGCCATGCCGCCGCAGCAGCTGCGGCACGGCGACATTGCGCAAAAACTCGAAATGGCTCGGCTCGCGAAAGAAATCGGTCTTGTTGGTGGTCACGCAATCGATCAGGTGAACAAGCTCGTCGTCGAGTCCGCCGCGCTCGAACAGATGGGCGCCGTAGCCGGACACCCCCGCCAGGCCAAGCGCGCGGGCGCGCTTGCGCAGCCTCCCCTCGACCATGGTGCGCTTCGTCGGCGGCAACTTGATGCCAACGCGGCTCTCGATGATCGCGGCGATGGCCGAGAAATGCTTGTCAGCCAGATAGTCCGAGGAATGCGACATCGTTGGCCCCATCGGTCTCAGGCTGCCTTACCGGCGGCGAGATCGGTCAGGGGGAGGCCGTCGGCTTCCATCAGGCGCTCGAGATCGAAGACGACGATGAAGGCTTCACCCTTGCGCCCGATCCCGGCGATGTAGTTCGACTGCCAGCGACCGCCGACATCGGGAGCGGCTTCGGTCTGGTCGGCGTCGAGACCCGTGACCTCGAAGACCCGATCGGCGACGAAGCCGACGCCCAGCGTCCGGCCCTTGACCGGCACATCCAGAATGATGATGCGCGTCGCGTCGGTCGGCTCCGTGCGCGGCAGCCCGAGCTTGGTCCGCAGATCGACGATCGGGTAGCCGGCGCCGCGGACATCGATCATGCCGAGCAGGAAGGCCGGCGCATGTGGCAGCTTCGATATCGGGCGCATGTCGAGAATCTCGCGGACATTGCGGATATCGATGCCGAAGAGCTCCTGATCGATGCCAAGGGTCAGGTATTGGGCGGTGTCGGCCATGGAAGACTCGCGATGCGGCTAGGGAACCAGGCGGATTGGAGGGCAGCAGGACCGGCCCCGCCTCCTGGGCGGGGCCGGTATCCGCTCAGGCGCGGTGGAACGCGGCGTCGTGCTGATCCTCGCCGCCATCTATGTCAAAGGCGAAGCCGCCATTGACGACCTTCTTGGCCGGGCGCAACCCGGAGACAGGCGCCTTCTTCGGCTGGATCGCCGTCGCCATGGCCGTGGCCTTGCCGCGCAGCTGGGTGACCGCCCTGTCGACACCAACCGGGCGCTGACTGTTCTTGCGCGTGCTGCCTTCATCGAGCCGGAAGAAGGCGATCGTGGCCTGCAGCGTCTCGGCCTGAGCCGAGAGCTCCTCGGAGGTCGCGGAGACCTGTTCGGAGGCGGCTGCGTTCTGCTGCGTCACCTTGTCGAGCTGCTGGATCGCCTGATTGATCTGGGCAGCGCCGACATCCTGCTCGCGGCTGGCGGAGGTGATCTCCTCGACCAGCTCGGCGGTCTTCTTGATATCAGGCACCAGCCTGGCCAGCATGGAGCCGGCTTCCTGCGCGACCTTGACCGTATCGGCCGACAGCGTCCCGATTTCCGCCGCAGCCGCCTGGCTGCGCTCGGCGAGCTTGCGCACTTCCGAGGCGACCACCGCGAAGCCCTTGCCATGCTCGCCGGCACGGGCTGCCTCGACCGCCGCGTTCAGCGCCAGCAGATCGGTCTGACGGGCGATCTCCTGGACGATGTTGATCTTGGCGGCAATGGTCTGCATCGCGTCGACCGCCTTGCCGACGGCAACGCCGCTCGCTTCGGCATCCTTCGCCGACTGCGAGGCCATCTTCTCCGTCTGGCTGGCATTCTCGGCGTTCTGCTTCACATTGGCCGCCATCTCCTCCATCGATGAGGAGGCTTCCTCGGTCGAAGAGGCCTGCTCGGTCGAGCCTTGCGAGAGCTGTTCGGCGCTGGCCGACAGTTCCTGGCTGCCCGAAGACATGTTCTCGGCAGCACTCGTCACCTGCCCGACGACATCACGCAGCTTCTCGACCATGTTCTCGAGAGCGATGCCGAGCGTGTCCTTCTCCGACAGCCTCTTGGCCTCGACCGTGAGGTCACCATTGGAGATCGCGTTGGCGACAGCGGCCGTGTCGTTGAGATTTGCCGTCATCGTGTTCAGCGCGGTGACGAGATCGCCGATCTCATCCTTGCTCTTCACCGAGATCGACTGTCCGAGGTCGCCGATCGCAACCGCATTGGCGAGACCGACCGCGCTCGACAGGCCGCGGCTGATCGCAAGGGCGATCCAGGTGGCGGCGATGATGGCGATCAGCAGCGAGCCCAGAATGATGCCGATGAGCAGCGTCTTGGCGAAGGCCGCCTGTTCGCTTGCTTCCTTGGCCGCCGCCGCGGCGGACTGCTTGATGAAGTCGGTATACTCATCGAGCCCCGCCATCATCTCGGTGACGGCTTCGCTGCCTTCGCCCATCGAGATCGTGCTGGCCTTGATGTTTCCCGCCTCGCCCGCGACGGCTGCGATCCGAAGCGCCGAATCGATACCCTTGTCGAAGGCGGCAAGCATGTTTGCCGGCGACACTCCCTGCTCCGCGATGGGGGCCGCAGTCTTGGCGAGCGCAGCGCGAACGTCGCGAGCCTGCACTTCGGCAGATTTTTGCAGCTTCTCGACATCGGCAACGGTCGTCGCGCCGAACAGCTGCCCGATCGACCGCGTCAAGCGCAGCCATTCCAGCCGCACCGACTGGAAATCGAGAGCCAGCCGCAGCGCCTCGGGCGAAGCGGACGGTTTGGCGAGCTCGCTCAGGAGCGCCGTCGAGGCGACCGTCACGCCCTGGATGAGCGGCGTCATCTCGCTGATCCAGAGTTCCGCAGCACGATTGTTCGAGTTCAGCTTGGCGTTGCGGATGACCTCGTCCTGCGCCGCGAAGAAGCGATTGATCTTCGGCGTCAGAGCCTCCCAGCGGCGCTTGCCGTCGTCGCTGGCCTGAGCCTGGATCCGCTCCTTCAGCTTCACGGCGTCGAGGCGGTTCTGGACGGCACTCGCCGCATGAGCGAGCGTTTCCTTGTCGGTTGCCGCCATGACGGCATTCTTTTCCGAGCGAACCGACCTGTTCATCATGCTGCGAACGTCGCTGATCTGGTCCAGCCGGTTGGTCCAATTGATCAGCACGTCCTGCGTCTCGGACATGTCGGACAGCCTCTGATAGGAAAGTCCGCCTGCCACCATGGACAGGGCAATGACCATGCCGAAGGCACCGGCCAGTTTAGTCTTGATCGTCAATCTCATAGTCAGTCCCCGATAAGCAACGTGAAGGGTGTCTTGCGCTGGATGGGTAGCGCTTCAGCTCAGAATTTTCTCGAGATCGGGAACGATGACGAATTCGTCGTTCCATTTGGTGATGAACCGGATGAATTCCGGCCGCCAGTGCATTCCCAGACGCGGTGTCTGCTGGATCTGGGCGGTTGAAATCTCCGTGACCTCGTAGACCTTGTCGGCCATGATCCCGAGCGCAACGGGATCACCGTCGATCTCGATCTCCACGACAACGATGCGGGTGTCGGCGGTGTCGGTTCGTCGCGCCATGCCGAAGCGCAGGCGCAGATCCGCCAAGGGGATGACATTGCCGCGCACATTGATGAGAGCCGGCAGAAAGGCGCGCGCGCCCGCAACCCGGGTGACGGGAACCGGGTCGATGATCTCGCGTACCATGTCGGCCTCGATCGCGAAGATCTCGCTGCCGAGCCCGATCATCAGGACCTGAAGCCGCGTCTCCGCTGCCGTGTGAGGGCCGTGGCCGGCGCCGCCTTGCGTCTGAATCTGCATCACGCCGCCTCCGGTGTCTTTTCGGTCTCGGCGCGGCTCTGGCCGAGCGAAACAAGTTGGGCGACGTCGAGAATGAGGGCAGCGGAACCATCGCCAAGGATGGTGGCGCCCGAGAACATCGTGACATCGGAGTGAAGCTTGGACAGCGACTTGATCACCGTCTGGTGGCTGCCGATGATCTGGTCGACGACCAGGCCGACGCGCGTATCCCCCATCGTGGTGATGATGACCTTCTGATGCGGGTCGGCCTCGCCGTCGGCCTCGAAGAGATCGCGCAGCCGCAGGAAGGGCACCAGGTCGCCGCGCACGTTCAGGAAGTTGCGTCCGCGCGCCCGAGCGTCCTCGGCCGCGGTCAGTTCGACGCATTCCTCCACCGCCGAGAGCGGAATGATGTAGCGCCCCTCGCCGACGCGGATCAGCAGGCCCTCGATGATGGCGAGCGTCAGCGGCAGCCGCAGCGTCACCGTGCTGCCATAGCCAGGCACGGTGGCGAGATCGATCGTGCCCCGCATGGCCTCGATCGTGCGTTTGACCACATCCATGCCGACGCCGCGCCCCGACAGCGCGGAGATCGTCCGGGCAGTGGAGAAGCCGGGATGGAACAGGAACTGATGGATCTCGTGTTCGCTCAGGGGCGTCCCGGCCGCGATCAATCCCTGTTCTTCGGCCTTGGCGCGGATGCGGGCCGCGTCGAGCCCGGCGCCGTCATCCTGCACCGTGACGAGCACCTGCGCCCCGACATAGCGCGCGGCGAGTTCGATCCGCCCCGTCGGCGACTTGGTGGTGCCGGCGCGAGCCGCAGGCGCTTCGATGCCGTGGTCGATCGCGTTGCGGATGAGGTGGACCAAAGGATCGGCAAGACGCTCGATCATGGTCTTGTCGAGCTCGGTATCCTCGCCGACCGTCACGAAATCGACGGGCTTGCCGAGATCGCGCGAGAGGTCGTGGACAAGGCGACGGAAGCGGCCGAAGAGCGAGCCCATCGGCACCATGCGCACCCCCATGGTCGAATCGCGCAAGCCGGACGCCAGGCGCTCGATTTCCTCGGCTATCGATTTGATCGCGAGATCCGTTCCGGAATGCGCGAGCTGGCTGAGCCGCGCCTGCGCAATGACGAGTTCGCCCACGCGATCCATCAACTCGTCCAGGCGCTCGGCCTGGACGCGGACGGTCGAGGTCTTGTCCTCACCGCGACGGGCGCCCTCGCTCCGCTCGCCAGTGGCACGCTCCGTCAGGGCGGGCTGCAACTCTTTCGCAACGGCAGGGACAGCGGGCGCCGCCGCAGCCACTGCGTCGATCTCCGCGCTCGCGGGACGCTTCGCATCCGCCGATCCCGCCAAGCCGAGCGGCGTGATCGCAAGCTTCATCTCATCGCGGACGAACATGAAGACATCCTCGATGTCCTCGCGCGTACAGCCCCCCTCAAGCTCGACCGTCCATGCGATCATGCATGTCTCCGGATCGAGCGCTCCGAGTTCCGGCACGCCGTCGAGATGCGCACTCATCCTGCATGAGCCAAGCGCGCGGAGGTCGTCGAGCAGGACCATCGGATTGGTCCCGTTGCGCAGGATATCCGGCTCGAAGGCGATTTCGATCAGCCAGCCTGCGCCGTCTGCGGCGGCCACCGCGGGAGGCTCGTCGAGGGCAGCACCGATGGGCGACGCCGTGCCTCCCCTCGCGCCCGTGGCGATCAGGGCCTGGAGCTCTTCGACGATCGCCTCACCAATGATCGGATCGGTCGAGTCGGGATCGTCGATCAGCGCGCGAATATAGTCCTTGGCGGCCAGGGAGACAGTGATGATGTCGCGCTCCGCCGAGATCTTGCCCTTGCGGATCAGGTCGAAGGCGGTTTCGAAATCATGGGTGAAGGCCGCGACCCGGTCGAAGCCGAACATCGCCCCCGAGCCCTTGATAGTGTGCAGCGCCCGGAACGCCGCGTCGATCAGATCGCTATCCTGGGGCGTCTGACCGAGATCGAGCAGCGCCGCCTCCAGACTGTCCAGCAGGTCGCTGGCCTCCTGCCGGAATGTTTCGGTCGGATCGAGCTCCATCATGTCCGCACCAGCTTGGCGACAACCGCAAGCAGTTGCTCCGGCTTGAAGGGCTTGGTGATCCAGCCGGTCGCGCCCGCGGCCTTCGCCTGCTGCTTGACCCCGTCATCGGACTCGGTCGTGAGGAAGACGATCGGCACCCCCGTAAAGGACGGGAGCGCACGCAGGCCCCGGATCATCTCCAGGCCGTTCATCACCGGCATGTTCAGGTCGGTGATGACGAGGTCGAAACGCTCTGCCTTCGCCTTGGCCAAGCCCTCGGAACCATCACCCGCCTCCACGACCTTATGGCCGGAGGGAGCGAGCACAAGCTTGATCATCTGCCGCACGCTCGGAGAATCGTCGACAGTCAGAATTGCCGCCATGCCACTCAAGCCCTGTTGATGAGAATGCAGTCACCGAACTGCGCGGGCGAGATGCCTGCCCGCACCAGCGCAGCGTTCAAGATGTCCGAAGGAGCCTGCAGCCAGATGCGCTTGCCCGCCGCTCGTGCGGTCCGGCCAGCCGAAATCAGAAGCTGCAATCCGGCGAGATCGATCACGGCAAGGGCCGAACAATCGATTTCGACCTCAGCCTCGGCCTGAACAGCAGAGGTCATCTGATCAAACAGATGACCTACCATTCGTAGCGAGCAATCTGCTGGAAGCATTAACGTCAGCACGAATTGAACCTTCTATATCTTGACCTTCGTTCCTTATGACCAACAAGATTCAATCTCCGACCGCGCACGAAATTCTGCCGAATTACAGCAGGATTACATACAAACAATCGAGATAGTTTAGGTCTGAAACGTTTGATAGGGCCAATCTTTACCTTCAATTCTGATCGATATATTAACCGCGAATCAGATATTGCGCTGTTTGTCAGGCAGTTGCGCCCGGCGAATCCAGTTTGCGCAATCTGTCCTCTCGCTTCGCCTACTGTAAAAAATCGTCGGCGGATTCAGGCAATCCGGTCGGCCTAGGGGCTTTCAGATGGGTCGACACCTGCGATGTCGGAAGCTGCCATGCAGCCAAGGGCTCGCCAGTACGCTTGCTTCCGCCGGCGATCTGTGCCGCGAGCCGAGGTCGAGAACGGTGTGATGACGCGCGCCCATCACCGCTCGACAGCGCGGCGCCAGACGCTGCTTCATTTCGTCACCCATGACCCTCACGAAGCCATGGACCACTTTGCAGCATGCGGAGTGAGCCTCTCGATCTCGCCGCAGAATGAGTCCTCTGGACGAATTGAGATCAATGCACTGAATCAAGCGTCGGACGGGATTGTCCTTACCCGTACGAGTTTCGAGAATGCCGTCGAAATCCAGCCACGGCAAAGTCCATGGGGATATCAGCTGCTGGTGGCGCTCAAGGGTTCGACGAGCATCGAGCTCGGAGATCGCGTCATTCGCTGCGAAAAGCAGCAGGCCGCGATCTTCGATGTGGGCGAGACCAAGGCGCTGCATCGTTCAGCCCATTCGGAAAACTATTCCGTTCTCATCGACAGAAACCTGCTGACCAACCGTCTGTTCGAACTGACCGGGGCGCCGGTCATGCGCAAGCTCAGCTTCGAGCCTGAGCTTGATCTGGAGCAGCCCTCAGTCGACGCCCTGCGTCGCTTCCTCGTGGGGCTCGACCTTTCGATGCTGGTCCGGTTGCTGCAGGATGCTCCACATGGCGCGAGGCGCCTGAGCGCCTTGCTGGCAGACCTCATCCTGGAGGTGTTGCCCCATAATCACGCCAAGGCGCTGGAACGGGGCTCGCATGTCATCGCCCCAAAGCACGTCAAGCGGACCATCGAATTCATCCGGGAGAATGCCCGCAGGCCGATCACCCCCGAGCAGCTTGCGGCGGTCGCCGGCGTCAGCCTGCGGGCCCTGCAATACGGCTTTCAGAAGTTCCTGGGGATGTCGATCTCCGAGTACGAGCGCTCGGTGCGGCTAGAGGCCGTCAAACGCGAGATCGAGGGCCATTCCGGCGAACGCGTCGGCGAGATTGCGCGGCGTTGGCGCTTCTCCAATTTCACGCGCTTCAATACGCAGTTCGAAGCAGCCTTTGGCCTAAGCGCGGTGGCACTGCGCACCCAGCTCAGCCAGCTGCCGCAACCGAAGGGAGCCGTGAAGCCCTAGATGCCGAAGCGACGAAGGGGGCTCGCCGGGGATCTCCGGGACAGGAATTCGAGCTTAGCGACTTCAACCGTCAAACAGGCGGCTCAGGCGCCACGCTCCAGCTCCGCCGCCGCAAAGGCGACATGGTAGAGGACGCGCGTCGGGACGATATCCTCGCGCGAACCACCGTCAGGACCGAGGCGGTTCGCCCAGAGCAGTGCGCCGTTGCCGAAGAAGAGCTCCCGGATCTCCGTGAAGTGACGTTCCGCGCGCTTCGCCGCGTCGCCGTCGCCGAAATGCCGCGCCCGCGCGATCTCGGCTTTCACATACTCGGTCTGCGGCCACAGCAGACGATCGAGAGACAGAGGATCGCCTGCTGCGCTCATCGCCTCGATGACCCCCACCCGGCCATCCGCGAAGCCCCGAACGCCATGCTGCATTGCCGAGGCGTAGAGCCGCTCGATGGGGGCAAGCACCCGATCATCGGCAGAGAGAGCATGGTATTCGAGCAGGAGCCAGACCCATTCGAAATGGTGACCCGGCTCGCGCCAGTCGCCCTTTTCCCCCGGGCAGGGCGCCAGGTCCTCGGTCATGAACTCGATCAGCGAACCGGTACGCACGTCGAAGAAATGCGCCAGGAAGAGATCGACGATGCCCCGCGCCCGCAGAAGCCACTCGGCTTCGCCGGTGACCCGGCATGCGGCAAGCAGCGCCTCGAGCAGGTGCATATGCGGGTTCTGGCGACGAGGGCCAGCGGAGGGCTCGAGGCTCTCGCGATAGCCGCCGGCCGGATGAGCCATCCGATCGTCGAGAAAGGCGATGGTCTCGCGCAGAACGGAACGATAGCCGGCATCGCCGGTCACGTGCTCCATCCAGGCAGAGGCGAAGGCCACGAAGGCATGATCGTAGAAGTCGCGGGTCGCCCCTTCGGGCCCGGTGCTCTGCCTGAAGCCGCCATCCGCCGAGCGCAACGCGTCGACGATCACGGCGAAGGCATCCTTCGCGGCCTTCAGCGCCCAGTCGCCCGGCACACCGAGCTTGTGTGCCACTGCAAAGCTGTAGGCAAGGCGAGCCTGGACCAGCAGCATCCGCGGCTGCCCGATCAAAGGCTCGCCGGATCCAGACAGCCCGCTCACGAAACCGCCGATGGGATGACGGGCAACCCGCGCCCAGCCTGGAAGCAGTTCCTCGGTCAGCCAGCGTCCGGCGCGGCCTCTGCGAGAAGCGAAATCAGGCATTCCGGCTGCCGCAGGATTCATCGTCACGTCTTCAAGCCACGCCATGTGTCGCCAGCAGATGCCGCATCCGTGCGACAGCCTTCTCGGGATCTATCAGGATGCCGGCCTGATCGGCCAGCCTGAAGACCCGCGAGAGATGCAGAATCGAGCGCGTGCTCTCCTGCCCGCCCAGCATTGTGAAATGGTCCTGATGACCGTTGAGCCAGGCGATGAAGACCACACCCGTCTTGTAGAAGCGTGTCGGGGCCGTGAAGATTTCGCGGCTGAGCGGAACGGTCGCCGCCAGTGTCCTGCGAAAGCGCTCCTGCTCGCCGCGCGCAAGATCGCCCAGCGCCGCGTTCACAGCCGGCGCAATCGGGTTGAAGATGCCAAGCAGCGCATCGGAGTGCCCGTGCTCGTCTCCCTCGATCAGCTCGGCGTAGTTGAAGTCGTCCCCGGTGAACATGCGCACTCCGGCCGGCAGGCGGCGGCGCATCAAGATTTCCTTGTCCTTGTCGAGCAGGGAGATCTTGATGCCGGCAACCTTGTCGGAATGGGCAGCGATGATGTCGAGCACCGTAGCCATGGTGGTCTCGAATTCGGCCCCGCCCCAGTAGCCTGCCAGGGCGGGATCGAACATGTCGCCGAGCCAGTGCAGGACGACCGGCTCGCGCACCTGCGACAGGATGCGCCCATAGACGCGGGCATAATCGGCCGGCCCGCGTGCCGCGGCGGCCAGCGCGCGCGACGCCATCAGGATGATGCGCCCACCGAGCGCTTCGACGGCCTCGCACTGGGTCTCATAGGCCCGCAGCACGTCATCGACCGTGACGCCCGGCCCCGGCTCCAGGTGGTCGGTTCCGACGCCCGAAGCGATCAGCGCCCCCGGGAAATCCCGGCTCGCCTCGACGCTGCGGCGGACGAGCTCCAGCGCCGAAGGCCAGCCAAGTCCCATACCGCGCTGCGCGGTATCCATCGCTTCGGCGACACCAAGACCCAGCGACCAGAGATGCCGGCGGAAGGCGATGGTGCGCTCCCAATCGATCGCTGCATCGAGCCAGGGATCGTGCTCGGCCGATGCATCCACCACGACATGGGGCGCAGCATAGGCCACGCGTGTGAACGGGCCCTCGTGCCGCTCGAAGGCGCGCGCCGGCGACAGGCTGAAGGTTTCGCTGCGCCCAGGCGCGACGGGTAGGACAAGGTTCGGCATTGAAGACCTCGGCGCTGTCACAAGCGGTGGAGATGGAGCCCGCCATCGACATGGAAGGCGTCGCCCGTGCTGAAGGGGAGTGCGCCGGTAGCAAGGGAGGCGACGGTGCGAGCGACATCCTCGACCTCGCCCCAGCGGGCAACCGGGGTCAGGCCGTCGGCGATCATCGCGTCATAGCGCGCGGAGACGGGCGCGGTCATTGGCGTATGAATCACGCCGGGCCGGATCTCGTGGCACATGATGCCATGTTCGGCGAGCCGCAAGGCAAAGAGCTTGACCATCATCGAGGCGCCCGCCTTGGAGATGCAGTATGCGCCGCGCTCGGGTGACGCCAGAATCGCGCTCGCGGAGGTGACAGTGATGATGCTGCGCGCGGTGCCAGGCGATGCGGCCTCGCCTGCCATGCGCCGGGCGATCGCCTGCGTCAGCAGGAACGTGCCGCGCAGGTTGATCCCCATCACATGATCGAACTCGTCAGCGCCACCTTCGAGAAGGTCGCCGCGCTGGCGCATCGGCACGCCGGCATTGTTGACATGGCAATGCAGCGGGCCAAGCGCGCCGGCCATGCTGTCGCCGATCCGCGCAGCGTCTGCTCCGATATCACCGGCGACCAGCGCATGGCTGCGACCGCACGCGACCACAGCCGCCGCGGTCTCTGCCAATGCCTCTTCGCTGAGATCGTTCAGGACGAGATCGAAGCCGGCCCTGGCCAGCGCGATCGCGATGGCCTGACCGATGCCGCGGCCTGCTCCCGTGACGCTGGCGATGGCCATGTCTCAGAGCCCCTGCCAGTTCGGAGCCCGCTTCTCGCGGAATGATGCCAGCCCCTCGCGCGCATCCTGCGTCGCCGACGCAATCGCTCCGCCCAGCGCCTCGAGCGCGCGTGACGGCGCATCGTTCTCATGCACCGAGAGCGCCAGCTTCGCAGCCGCGACCGCGACCGGTGCGCGTCCCGCGATCAGGTCCGCCAGGCGCGAAGCCTCGGCGCGTGCCCCTTCGCCTTCGAAGACACCGTTGACGAGCCCCCAGCCTTCCGCCCGCGCCGCATCGATCCGCTCACCGGAGAAGATCATCTGCTTGGCGCGAGGCAGCCCGACCGCGCGCGGCAGGCGCCCGGTTCCGCCCCAGCCCGGCAGTGTCCCGATCGAAACCTCAGGCATCGCGAACATCGCCTGATGCGACGCAATCCTGATATCGCAGCACAGCGCGAGTTCGAGGCCGCCACCAAAGCAGGCGCCCTCGACGACCGCGAGCGTCGGAACGCGCAACGCAGCGAGACGGCCAAACGCGGAATGACCGGGCACGATCCAGCGCTGCCACATCTCGATCGGCGTCAGGCCCGACCACGCATTGATATCGGCCCCCGCGCAGAAGGCCTTGCCCTCTGCCAGCAGCACGGCACAGCGAATGGCCGGGTCGGCCTCGATGGCGTCGCAGGCACGGATCAGTCCGTCGAGCATCGCCGGCGTCAAGGCATTGAGCTTGGCCGCGCGCCGCAAGGTGATGCTGGCGACAGGTCCCCGGACGTCGAATGAAAGCTCTTCGCTCATGGCCTGACTCCAAGGACGAGACCCATCGGGGCCGGATCGAACAGGCGAGGATCCATCGGCCTGAGATCGGCGGCGACCCTAAGCGGAATATCCGCCTGCTCCAGAACGTCGCGCTTCAGGTCGATGCCGTTGGCGATCTCGATCACCTCCGGCCCCTCATCGGTGAGGCGCAAAACGCAGCGCTCGGTGACATAGAGTACGTCCGTGCCAACGCTTCGGCTGCGGCGGCCGCTGAAGGTGACATGCTCGGCCTCCGGCACGAACTTCCTGAGCTTGCCTTCGCGCTTGATGGTCAAACCGCCATCGGCAATCGCAACATCGAGCCCACCCGTGGTGAAGGTTCCGCTGAAGACAACGCGCTTGGCGTGAGCCGTGATGTCGACGAACCCACCGGCGCCAGCCGTCAGATAGGGCCTCGAGCCCAGCCGCGAGACATTGACGTCGCCCGCGGCGGAAATCTGGAGGAAGGAGAGCAGCGCGCAGTCGAAGCCGCCCCCCTGGAAATAGGTGAACTGCTGGGGTGAAGGCAGGATGGCGTCGGCATTGGCCGCGCATCCGAAGGCAAAGCCTGTCAACGGCATGCCGCCGACCGCACCCTGCTCGATAGCCCAGGTGACGCTGCCGGCCTGCCCTTCGGCGAGCAGCACGCGTGGAACCACGGCCGAGACGCCGAAGCCGAGATTCACCGCCCAGCCAGAACGCAGCACCATCGCCGCGCGCCGGGCGATCACGGTCTCGATGCCGAACTCCGGCAGTTCGAAAGCCGAAGCCGGCACGCGGATCTCGCCGCTGATCGCGGGGTCATAGTCGATTCCGGTGGTCTGACGCTGGTCGGGGTCGACCACGACGTGGTCGACAAGATGTCCCGGCACCACAACCTGGCGCGTCGGCAGCGAACCGGTTGCGACGACACGCTTCACCTGGGCGATGACGATGCCGCCATGGTTGCGGACAGCCATGGCCTGGTCGAGCGCGCCGAGCGGTGCGCCCTCATGTTCCATGCTGATATTGCCGCGCTCATCGGCCGTCGTGCCGCGAATGATCGCGACCTTCGGTACGATATTGGGGAAGTGCAGCCACTCCTCGCCGCCGAACGCGACGACGCTTACCACCGGGGGACGGGCGCGTGCCGCGTCGTTCATGGCGCAGCCATGGCGCCGCGGGTCGACGAAGGTGTCGAGCCCGACCTTGGTGAGGACGCCGGCTCGTCTTGCCGCGACATCGCGGTGCATGTCGAAGAGAATCCCGGATGGAACGTTCCATGCCGCAATCTCATTGCTGCCGATCATCGACCAGATCCGCGGGGACGGAAGCGAGGACGGGCCGGACGGATAGGAGCCGGCCAGGATCGCGCTGAGCAGGCCTGGCTGGGCGAGATGGTCGATGCCGTCGATGCCGTACATGTCGCCGGCGGCGATCGGGTGCAGCGTCGTCAGATTGCGCGGATGCCCCTCCGCCTTGAAGCGTTCGCCGATCGCCTTGAGCACGGCGTCGGGACAGTTCAACCCGGACGAGGACGAGACGGTGACGACGGCGTCGTCGGGGATCAGGCGGGCCGCGGCCTGCGCGGTGATGACAGATTTAGACATGGCGATGTCCAGGGAGGAAGGGGGCGCCCGTCGTGTTCCGGACGATGAGGTGAGCGGGTTGAAGGCAGGTCTTCGGCGGCGCGTTCGGATCGTCGAGGCGCTCGAGCACGAGTTCGGCCGCCTTGCGTCCAAGGTTGCGGGGCTCGATCGCAACCGTGGTCAGGGCTGGCGTCCGCAAGGCCGCCTCCATGATGTCGTCGAAGCCGGTGATCGAGAGCTCGCGGCCCGGTGTCATGCCGCGCTGCGCCAGCGCCAGCGTCGCACCGATCGCCACGAGATCGTTGAAGCAGACGAGCGCCGTGGGCTGCGGACCAAGCGCCAGGGCGATCTCCGCAGCAGCCACGCCGCCTGCCAGCGTCGGCGGACAGGCGATGGAGATCGGCGGCGGCAGACCCGCCTCGTCGGTCGCCTGCTTCAGGCCGGCGAAACGTTCGCGCTGGACCGAGGTTTCGTCATTATGCCCGGCGAAGGCGATGTGCCTGTGACCGAGCCCCAGCAGATGGCGACCAATGGCCTGCGTACCTGCCGCGTTCTGAGCGCCGGAATAATCCGAGACCAATCCCTCGACATGGCGCAACGCCTGGACCAGCGGCAGGTCGGACGGAATCTGGGCTCTCAATTCCGACGCATCGCTGCCGGTCGACGGGCAGAGGATCAGCCCGTCGAGCCGATGTTCGCGCATCCGGGTCAGGATTCGTGACTGCCGTCCGCAATCCTCGCGCGTGTCGGCGATCAGAACGAGCGCGCCCTCCGCCTCCAGGCTCTCGGACACGCCGGCGGCGAGCTCCGAATAGAAGGGGTTGGCAAGATCGAAGACGATCAACCCGATCGTGCCCGAACGAGCGCCCCGCATCGCGGCAGCGGCACGATCATAGATATAGCCCAGCTGGGACGCGGCGCGCTGAACCCGCTCGCGCGCCTCGGCCGAAACCGGGGCGCCGCGCAGCGCCAGCGAAGCGGTCGACTTCGACACGCCCGCCTGTTCCGCGACTTCGATCAGCGTGGGCCGGGACATCGCTAGAGAACGGCTCCGAGGAATTGCTGCAGTTCAGGAGTCTTCGGCGCACCGAAGAACTCCTCGGGTGGCCCCTGCTCGTGAATGCGTCCCTGGTGGAAATAGACCACCCGGCTCGCCGCCTTCCTCGCAAAAGCCATTTCGTGTGTGACAAGCAGCATGGTCATGCCGGACCGCGACAGGCCCTCCATGACCTTGAGCACCTCGCCCGTCAGTTCCGGATCGAGCGCCGATGTGACCTCGTCGAAGAGCATCACCTTCGGACGCATGGCCAGGCTGCGCGCGATCGCGACACGCTGCTGCTGCCCGCCTGAGAGCTGCTCCGGGAAGGCGTCGTATTTCTCGGCCAGCCCGACCTCGGCGAGCACGGAACGGGCGATATCCGAAGCCTCGGCCTTGCCGATCTTCTTCACCAGCCTGGGCGCCAGCTCGATGTTCTTACCGACCGTCAGATGCGGAAAGAGATTGTAAGACTGGAACACCATGCCGACATCCTGGCGCAGCGCACGCAGGGCCTCCTCACCCGGAGCAAGCGCGTGACCGGCAACGATGATCTGCCCGGAATCAGGCGTCTCCAAGCCGTTCAGACAACGCAGGAAGGTGCTCTTGCCCGAGCCGCTGCGGCCGATCACCGCGATCAGCTCCCCTTCGGAAACACTCAGCGAGACACCGTCGAGGACGGTGAGCGATCCGAACGACTTGCGAACGTCCTCAGCTACGACGACCGGCATGGAGCCTCCTCTCGAGCCGCTGGCTCATCACGCTCAGCGGCCAGCACATGGCGAAGTAAAGAAGTGCGACAGAGCCGAAGACCCAGAAGGGCTGGAATGTCACGTTGTTCATGAGGGTGCCGGCCCGCGTCAGCTCGACAAAGCCGATGATCGACGCCACCGAGGTGTTCTTGACGATCTGCACCATGAAGCCGACCGTCGGCGGTACCGCCAGCCTGACGGCCTGCGGCAGCACGACATAGATCATGCGCTGCGCCGGTTTCAGCGCGAGCGAGGACGCCGCCTCCCATTGCTGGCGCGGCACGGCCTCGATACAGCCTCGCCAGATGTCGCCCAGAAAGGCACTGGCATAGACCGTCATCCCGAGCGCCGCCGCCACGAGGGGTGGAAAGCGCAAGCCGAGGAACGGCAGGCCGTAGAAGACGAGGAAGAGCACGATCAGCACCGGCGTGCCCTGCACCACGCTGATCCAGCCGGCTGCGATGTTCCTGAGCATGGCGTTGCGCGACACCCGCATCAGCGCGACGACCATGCCGATCGCGCCGCCGCCAATGAAGGCCAGCAGCGAGAGCAGCACGGTCCAGCGCGCCGCCTCGACGAGAAAGGTGAATTCGGCAGGACCGAAGGAACGGATCATCGACGCACCGCCACCGCGCGACGGCGCGGAAACAGGAACCGGCCGGCGAGATCGAAGCTCAGGCGGAACAGCATCGTGAGGCCGAGATAGAAGCCGGCGAGGATGATGTAGACCTCCATCGAGCGATAGGTGCGGCTGTCGATCAGGGCTCCCGCAGAGGACAGTTCCTCGACGGAAATCTGGGAGAGGATCGATGAGGCAAGCATGGTGAGGACGAACTGGCTCGACAGCGCCGGCCAGACCCGCTCCAGGGCCGGCAGAAGCACGACGTGGAGCAGAATGTCGCGGCGCCTCAGTCCGAGTGCCGCACCGGCCTCGATCTGCGAGCGATGGGTGGCCTCGATTCCAGCGCGAATGATCTCTGCCGAATAGGCGCCGAGATTGAGGGTGAGCGCGATCAGCCCGGCCTGGATCGCCGTGATCTGAATGCCCAGGCCGGGAAGCCCGAAGAAGACGAGGAAGAGCTGGACGATGAAGGGCGTGTTGCGCATGCCCTCGACATATCCGGCTGCAAGAACGCGCAGGAGCCGGCTGCGTGCGCTGCGCGCGACCGCGCACAGGACGCCGATGACCACGCCGAGCACGATAGCGACAGCGGAGATCCAGACGGTCTGCAGAAGGCCGCTCAGGAGCGTGTCTAATTGCGCCCAAACGTCGGAAAAGACGAGGCTTGGCATAGTGCTGACATTTCGATCGCGGGAGAAGACGAAGCCGGTGCGCCGCCGGGGCGCACCGGCGCGCTAGCTCAGAAGACCGGGAGTTCCGGCAGAGGCGCGTTGAGCCACTTCTTGGAGATTTCGTCGAGCTCTCCAGAGTTCTTCATGAACCAGATCGTGTTGTTGAGCCACTGATGCAGCTCCATCTGGTCCTTGCGGACAGCCATCGAGTTGGGCTGCAGCGCGAAGGCAAACTTGAGCTCGGCGTTGGCGCCCTTGTTCTGACCCAGAATCTGATTGACCGTGGTGTCCGGAAGGGCCGCGGCATCGACCTGGCGGCTGAAGACCGCCTGGGCGCAGATCGCATCGTCATCGAAGCGCACGATGTTCGTACCCGGCATCGCCATGCGCGTCAGCGTGGTGTCCTGCGGGCTGCCGCGCGGAACCGCGACGCGCTTGCCGGCGAGATCAGCCAGAGACTTCGCGGCCAGATCGTTCGCGCCCATGATCGACATGCGGAAGGCGCTGTAAGGCATCGGGAAGACGATGGTCTTGGCGCGCTCCGGCGTCGGTCCGAGCGTCGCGACCAGCAGGTCCACACGCTTGGCCTGCAAGGCGGGAATGCGTGCCGGCGGCGCCAGCGCGGTGATCTCCGCCTTCACGCCCATGTATTTGGCGATGAGATTGGCGACATCGACATCGTAGCCCGATGCTTCGCCGCGCTCATTGACGATACCGAAAGGCGGCACGCCCGACACGACACCGATGGCAATGCTGCCGCGCTTGGTGAATTCCTCAGGCGTCGAGGCGCTGGCTGTCGTCGTGCTTGCAGTGACCGCAGCAGCGGCGGCCGTCCCCAAGGCTAGCGCGCCCAAAGCGGCGCGGCGTGACGGATTATGCTCGTCCATGCACTTTCTCCATGTCGCGTTTCCATGAGCCGGGCTTCTAGAACGTTCCAGCTTCGAACTGGAACGTTCCATATGACCAAATCGGTGTCAAGCCCATGAACGCTTCCATCCAGCTCATGGCTCTCCGCCCGCCAGCAAGAGCCGCCGAAAGCCTCTTCGAATTCTGGAGATCCAGGGCACAGCCGAGGCAAGCGAGCGATGCAGATGGCTGGTTCTCGCGCCTGGCGTGATGGCGCCTGCAGCGCGCCTGTGAGGTTGCATGCGAGCCGCCCCTGGTCGGTCGATCCAGGACTGAACGAACACTCCGGAAACCACCGCGCACGTGCCGCGCGATTTTTCCCGGGGGGCAGCTCAATTCTGCGAACAAGCAGGAATTCACCCTATACAACCTAAGCGAGAAACCTCAGGTTTAAGAGCAGCGCGGTGAGAAAATCTGCGAGCGGGGGAAATTGGCATGGCATGCCTTGATGTCGTTGATGCCCCCCACTGGATTCATCACGTCCTGGTCACGACGGACGATGTGAATCTGCGCCTCAAGCTCGACGCCATGGATGCGTGGCTCAGTCTGCGGGGAATCCCCTATCGCGTTGTCGCCCTGCCCAGGGACAAGATGGCGATACGGCTCTGCTTCCTGGAAGAGGAATCTGCCCACGCCTTCAAGGCGTTTGCCGGCGGGCTGAGTGTCCCCTCCGACGAGACGACCCTCGCGCTGGCTGCGGATCCCGCCAATGATGATTTCTATCAGGTGCTTGAACACCGGTTGGCTGATTGAGGCCGGATAGCGCTCGCCGCCCAAGGCCAGATCATCAGACCGGATATCGTATCCGGTCCGATGATCTGGCCTTCTGTGTTTGCATCGGCTTTTCCGAAAACCGCGATCCACTTTTCGGGCCGATGCTTTAGCCTGACGTCGACAACCCGCGCGGACACCCAGCCCGCTCATTTCGCGCTGTCCAGGATTCCGAGGTCACAGCGGTCCTGAGGACGGCCGCCTGACGTGAGCCCGGCGCGAACCAGCGCCCGAGAGATTTGCCGGGCCCGGCTTGGATCAGCGAAGGCGCCTGCCTTCAAGCGCCTCGACGATGGCCTTATAGCCCCGAGCGCGGGCATGTTGCAGCGGCGTAAGGCCGTCCCGATCAGCAATCCCGGGATTGGCGCCGGCAGCGACCAGGGCCCGCACGGTCGCGACATGCCGTGGGCCGCCATTGCCGAGCACCACCGCCTCCATCAGCGCTGTCCAGCCGAGATTGTTGACGTGATCGAGGGGCGCCTTCGCCTTGATCAGCTCTTCTACGATGCCCTCATGGCCGAGATGGGCGGCGGCGATCAGCGCGGTGCCGTCATAGCGGCTGGTGACGAGGGTCGCGGCCGCGCCCGCGGCGAGCAGAGCCTTCAACGTCGGCACATCGTCACTGACTGCGACGATGGTGACGGCATCATAACGCTGGTGGTCGAGAAGCGCCGGGTTCGCTCCCGCGACGATCAGGGCGCACGCCACGGCCCCCTGCCCGCGAAAGGCCGCGACATGGAGCGGCGTGCGGCCGTTCCCGTCCCGGGCGTTCAGGTCAGCCCCCGTCGCGGCAAGGTGGTTGACCCGGGCGACGTCGCCGGACGCGGCAGCGGCGTGGAGGCCCTGATAGGCGGACAATTCCGCGGCACTCGGCGGCGTCTGCGCCCGCACTTGGCCCGACAGGGTCGCGACCGCGAGGATTACGGCGGCGAACAGCGTTCTCGACATTGCCCCACTCCGACGATCCCGAAGACGGCCGAGCGCCGGCCGCCTTCATCGACATGCCTAAGAATAGTCTCAGCGCAGCTTCGCCTTCACCTTCTCGATGCCGGCATTGGCGCATTCTTCATCAAGATGCCCCCCGGGAGCGCCCCCGACCCCGACCGCACCGATGACCTCGTCACCGACCTTGACCGGCACGCCGCCGCCGAGCAGCAGGAAGCCTTCGATCGACGCAAGATGACGAGCGGCCGGATTCTTCTCGGCGCCCTCCGCGATCGCCGAGGTAGCGTTGCGGGCAGAGGCAGAGGTGAAAGCCTTGGCGCGGCTGGCCTCGACAGTGTGCGGCCCGGCCCGATCGGCGCGAAGCACGGCGCGCACGAGCCCGGCACGATCGACGACGGTCGCCGTCACATTGAAATTCTTGGCCGCGCAAGCCTCGACGGTGGCCTGGGCGAGTTCCTGGGCGATGGCCAGCGGCATGTTCCGTTCCTGAAGAACCTGAGCCCCGGCGACGACGGGGACAAGCGCAAGGGCTGCGGCGGCAGCAAGGCGGATCATGGACATGATTTCTCCGGTACTGAGCGTGATCGAACCCTGTGCTCGACGGAGAAAGGTTAGCCCGAGGCGGCGGCGAAGATTATCGGTGCGGTGCCGGAGCCATCTCCGTAATCATACGGAGACCTGCCGGAGGCCGAGCCCTAAAGCGCGGCCCGCACCATGGCGGCAACCGAGGTCGCGCCAAGCTTTACCCCGATATTGGCACGATGGGTCTCGACCGTGCGGGGCGAGAGGTCGAGAGCGCGTGCGATCTCCTTGGTCGACCGGCCCTGCGCTACCAGATCGAGAATTTCGCGCTCGCGTGGGGTCAGGCGAGCGAGCAGTGCGGCCCGCTCGGTCCGCTCTGCCTGATCCCGGCTCAGGTCGTCGCGCTGCGCGAAACCGGCCTCGATCGCTTCGAGCAGAACCTGCTCATCGACCGGCTTGGTCAGAAAATCGACGGCCCCGGCCTTGAATGCGCGCCGGCAGGCGGTGACATCGCCATGGCCGGTGATCACAACCGTCGGCATACGTACTGCCGCGGTGGCCATCCGTTCGAGCAGCTGCAGACCCGAGACCCCCGGCATGCGGATATCGACGACCACGCAGCCATCCTGCCGCGGATCCGGGCGATCAAGGAAAGCCTGCGCGCTCGAAAACGGCTTCGCGGCGAATCCCATGGTCTTCAACAGCAGGGTCAACGCTTCCCTGACATCGCTGTCGTCATCCACCAGATAGACCGTGCGTGCAGCCGGCTTCATTCCGCAGCAACCTTCCGCTCCGCGATCAAGACGGGGATACGGATCGTGAAGACGGCCCCACTCGCCGCTCCGTTCCGGACTTCCATGCGTCCGGCCGCGCTTTCGACCAAGCGCTCGCATAATGGCAGGCCAAGGCCCATTCCGCCGCTCTTGGTCGTGAAGAACGGCTCGAAGAGGCGCGCCATATCGGCATCCGCGATGCCGCTCCCCTGATCCGCGACCGAAATCACCGCCTCCCCCGCAACCTCCCGGACCCTGATCGTGATCACGCGCCGCTCCTCCGGCATCGCGTCGAGCGCCTCGGCAGCGTTTCGAACCAGATTATGCACGACCTGCTCGATGGAAACGCGATCCACCACCGCCCATGGCGGAATGGGGCTCAGCTCCAGCCGCAACGTGATCGCGCGCTCCTGCAGGTCGCGTTCGACCAGTTCGACCACATTGCGGGTAATCTGGTTGAGATCTGCAGGCTGCCGGACCGGATCACGTCGTGAGACATAGGCCCTCAGCCGCTCCAATATCTCGCCCGCCCTCCGCGCGTGACGGACATTGGCCTCAAGCACGCTCACGAGTTCGTCGGGGGTTTTCCCTCCCGACCGAGCCAGGCGAAGGCCCGCCTGGCTCTGGCTGAGGATCGCCGTCAGGGGTTGGGTTATCTCATGGGCAATGCCGGACGCCATTTCACCGACTGTATTGACCCGCATCGCATGGGCCAGCCGGGCCTCATGCTGGTGCAGGCGCATGGCCTCCCTTGCGCCCGCCGTTCGCCGTCTCTCGCGCCGGATCACCAGCAACAGGAAGACCGCGAGCCCCGTCGCGGTCAGGACGACGAATGCGGTGCGCGGCGGGAGGAGATCCGCCAGAACCGGCTGCCCGGCGAGGTGCAGCACGAGCGGCTGTGACCGACTGCCCAGCGCCCTTTCATAGGTGAGACGGGGGATCACTCCCTGTTCGGGAAGGGTTACCCCGGTCTGAACGAGGATCGCTCCGGCAGCATCCCGAAGCACGAGAGCGATCTCGTGCGGCTGGCCGCCCTCCGGTTCGACCAGGAGCTTGCCGTCGATCACCAGGATGAGCGCGCGGACTTCGGACGCAGTGTCGGGAAGGCGCTTGACCAGCGCGTAGAACGGCGTCCCCCCTCGGCTGGCGACCGTCCCAGCCTGCCCTGGCCCGAGTTCGCGGAGCTTTCCCGCAAGCGCCGCCATGTCGAAATCCCGGAGAGCAGATGGTGGGCTGCCGACATCCATTTCGGATGACTTGGGGAAATCGATCAGGGCGACAGCAGCTATGCGGGGATAGAAGCGCTGCATCGCCTCGACCACAGCCTGGAAGGTTGCGGATGATGCATCCGAGCTTGCGAGGACTGCTGCGAGGCTGGTCAGATGGGCGTCATGCTGATCGACGCGCTGCGACAGGACGCGGTGCAGCGTGCCGCCATCCCGCTCCAGCCCGTCCCGCACCCGGACGAATTCGGTAGCAGCCGCCAGGGCAAGGGCGATGAGCGCCAGCGGTATCCATAATCCGAGAAACGCGAGGAACCGTTGCTTCACGAGGGTGCGCCTAGTTTAGGCCAACCTATCGCGCAAGCCGTTCGCAGTCACCGTCGCGCTCGCCGAGCCGAAACAGCCAGCCTGTCCAGCCTCTCGCTTCCCACATCAGGCAGGATGCCAGAGGATGCGCGAGGCGGCGTTGAGCCTCGCGCATCGGCCTGTTTCAGAGATGACCGGCCTGGTCATCCGCCCTGCGGCCACCCCGGATATGGCCGGCCGGGTCGTCGGCGCCGCGGGCGCGACGTACGTCGCCGACCGGATTGTCTGCCCCACGCCCACGCCGGGCCTGGCCGACTGCATCGTCCGCACCCCGGCCCTGCCGCACATGGCCAGCCGGATCGTCCGCTCCACGCCCACGCCGGGCCTGGCCGACTGCATCGTCCGCACCCCGGCCCTGCCGCACATGGCCGGCCGGATCGTCCGCTCCACGCCCACGCCGGGCCTGACCGACCGCATCGTCCGCACCCCGTCCCTGCCGCACATGGCCGGCCGGATCATCCGCTCCACGCCCATGCCGAGCCTGACCTACAGCGTTATCAGCACCGCGACCGCCTCGGGCATGACCGGCTCCATCATCGGCGCCGCGGCCACGCGCATCGGCTGCGCTGCCACCGCCGCTCGACGAACCGCCGAGACCACCACCGCTGTCGCCACCGCGGCCGCTGCCGCCGCTACTGCCGCTGGAGCCTGAGCCGGAGCCGGAGCCACTTCCGCCGCCACTGCCTCCGCTGCCTCCGCCAGAGCCGCCGCTGCCACCACCGGAGCCTCCACCGCTCCCTCCGCCTCCAGAACCACCTCCGCCGCCGCCTCCGCCGCCACCTCCCCCGCCGCCGTCGCGCGCCAGGATGACGCGGGCCGCGTCCTCATGCGAGGTCGCACTCTTGTGAGCTGGGGAATCGTTCTCGCCCTCACCGCTCCGGGACAGGGCTGACGCCCCCAGGCGGATGATGCCTTCCAGGTGAGGCGAGCTGTCGTCACGGATGGCGGCGCTCGCGCCCTGCGAGCCGGTGGTCGCCACCAGGATGGTGGTCGCCAGCATAAGTGATCGCAATGTCATGGTCGTATCTCCTTGCCATAGCCACCGCCGATCATTCTCTCCTCGGTGACGGAGCAGAGCCTGCGCGCCCTCGAACCTCGCCAGCCTGACGCGGCCTGTCAGGGAAATGTCAGCTTGGGTGTCGTAGCTTCGAAAGCTACCATGCGACATTCACGCAACATCGCCCTGTGGCGCGCGGTTCCGGCCCTCGCGGTCGTATTTGCGCTCGTCACGACAAGCCCGGCCTGGATCGCCCCCTCCTTTGCCAAGGATGGCGGAGGCGATGGCGGCGGGGGCGGCGGCGGTTCTGGCGGCGGTGGGGGGGGCGGCGGTGGCGGCGGCGGCTCCGGAGGCTCCGGAGGTGGAGGTGGCTCCGGAGGCGGAAGCGGAGGTAGCGGTTCCGGCGGCGGCGGCTCCGGCGGTGGCAGCGGTGGCTCCAGCGGCGGCTCCGGATCCAGCGGCGGCGGAGGCTCCGGCAACAGCGGAAGCAATTCCGGCAGCGGCAGATCGGGCCATGACGGCGGGTCCGCCGCGAGCCAGAATTCGGGAGACAATCAGCGTGGTCGCTCGGGTCGCGGCGGCAGGAACGGCGAGGATGCCGTCAGCACCGGCCAGCACTGGGGCAATACGAGTGCCGATTTCGCACGTCAGGCGACCCAGGGAGGACAGGTCGTGTCGCTCGGCGCCGTCCTGTCAGTGGTGCGCGCGGCTGTTCCCGGTGACGTGCTCGAGGTCGATCTGCGCCTCGCGCCCACGGGCGAATGGCGCTATGAACTACTGGTTCTCGACGGCGCAGGCCGCTACCGCGAAGTCGTAGTCGACGCCCGGCGCAACCGGATCCTCCAAATGCGGAGGCGATGATGAGAATTCTCGTCGTGGAGGACGAACGGCGCATCGCCAGCGATGTCGCCTCCGCGCTCACGGAAGCCGGCTATGTTCCGGAGGTCGTCCATGATGGAGAGGCCGCCTGGTTTCGCGCCGAGACGGACGATTTCGATGCGCTCGTGCTCGACCTTGGCCTGCCGAAGCTCGACGGGCTCTCGGTTGTCCGCAAGCTGCGGGCAGCCTCGGTCAGGACACCTATTCTGATCCTCACCGCGCGCGGCGCCTGGATGGAGCGCGTCGAAGGCATAGACGCCGGCGCCGACGACTATCTGCCCAAGCCGTTTCAGGCCGAGGAACTGGTCGCCCGGGTCGGCGCACTCATTCGCAGAGCTGGCGGTCACCTGACGCCTCAACTGGTCTATCGAGACCTCAATATCGACACGCGCCGCAGAACGGTTGCGGTTGGCGGGCGCAATGTCGAGCTGTCTCCGCTGGAATATCGGCTGCTGCGCTACCTCGTGCATAATCAGGGGCGGGTTGTGTCGCAGGGCGAATTGATCGACCATGTCTATGGCGGCGATCACGAACCCGACAGCAACGCTGTCGAAGTGCTGGTCGGGCGCTTGCGCCGGAAGGTCGGGGCGGAGACGATCGGCACCCGGCGTGGCCATGGCTACATCATCGGGGGCTGAGGCGATGAGCTCGGGCTCGATCCGCAAGCGCATCCTGACGATCGCAGCCCTGACGATTGCCGTGACGCTCGCGGCCGCAGGCGCAGCGCTCATCTTGGTGTTCGAGCAGCATGTCCTGAAGCGCATCGCGATCGAGCTGGAGATCCGCTCCAGCGAACTCGCCAAGGCGTTCGAGCTCGATGCGGACGGCAACCCGCTGATCAACCACGATCTCGCCGATGCGCGCTATCAGCTGCCCTATGGCGGCGCCTACTGGCAGATCAGCGAAGGGGCGGTGCAGCATCTGCGCTCGCGCTCGCTCTGGGACCAGATCCTCGATACGAGCACGGCCAAGGGGGAGGACAAGAGCAAGGGCGCGTTCGAGATCGACGGGCCGAACAACTCCGAGCTCTACGTCCTCGAACGCTCGGTGAAGCTCGATGGCGCCGATGGCCCACGGACGTTCCAGCTGGCCGTCGCGCTTGATCATGCCGATATCGGCGAACTGCGCCACGCCTTCTCCCTCGATGTCGCCAAGATCCTGTTCCTGCTCGCATTGTTGCTGATCGGTGGGGCCTGGCTGCAGATGCGGTTCGGCCTGCGCCCCCTTCATCAGCTACGCGCGAGTCTCACCGCCGTGCGCGAAGGCCGCACATCGCGCCTGACAGGTACCCTTCCCGAGGAGATCAAGCCGCTGGTCGATGATCTGAACAGGCTGCTCGATCGCCAGGATGAGCTGGTGCGCAAGGCGCGCGACAGGGCGGGCCTGTTGGCCCACGGGCTGAAGACGCCGCTCACGATCCTGTCGAGCGAAGTGGCGCGCCTTGAAAAGTCCGGACAGCACGCGCATGCAGCCATTCTGCGTGAACAATGCGAAGCGATCGGCGCACATGTCGAGCGCGAGCTTGCGCGAGCGCGGACGCACGGTGCGATCCAGGCAGTGAGCATGAGAACGCTCGTGCTGCCGATCGTTAACCGGCTGGTCGATCTGATGAGCCGCATCGACAGCGCCGACAGCATCAGCTGGAGCGTCACGATTCCCGAACACGTCAGCGCCGCGATGGAAACCGACGACTTCGCCGAGGTCGTCGGCAATCTGCTCGACAATGCGCGCAAATGGGCACGCAGCGCCGTTACGGTGCAGGTCCACACCGCTGACGGCGGCAGCACCGTTCTCTCGGTCAGCGATGATGGGCCCGGCGTGCCGGGAGACCGACGCCAACTGATCCTGCAACGTGGCGTCCACTTCGCTCCGGACAGTCATCATTCATCCGGACTGGGCCTTGCAATCGTCTCGGATACATTGGCCGAGTACGGCCGGGAACTGATCATCGCCGACACCGAAACGGGCTGCACCATCTCGTTCGAAATCGAGCCGCCCCGGCGCAGCGAACGAAGGCAGGGCGATGGCACAGCGAAGCCGAGACCGGCAGTCATCCCCTCGGTTGCGCGGGCTGCCGAATGAAGCCCGGGCCGTAGCGCAGTCACAGCCGCAATCGCGTCAGATATGAATGGCGTGGCCGAGCGCCTTCAGCGCCGCCTCCTGCACGGCCTCGCCAAGCGTCGGATGGGCGTGGATCGTTCCGGCGATATCCTCGAGCGTTGCGCCCATCTCGATGGCGAGCCCGAACGCCGCGCTGAGTTCGGAGACGGATTGCCCGACTGCCTGGATACCCAGGATCACATGGGTGTTGGCCTGCGCGACGATGCGCACAAAGCCCTGCTCGCTGTGGAGCGTCATCGCACGGCCGCTGGCAGCCAGCGGAAACTGCCCGGTCTTAATTTCGAAGCCGGCGCGACGCGCCTCGCCCGGTGAAAAACCGGCCGAGACGATTTCCGGATCGGTGAAGCAGATCGCCGGAATGCAACGCTTGTCCCAGGCGCGCGGCAGGCCGGCGACGATCTCCGCCACCAACTCGCCCTGCGCCATGGCGCGGTGCGCCAGCATCGGCTCGCCGGTGACATCCCCGATCGCATGGATACCGCGCATCGAGGTCTCGCAGCGCTCGCCGATGCGGATGAAGCTGCCATCCATGTCGAGCACCAGTTCCTCGAGCCCGAGATCGGACAGCACCGGCTTGCGGCCAACGGTGACGAGTGTCGCGTCCGCCGCGATCCGCCGTTCCTCGCCTTCCGCCGTCTCCACCAGCAGGGACTTGCCGTCCGGAGTCGCGCCGCGCGCCTTCGCCCCGAGCAGAAGCCCGACGCCGAGCCTCGACAGCGATCTCTCGACCGGCGCGGTCAGCTCGGCATCGTAAAGCGGAAGAATCCGTGGCAACGCCTCGACGAGGGTGACCTGCGAGCCGAGCTTCGCAAAGGCGATCCCGAGTTCCAGGCCGATATAGCCGGCACCGACGACCGCCAGCCGCCCCGGAACCGCGGGCAGCGACAATGCCTGCGTCGACGAGATCACAGTGCCGCCAAAGGGCAGGAAGGGCAGCTCGACCGGCGCAGAGCCGGTGGCGATGACGATTGTTTCGGCCCGGATCAGCTTCGGGCCCGTCTCGGTCTCGACGGCAACGGTCTTGCCGTCGCGAAAGCGAGCCCGGCCATGCACGATCTTGACTTTGGACTTGCGCAAGAGCGCGGCGACGCCGTTGTTCAGGCGCTGGACGATCCCGTCCTTCCAGCCGATGGCCTGCTTAAAATCGAGCGCCGGCGCCGAGGCCGTGAGCCCGAACGGCGTCTTGCCCTGCGCGGCCGTGGCCAGCTTCTCATATTCATCGGCGACATGGATCAGCGCCTTGGACGGAATGCAGCCGACATTGAGGCAGCTGCCGCCAAGCTTCGTGCTCTCGACGATCACGGTGTCGATGCCGAGCTGGCCAGCCCTGATGGCGCAGACATAACCGCCCGGGCCCGCGCCGATGACAAGCAGTTTGCAGGTGATCTCGGTCATGGCGTCAGGCATCCACGAAGAGCATTGCCGGGTTTTCCAGAAGCTCCTTGAGCCGCTGCACGAAGACGGCCGCATCCCAGCCGTCGATGACGCGATGGTCGAAGCTCGACGACAGGTTCATCATCTTGCGCGGGACGAAGCTCGTGCCGTTCCACATCGGCCGGATCATCATCTTGTTGACGCCGACGATGGCGACCTCGGGGTGGTTGATCACCGGCGTGGTGGCGACGCCGCCGAGCGCGCCGAGCGATGTGACCGTGATCGTTGAACCCGTCAATTCGTCCCGGGTCGCGATGCCTTCGCGTCCCCGTTCGGCGAGCCGGCCGAGTTCCCGGGCGCAGTCCCAGAGATCACGAGCCTCGGCATGTTTTACGACCGGCACGATCAGTCCGGTCGGCGTCTGGGTCGCGATACCGATATGGATGCCGGCATGTTGGTGGACGATCCCGGCCTCGTCATCGAACAGCGCGTTCAGGTTCGGCTGCTCGGCCAGCGCCTTGACCAGCGCCCGCATCACGAAGGGCAGAAGCGTCAGCTTCGGTCGCTCGAGCGTCGGCTTCTTGTTCAGGACTGCGCGGAGGTCCTCCAGCGCGCTGACGTCGACCTCCTCGACGATGGTGATGTGGGGGATGCGCGCCTTGGACAGCGCCATCTTCTCGGCGATCTTGCGGCGCAGGCCGACGATCTTGATGTCGGTGACGGCGGTCAGGCGCGCCAGCCCTGGCGCTCGTTCGGCCTCGGGCCCGCGCAACGCGAAGCTGTCGAGGTCCTCGTGAGTGATGCGCCCACCCGGGCCGGAGCCCACGACCTGGCGCAGGTCGATCCCGGCCTCGCGCGCCTTCAGCCGGACGGCCGGCGAAGCGAGCGGCTTCTCGCCAGCCTGCCGCCTCGGTACGGCGCTCAGCGTGGGAGCTGAGACCGCGCGCGGCTTGGGCGATGCAGCGGGCCTGGCCTCGGTCAGCTTTGCCGGAGCGGGGGCGGGAGCTTCGTTCTTCGGCGCGGCGACAGGCTGCTCGACAACGACCAGCTCCGGCGCCGCGCTCCCTTCCGGTTCGCCAGGATCAGTCGCGCCCTCGCCTGCAACCTTCAGCCGGACCAGCGCCGAGCCGATCGCAACGGTGTCGCCGATATCGGCGCCGACCCAGACCACCTCCCCGTCGACCGGCGACGGGATCTCGACCGTCGCCTTGTCGGTCATCACAGCAGCAAGGAGATCGTCCTCACGCACGATGTCGCCGACTTTGACGTGCCACTCGACGAGCTCGGCCTCGGCAATGCCCTCGCCGACATCCGGAAGCTTGATGACCCGTTCCGCCATCATCGGCTCTCCATGATCTCACGCAGGGCGGCGCCGACGCGCGCCGGGCCGGGGAAATAGGCCCATTCCTGGGCATGCGGATAGGGAGTGTCCCAGCCGGCGACGCGCATGACGGGCGCCTCGAGATGGTAGAAGCAATGCTCCTGCACCAGGGCCGTGAGTTCTGCGCCGAACCCCGAGGTCAGCGTCGCCTCGTGCAGGACAATGCAGCGGCCGGTCTTGCGCACGGAGGCCACGATCGTATCGAGGTCGAGCGGCAGCAGGCTGCGCAGATCGATGACCTCGGCGTCGATGCCGGTCTCTTCGGCTGCCGCTTCGGCGACATGAACCATGGTGCCATAGGCGATGATGGTGACGCTCGCGCCCTCGCGCCGGATCGCGGCCTTGCCGAGCGGCAGCACGAAATGGCCGTCCGGCACCTCGCTGAGCTCATGTTTGGACCAGGGTGTCACGGGGCGATCGTGATGACCGTCGAACGGGCCGTTATAGAGCCGCTTCGGTTCGAGGAAGATGACGGGATCGGGATCCTCGATTGCGGCGATCAAGAGGCCCTTGGCGTCATGCGGGTTGGAGGGCACCACGGTCTTCAGCCCGGAAACATGGGTGAAGAGCGCCTCCGGGCTCTGGCTATGCGTCTGGCCGCCGAAGATGCCGCCGCCCGTCGGCATGCGGATCACCAGCGGACAGGTGAAATCGCCGGCCGAACGGTAGCGCAGCCTGGCCGCCTCCGAGACGATCTGATCGTAAGCCGGATACATGTAGTCGGCGAACTGGATCTCGACGCAGGGGCGCAGGCCATAGGCCGCCATGCCGACTGCCGTGCCGACGATGCCGAGTTCGTTGATCGGGGCGTCGAAGCAGCGGTTCACCCCGTATTTCTGCTGCAGGCCATGGGTGCATCGGAACACGCCGCCGAAGAAGCCGACATCCTCGCCATAGACCACGACGTTCTCGTCGCGCCCCATCGAGACATCGAGCGCCGAACGGATCGCCTCGATCATCGTCATTCGAGCCATCGCGTCAGACTCCGATCTGCTGACGCTGCCGGCGCAGGTGCGGAGGCAGTTCGGCATAGACATCCTCGAAGATGTCGCGTGCCGAGGGTTTGCCGCCGGCATGCAGGGTGCCGTGGCCCTCGGCCTCCTTCTGCGCAGCGATCACGGTTGCGAGAATCTCGGCCTCGGCCTGCTTGTGCCGCTCTTCAGTCCAGGCGCCCAATGCGATCAGATGCTGCTTCAGCCGGATCAGCGGGTCGCCGAGCGGCCAACCTTCCGATTCATGCTTGGGCCGATAGGCGGAGGGGTCGTCCGAGGTCGAGTGGGCGCCGGCGCGATAGGTGACGTATTCGACCAGCGTGGGCCCGAGATTGCGCCTCGCGCGCTCGATCGCCCATTGCGCCACTGCGTAGGTCGCAAGGTAGTCGTTGCCGTCGACGCGCAGGGCCGGAATGCCGAAGCCGAGTCCGCGCGCCGCGAAAGTGCCGGAGCCGCCGCGGGCAATGCCCTGGAAGGTCGAGATCGCCCACTGATTGTTGACGACGTTGAGGACGACCGGGGCCTTGTAGGTCGAGGCGAAGACCAGGGCGGCGTGGAAATCGGACTCCGCTGTCGAGCCGTCGCCGACCCAGGCGGCGGCGATCCTGCGATCGCCCTTGATCGCCGAGGCCATGGCCCAGCCTACCGCCTGAACGAATTGGGTGGCGAGATTGCCGGAGATCGAAAAGAAGCCGTGCGCCTTCGACGAGTACATGACCGGAAGCTGGCGGCCTTTGATCGGGTCTCGCTCATTCGAGTAGATCTGGCACATCATGTCGACGAGCGGATAATCATGCGCGATGAGGAGCCCGGCCTGGCGATAGGTCGGGAAATTCATGTCCTCCGGGCCGAGCGCGATGCGAAAGGCGCAGCTCACCGCCTCTTCCCCGGTGTGCTGCATGTAGAACGAGGTCTTGCCCTGGCGCTGCGCCATCTGCATGCGGGCATCGAAGGCGCGCAGCGTCATCATGTGGCGCATGCCCCGGATCAGAGCATCCCTGTCGAGATCGGGCACCCACGGGCCGACAGCCTGCCCCTCCCGGTCGAGCACGCGGATGATCGAATACGCGAGATCGCGAATTTCCTTGGGATCGATATCGACCGGAGGCCGGCGGACCGAGCCCGCTTCCGGGATGACGACATTGGAGAAATCCGGCCTGCCGCCCGGGCGGCTGGCGGGTTCGGGGACATGAAAGCGCAACGGCTGATCGGTCATGCCCGCACTCCGGCAAGGGCGCCCTGCCGACCCGCATGCAGCGAGCCGACATAGAATGAACCCGGCTCGTCGCCGAACTCGAAAGCCTCAACAGCTGCGAGCGCCGGATGGCGGGCAAGGCGGAAGCCGATCTCCGCGCAGTCCGAGACGCCTTCGGTCTCGATGACCATGCGGATCGCGGTTCGTCCGTCATCTTGGCGGGAGCTCGACAGTTCGACAAGGGCGAAGCCTAGGCGCTGGGCATCGAGCAGGAGTCTGACCAGCCCGTCATAGGCGTCGCTGGTCGACGCTTTCACCACAACTCGCCGTTGCATTCGCCCGGTCATCACGCACCCCCATCGCCGCAACGACGTTAATCCGGCAAACGGAAAGAGTTTTCCCGAAGACGCTCGACATTCGGCTCAATCTCGGCAAATTCTTCCGCCACTGTCTCCATTTACAGAAGATTCGCCCGATGACCGGCAAGTCCAGGCGCAGCGACGCTCTCGACCCTATCGACCGGCGGATTCTGTCCGCCCTGCGGGCCGATGGCCGCCTGACGACGAGCGCACTGGCCGAGAAGGTCGGGCTCTCGCCATCGCCTTGCTGGACGCGGGTCAGGCGGCTGGAGGAAAGCGGCGCAATCGAGCGCTATGTGGCAGTCCTGGATCACGCGGCCCTGGGGCTCAACAACACCGTCTTTGTCGAGATCACGCTCGACAAGCACGACGACAAGGTGCTCGACACGTTCGGGGACGCGCTGGCGCGCATTCCCGAAGTGGTCGAGGCGCATCTCGTCACCGGCGAATACGACTATCTCGTCAAGGTCGTGGTCAGCGGCACCGACCACTACGAGCGCTTCCTCCGTGAGACGCTGTACCGGATCCCCGGAATTCGCCAGTCACGCACGACCTTCGGTCTCAGGACGCTGAAGCGGGCGATCTCGGTCGATCCGCTGCAACTGCCGTGATGCACCATGCCAGGGGCCGGTTCAGTGCCGATGGCTCAGCGTAACCACATTGTCCTGCAGGCGCCGGACGATCAACCGCGTCACCGAGAGGGCCATGTTAGGGAACTCCGTCAGCAGAGCGACGAAAACCTCCTTGCGCAAGCGGAGCGCCGTCAGCGGCGTGGTCGCGATGACCGTTGCCGAGCGAGGATCATCCGTCACGATCCCCATTTCACCGAACAGGCTGTTGGCGTTCATGGTCGAGATCCGGACAGGCGGCCCCGACGCCTCGGACACGACGTCGGCCGAGCCCGTGATCAGCAGATAGGCGGCGTCCGACTCGTCTCCCTGGCGAAAGATGACCTCCCCCGCCGCGAACTCGACCCGCTCGCCAGTGAAGGCCAGCAACCTCAGGCGCACCGTATCGACATCGGCAAAGATCGGCACGGAACGCAGGGCGCGCAGCTCGATACTGCCCGCGTCAAACTGATCGCTCACGAACGCCTCGTCGGACTGAGCTTGCGTCTGAACCGCCGCGTCTGCGGAACTGACGGAGTTGGTTCCGTGGAATTCAAGGCTGGCGTCGAAACGACCCAGTTCCGCAATCTGCCGGCCGGCAACGAGAATGGTCCGCCCCTTCATGAAGGTCGTGATCCGTGCGAATAGCCTGGCAGCCTCGGCCTGCCCGAACGACGCCAACGCGTCGTTCAGGATCATGATCTGCGGGCGCTTGATCAGGCAACGTGCCAGAGCAACGGCCGCTTTCGCAGCCGGAAACAGGAACTGTCCGCCATAGCCGGCCTGTTGTTCAAGTCCCCAACGATAGACGTCACGCTCCAGGCCCAGTTCGATCAGGCTCTCACGGATGGCCTCGAGCGCGCGCTCCGCATCCGCAGCACTGCTGCTGGCAACGCAGCCGAACAAGAGATTGTCGCGCAGAGGGGCTGCCGGGCAGTAACGGGCCGGATCGTAGAAGGCGATGGCATCCGCCATCTCCGGGGTGGCCTGCGCGCGGAAAGACTGCCGCGCGGCGAGGATGCGGACCTCGTCCGCCTCGCTCAGCAGCCCCAGCCGATGCCGCGGCTCCGCATAGAGAAATGCCAGCGCGATCAACCGGGAGCGATCGGCCTCCCGGAGGGTGCGGGCCTCGGCCCGCCCGAGAATGACCTGATAGTCAGGGAACTGGGCCGCGGAAAGGAAGGAGAACTGCTCGAACAGGACGTGATCGGCTGGAAGATCGCGAAAGATCTCGAGCATGGTCGCCGCGATACGCCGCCCGATCTGGGTCAGAAGCGTGGTCAGGCCCTGCGCGTCCAGAATGGCGCGCACCAGCTTGTGACTGGCCAGGCGTTCCCCGGCGAAGCCGGGATCAGTGACGACGCCGAACAGGATGTTCTCGCCGATGGTCGCGTTTCGTGTGTATCGCTCGGGATCGTAGGGCTCCACCGCATCGCCCGCCCCGCGCCCAATCAGCCTGGAGCGAATTCTCGTACGGATCTCGGCAACCCTGTTGACGATCTCGGTCGGGTCGTCCGCACTCAATTGGCGCTGCAGGCCGAAGCGAAACACCGTTTCGGCGAGCCCGACCACGCCTAGCACCTCGACCAGGAGACGTTCGAGCTCGTGCCTGCTCGCGACGCCGGCGCCGCTGAAGTCGAGCGACCAGGGCTGGGCCCCGGCCTGGGCGACAACAGGGCGGCGCAGGCCATAGAGAATGTTGTCGCGCAGGGACGCATCGAGAATGACGGGCTCCGCTCCGAGATAGGCCAGTGTCCGCCCTCGCCGTTCGGAGGACAACGAAGCCAAGGGAATACCGGCCAGCGTCACCGCGCCGTCGAACGGCGCCATACTGCCCCCGAGCACAGACGCGAACGCAGCCGCCCCTTCCCCCGCCTTGTCGATCAAGGCGATGTTCCCCCCCAAGGGCAGAGCGAATGAAACGCGCTCGAGCAGCCGGTCGCCGGCCGGCCCAAGAACCGTCAGCCCCTTGGCCGCGATCATGCCTTCGCCAGGCACGATCCCATCTCCGGAGAGCGGGGCCTGCGGCCGTTCCGGCGCCGGGGCATCGTCCAGCGAGAATTGCTGGGTGACCTGCTGAAACCGCGCCTCGACGTCGAGACGCTGCTGATCCCAGTCGATCAGTTCCTTTACCGGCGTCGGCAGGTCACGATACGCGGCGATGACCGCGACGAGCTGGCCGATGTCGAGACGGCCGGTCAGGGCAAAATACCCCCCGATCGTGTAGAACAGGAATGGCGTCAGCTGGGCCAACAGGTTGTTCAGGAACTTGACCGCGAATTTGCGCCCATAGAGCTGGTAGCGGATGCCGAACAGCCTCTCGAGGCGCACTGCGACGAGTGCTTTTTCGACCGCAGAGGTGCCGTGGCCAGCAACCTCGTCCAGCGACTCGACGACCTCGCCGATCTTGCCGGCCAGGGCCCGCGACTCGATCTGGCGCTGTCGCCCAAGCCGGATCTGCTCACGCCGCATCCGGGGAATGATCACTGCCTGCACGAGAACGATGCCTGCCGCGATCGACCCCAGCGCCAGATTCTGCAGCAGAATGAAGATCAGCGCCGTCAGCGCCTGGCCACCGAGCAGAACCGGCTGGATGAAGGCATCACCGACGAAACCGCCGACTGGCTCGACCTCGTCCTTGATGACAGTCGCGGCCTCGGACGGTTTGAGCCGGCGCCGTGCCTCGGGCGTGAAACTCAGCAGCGTCGCGAAGAGGTCGGCGCGCAGGCGCTGCAGCAGCCGTTCGCCCAAGGCCCCCTTGCGCATGTTGATGACGTATTTGAAGGCGCCATTGATGAGCACCAGCAGCAGAAACAGGCCGGACAGCGCAAACAGATAGCTGATGCGATCGAGCATGACGCCGCTGAGAAGTTCACGGCTGCCCCCGAGCCAGGCCGGTAGGGCGAGCGAGAACCGGAAGAGCCGTGCAGTCTCCTGCCCACCGGAAAAGGCGCGGCCCTGGATGGCGTCCGTGATGATGTATTTCGGCAGCTCAAGCGAAAGATAGTAAAAGGGAAACGACAGCAGCACGATCGCGATGATCTGGAGCTGCTGCCGGCGGCTGTTGCGCCAGATATAGGCAAACAAGCCTGTTGCTGCGGGCGCGCTCGCCTCAACCGGCGCCTGAGGCGTGGTTTGCGCTGCCGCCTGTCCTGGCCGCGAGCGCAAGCGCTGGGCCGCCTGCAGAGAGGAACCATCCGCCATGGAGCGCATCCGGCCTGTGATGTGAGCGCTGCGCTCCAGCGTACCGCAATTTTCCCGTGTTGCGGACAATAGCTTCCCTGCGCCTGCGCATCAGTTCAGCGTATCCGTCTCGCCCCAGGGGCGTGGCATGTAACGGCTCAGCGGCCCCCATTGGGCAGCCTCGGCGTGGCTCAGCCCAATGTCATTCAATGTATGCGCATCCATGGCAACGCTCTGCGACTGCCCGCGCTGCGGGCCAAAGGCGAGCGCCAGCGATGTGACCAGCGCGCGGCTCGCGCGCGTCATCCTGCCAAGAAAGGGGCACTCGCCCGCCTGCGTCACTGTCTCGGGCTCGCGCAGCGGTTCGAGCGAGGTTGTCCTGAACGGCGTGGAATGAGTGTTGGCGGTGTGGTGCACGGCGAAACTCCCGTTCGGAGCGGCACACACAGCGACTGCGGGCTGCGGTCGCTGCGGCCTTCGCCGGGGGTTTTCGGCCGTTCCCGTGCTATCTTCTGTGAAACAGGTCACATAGGCGTCAGCTTTTCCTAGCAACGGAGAGAACAGGGGGACTTGGGAATGCGCAGCGCGCCGCATCTGGTGGTTCGGCTTCTATCGGTAAATCCGTTCTTCGCTGGGCTTGCTCACGACGCCCTGGTCAAGATCGCCGCAATTTGCCTGCCGAGGCACCTGGCACCGCACGAGGTCCTGTTCCTGAAGGGCGATCCCGGCGATGGCCTCTATGCCATCCGGCATGGCCGGATCCGAATTGGCACCACGGACGATGCCGGCCAGCAGCTGACGATGAACCTGCTGGGAGGCGGCGACGTCTTCGGGGAGATCGCCCTTCTCGACGGTCGCGCCCGCAGCGCCGACGCCATTGCGCTGGAAGACACCGAGATGTTCTTCGTGCCGCGGCGTGACTTCCTGAATCTGCTCGACAACGAGCCACTGATTGCAATCCGGCTGATCGAATTGCTCTGCGAGCGGCTGCGCGGCATGAGCGAGCGCATGGAGGACACGGCCTTCCTTCCAGCCGCATCACGGCTGGCGCGACGCATCGAAGTGCTCGTCACCGACTATGGCAGCGAGCTGCACATTTCCCAGGAGGAACTGGCGGCGCTGACCGGCGTCACCCGCGAAACCGTGAACCGCCAGCTGCAGCGCTGGAAACAGATCGGCATTCTCTCCCTTGGACGGGGCCGCCTCGTGATTCATAATGTCGACAGCTTTCGGCAGCTGGCGAAGTCCGGCGCGATCTGAATACCGAGCATGAGAGGCTTGCCATGCGCTTCCTCCGATTCTCGATTGCCGCTTGCGCCATTTGCGCATCGATCCCGCCCGCCGCCGCGCAACAACCCGCGGGCTGCACCCCGTCAGCGCGGACCGATCCGCCGAGAACCGTGTTCCGGTGCAGCGGTGGCCTGATCATTGAAGCGGAGGCCGCCACCCGCTTCCAGGTCCAATCGCCACAGCCCGGCCGCGCGATTCAATCAATCGCATTGGATGGCAAAGGCCTTCTGGTCGAGCTACCCCGTCGCCGCGGGCCCCTCCAGATCCTGACGCCCCACGCCATCGCCTCGGTCCGCGGCACGATCTATGCCGTCGACGTAACGACCTCGAAGACATCGGTGTTCGTCGCCGAAGGGCGCGTGCGTGTCACGCGCCGCGATGGCACGGACCCCGTCGAACTCAATCCCGGCGATGGCGTTGACGTCTCCCAGGAAAAGCGACTTGACGTGCACCGCTGGTCCCGCGAGCGCGCCGCAGGGCTGCTTGCTCGGTTCGGGCGGTGACCTCGACGCGCAGTGTCCGCCTGCCCGCGTCGATCACCATCCTCTGCCTCGTGATCGCCGCGCTCTGGTCCGGATTTCTGGGGCGAATGCATCTCGCGGGCGAGCGCAATCCTCTCGACCGAGTCGAGGCGGCGCTCGCCGACATGCGCCTGCTTATTGCCGGTCGACGCTCACCCCCAGGCGAAATCGTCATCATCGCCATCGATGATGAAACCGTGGCTCAGCAACGCGGCTACCCGCTCCAGCGCTCCACTTTGGCTCGGATGATCCTCGCCATTGGAACCGCGGCCCCACGCACCCTTGCACTCGACCTGCTGCTCGTCGACCCGACCTCGCCCGAGACAGATGAGGCGCTTGCCCAGGCTCTCGAACGAACGCCTTCACTCGTCGCCGCGGCCGGCAGCTTCGGCCGGGACGAGGAAGGAAGCTCGCAATTACCGGCACCGAAACAGATGCTCTGGCCGCTGTCGCCGTTCGACCGGTTGGCAGCCGTCGGTCTCGTCAATATTTCATCCGACGCAAGCGGCACCCCGCGGCATGTGCCGCTGCTTTTCCGGACCGACCGCGGGGTCATGCCATCATTCGTCCTAAGTGTGGCGGCAGGCTTCAAGGGCGAGGCTCCTGTGTTCGGCGTCGATACCGTGCGCCTGGCAGGCAGCCCGGTGAAGCTCGACCTCGGATTCCATCTTCCGCTCCGGTTCTACGGCCCGCGAGGCAGCTTCGAAACGATCAGTGCAACCGGCCTGCTTGCGGGCACCGTGCCCGTAGAGCGCCTGCGGGGCCGTATCGTCATTGTCGGCGTCACCGCCACGGCTATCGGCGACACCTTCAGCACCGCCTTCGATCCCGTGACGCCGGGCGTGGAGGTCCTGGCGACCGGCATCGCTCATTTGATCGCCGGCACCGGACTGGTCCGGGATCACGAGGTGCGGTTGCTCGACGCAGGCGTGGCACTCGTGCTGGCCACCGGCTCCGTCTTCTTCATCGCCTCTGCTCCGCTCGGCATCGGCGTCGGCGCAGCGGTCTTCGGTCTCGCTGCCTGGCTGCTGGCCACCACGGCGCTCTTCGCCGCAGGCTATTGGCTCAGTTCGGCGCTCCCGCTGGCGTCAGTCATTCCACCTGTCGTCCTCGCAGTGGTTTTACGGCAGACATGGGACCGCCGCCAGGCCACGGATATCGCCCGTTCCGAAGCCGCTTTACGGCAGTTTCAGCCGCCATTGCTCGCAGATCGCATTGCACGGGACCCGGGGTTCCTGCGCGAGCCGGTGCAACAGACGGTTGCGATCCTGTTCGTGGACCTCTCGGGCTTCACGCGGCTGAGCGAGCAGGCCGGCCTCACGCGAACACGCGAATTTCTCAAGGCGTTTCACACGCTCATCGAAAACGAGGTGACCGCGCATGACGGGCTCGTCATCTCCTTCATGGGCGACGGTGCAATGATCGCGTTCGGCATTCCAGATCCGCACGCCGATGATGCCGGCCACGCTCTCTCCACGGCCTGGGCACTGCTCAAGGATATGCGCGAGTGGGCCACCGGCGAAGAGGTATCGATTGGCCATCCGGATCTTCGTGTCGGTGTCCATTTCGGCCCGGTCATCGTCTCTCGTCTCGGGCACGAAGCGCATCAGCACATCACTGCGACCGGGGACAGCGTCAATGTCGCGAGCCGCTTGATGGAAGTCGCAAAGGAGCAAGGCGCCGCGCTTGCCGTTTCAGCAGAGCTCCTCGTCGCATCCGGCGACATCCGGAAGCGCCACCGCGAACCCGACAGCATTCGCACAGTCGAGATTCGCGGCAGGCGCCAACGCATCTCCGTCGCGCTCTGGGGCGCCTGACAGCATCTGTGATCCAGATCACAGAACGCATCCGCCTTTCCGGGAAGGGTTCGGCGACAATCCCACACAGGGGAAAGGCCATGGCCAAGTACAGGGCGATTCTTCCGCAGGTCCTGGCGCGAGAATTCCTCACGGACGGCGGACTGGAAACGACACTCGCCTTTCGTGACGGGCTTGAATTGCCATTCTTCGCCGCTTTCCCGCTGGTGCGCAGCGAAGAAGGCCGAGCCCGCCTCAAGGCCTATTTCCTGCCCTATCTCACGCTCGCCGCCGAGTACGGCAAGGGCTTCATTCTGGATACGCCGACCTGGCGCGCCAATCCCGATTGGGCCCGCAAGCTGGACTACTCGCGCACCATGATCGAGGAGGTTCAGAGAGCCTCGGTTCAGCTGGCGATGGAGCTGCGTCCTCACTACGAAACCAGCGATTCAAGGATCGTGATCAACGGCGTGATCGGGCCGCGTGGGGATGGCTATCGGATCGATACGCGCATGAGCGCGCGGCAAGCGCAGCTCTACCATCAGGATCAGGTCAAGACCTTTGCCCGCACCGAAGCGGACATGGTGAGCGCCATCACGATGACCTACAGCAACGAGGCGATCGGCATCGCCGCCGCTGCGCAGGCTCACCGAATGCCCGCCGTCATCTCCTTCACCCTGGAGACCGACGGCAGGCTCCCGAGCGGAGAGCCCCTGGGCCATGCGATCGAGCGCGTCGATGAGGCAACCGAGGCCTATCCCCTCCATTACATGATCAACTGCGCGCATCCCCTGCATTTCGAGCGGGTCATCTCCGGCAGCGCACCCTGGCTCGACAGGATCGGGGGCTTGAGGGCGAACGCCTCGACCTTGAGCCACACCGAACTCGACATGGCAACCGAACTCGATGCTGGGGATCCCCTCGACCTCGCCCATCGCTATCGCAGCCTGCGCAAGCAACTCAAGAACGCGCGTGTCCTCGGAGGCTGTTGCGGCACCGACCTGCGCCATGTCAGGGCGATCTGCTATGCCTGCCTGTAGCGCGACGGGAGATTGCGCCGCTGCCGCGGCTGCTCATGCCGCATCAGCGGCCTATGACACCATCTGGCTGGCGACACGAGACAGGTCAGCCGCAGCGCCCGTCTCCCGCAAGGCGCGCGACACAGTCCCGGACAGATCGTCAAAGCGTGCGAGAGCCTCCAGACGCGCCTCGACCTCGGGGTCGAGGCCCTGCGGCCTGAGGTGATCCCGGAGGGACGCCAGGCAGCGGTGCTCCAGCACGGGAGAGTTCAGCCGCCTTGCCTTCTCCACCGCCGAGCGCAGTGCCGCCTCCGCATCCTGCTGCTGCGCCCGCACGCCCCTGGCCATGATGCCGGCCTGGATCCGATCCAGCTCCGGCTCCAGCCACAGCGAACCGCTTCGCGACATCAACGCGATCGCCCGGTCGCAGGAGGCTTGCGCCTCCGCCAACTGCCCGAGTTGAAGCTGAGCTTCGGCGAGATTGGCGAGATAGCCGGAGAGGGACAATACGTAACCGACGCGTTCGAATGCCGCGATCGCCCTCTGCATGGTTGCCGCGCCGCGCGCGAGATCACCCTTCTGGCAGAGCCCCCAGCCCAGAAACGCCGCGCCATGGGCCCGGAAGCCTGCGAGCCCGTGCTGCTCCGACAAGGCCACCAGCCGCCCTGCCTCCTGCATCAGCTCATTGGTCGCCTTCGAAAGCCCGAAGACCCAGCCACCGACATAGGACATCGGAATCGCCGCGGAATGAGGATGCCGCAAGGCGTCTGCGGAGCGAAGCGCATCGATGCCTATGCGCAGGGACTCGCCGACATTGCCGAGGCAGAAATGAGCGAGGCTCAGCAGTGATCTGGTGTGAATCTCGGTGTTCTGGCCGAACATGAATGTACTGGCCTCGTCGCGATCACGCTCTCCGATGAGCAGGGAGTGCTCGAGATGCTCGATCGCCTCGTCGGCCTTGCCCTGGCCGAGCCGCACCATGCCGATCAGACGGTGCCCGATGGCTCGGCCGGAGCCATAGTCCGCGCGCTCGGATCGATCGAGGAAGTTCTGGGCCAGCGACGCGGCTTCGGGCACATCGCCGCTGCAATTGGCGAAAGTGAACTTTCCGAACAGGAACGGAAACATCAATGCCGAGGGCTCGTCTTCGCTGCAAAGCTCCAACCCGCGCTTGCAGCATTGCAGCAAACCTGACGATGTCGGCCCCTGCGCGGCGGTGATGGAGCCGACCAGCGCCGCCTGAAGGCCGCGCTCGAGCGTCGTCCGCGCCATGTCCTCCGGCAATTTGTCGAGCAGAGACAAGCCGTGGCGAATATGCCCGATCGCCTCGATATGGGCAGAACGCTGTCCGGCGCTCGCCCCAGCCCTCAGCCAGGCCTTGACTGCCTCCTGGTAGCGGCCCGCCTCGGTGAGATGGTGCGCAGTGACCTCAGGCAAGGGGATATCGACGCCGTCCCCCTGATCGAGCAGGCCCAGAATGCGATCATGGATCGCGCGCCGTTCGGTGGCGAGCATCGATTCATGAGCCATGCGCTGAAGTAATGAATGCCGAAACTCGTAGCGGATTTCCCCGCCTATGCGCTTGGGCAGGAGAATCTCGGCGTCGACCAGCGCCTCGACAGGCGCGATCACCTCCCTGATGCCCTTCTCCAGGACGTGGGCGAGGAATACCGGGGTGAAGGAACGACCGATACACGCCGCGGCCTGTACGACGGGTCGGGCACCCGGACGCCGATCGAGCCGCTCGGACATGAGTTCCGCGAGGAGAAGCGGGACATTCGACGGTTTGCGGATGGGATGAGGCGTCTGGATGTGTTCGTCGATCAAGGAGAGCACGAACTGCTCGACAAAGAGCGGAACGCCCTCGGCGGCAGCGACCGCCTGCGCGATCTTTTCGGGAGGCAGCTCCTCCGAACCCGGAATCGCGTGCGCCAGTGCGAGACTCTGCTCCCCCGACAACGGCTCCAACGTCACGACTTCGTCGGGCTCCGGCAATCCCTCGGCGCGCGGGAACGGCCGTGCGGTGGCCACGACCATCAGTGCCTCATCGCCCCCGGCTACGAGGAGTTCCCGCAAGAGCTCCGCCGAGGACGGGTCGAGCCAATGCGCATCCTCGATCACCACAAGGGTCGGCTGTCGGCGGGCCGTGCGCACGATGACCGAGATGACGAACTCATACTGCTTGCGCTTGAACATTGTCGGGGCCGGGGCAAACTGCTCGCGGATGCCGGTTGCAGCCAAACCGATCAGGCTTGCCAGTATTTCGTTGTTCTCCGGCGTGTTGAGGCCGATTTCGTCCAGGACGGCGCCGATCTTCGCGCCGCGCACCTTGTTGTCGTCCTCGAACTTGAGACCAGCCCGTGCCCAGAGAAAGCTCGCGACCGGGTAGAGCGGCGTACTCGCGAACAGCTCATGGCAATAGGTCATGTAAATCGCTGCATCGGAGAGCGCCGGATGACCGCAGATCTCCGTGATGACCTTCGTCTTTCCGACTCCTGCATCCGCGGCCACGAGAACGAACTGCGCCCGCCTGTCGCTCGTTGCGCTGGTCCAGCGCGCAAGGATGCTCTGGAGATGGCTTTCCCGGCCGACAGCGATCGGAACACTGCTCGCGACCCTGCCTCGGCGCCGCGCCGTTCCCAATCGCTCACGAGCAATCTCGAAGACTTCGATCTCACGCGAAAGGCCCCGGATGGCTCTTGGGCCGAGGGCCCTGACTTCAAACAGCCCGGCGGTGAGGTCGGTGACCTCCCGGGTCGCCACGACCGTCCCAGGCGCGGCCTCAGCCTGCAGTCGCGCCGCGAGATTGATGGCCTCGCCCACCGCACCGAGTTCGCTGGAGCCGCTGCTGACGCGGGCCGGAGCCATCACGACGAGGCCCGTGTGAACGCCGATACGCGCTGCGATATCCGGAACGGTGCCATCCTCGATGCTCGTGTTCAGCGTCTTGATCCGCTCCATCAGCTCGAGGGAGGCACGGACGGCCCGTTCCGCGTCGTTCTCGCGGGCCGTGGGATAGCCGAAGAAGATGAGGACACCGTCGCCCGTGTAACTCGCAACGAAGCCGCCATAGCGCTCCATGGTCGTCAGGGTCAGTTGCTGGTAGCGGCGCTGAACGAGACGGAGCTCTTCCGGATCAAGCTGCTCCGACAACTGGGTGTAACCGACGAGGTCGACGAAGACGATCGTGACGTAGCGCCTCTCCGACACAAGTTTTCGAGGCTCGGCTTCGCTCATCGTCATCGCACAGGCTCCTGTGTCGCGAAAGTCGGCGCTCGGCTACTGTCTCGTCAGTTTGAATATGGCCGCATATGCGCATAGAGTGAAGTCATTACCTAGCTGTCTCTAGTTTTTCCGCCAGTATACGGGGGGCGACCGTTCATGCCTGCCTCAAGAATATCGCGTCTTTTCTCCCGAACATCAGCCGAAGCCAGTCCCGGCGCACCACAGACGATCAAAACGGTCGTCATTTGCGCCCATCTTCGGCCTGGTCGCGACAAACGGCGCTCGACGCATTTCATGCAACCTATCGCAGGTCTGCATATTGCTGCACTGATCGATGCAAAGCGATTTGATGTCGTGCTTTATCATGAAGACTGGCACGGCCCATTCGACCCTGCACATTGCAACAAGTACGACCTCGTATTCCTCACGGGGCTTCAGCCCGACTTCGATCGACTGCGGCAACTCTCCTATCATTTCAGACGCAGTGGAGCGACGGTCGTTGCCGGCGGGAGCGTATGCACGCTTTTCCCGGAATTCGCTCAGCAGTTCTTCGATGTCGTCTGCGCCGGCGGCGTCGATTGCGTCAGAGATGTCGTTAACGATTATTTGGCCGGCTCGCTCCGACCAATCTACCGCTCTCCGATTGCACAAATCTCCGACTACACGGTCGATTATAGCCTTTTGCGCAAAAGCGGCATCAATCCGAGCACGCATCTTGCGGAGACCTCACGCGGATGCAGCTTCAAATGCAGCTTTTGCGTCATCCCCTCGGAAGTCGGGGCGCATGTTCGCCATGGGCTAGCCAGCTTCAAGGCGTCGCTCGAAAGCGCGCTGCAATCGAGCCCCCGCTTGAGCATGCGCAGCTGGTATCCGATGGTCATGCTGCTGGACAATAATTTCTCGGATGACCGGGCCCATATGCTGGCCATCTGCGAGTTCCTGCGCGACCATCCCAAGGTGCGGGGCTGGGGCGCGCTGGTCACCCAGAACGTCGTCCAGGACCGCGCGCTCATCGAGACCTTCGCCGCCTCCAAATGCGTCGGGCTGTTCGTCGGGATTGAATCGCTCGATGCGAGCTTTCTGCGCCGCTACAACAAGACCCAGAACCTCAGCCGGCGCCAGAATGTCATCGATGACGTCGCCTTCGCCGAGGGGCACGGCATTGCCGTCGGTTACGGCTATCTCTTCGACCCTCGCTACCAGACGGCTGCGGAGATGCAGCAGGCCATGGAAGCCATCGCCGACAACCCGCTGATGCCGATGCCGACCTATCTCAGCGTCGTTGCTCCTCTCGCCGGAACCCAGCTCTTCTGGGAGGATCTGGAGAGCGGGCGCCTGGCTCCCAATCTTCGCTTCCGGGACCTGGACGGCGAGACGATCTGCTACGCGCAGCTTGCCGAACCGGCTCAGCCGATCGTCGCCTTTCTCGAACGGATCTTCCGGCGTCCCTGGACCGTGGTCGGGCGCATGCGCATCCTGCTCAAGACCTTGCGGAGGCTCCGCCACAGCCGTTCGTTCAACCCGATGCGATGGTACATCATCGCCTCGGCGAGCTTTCATTGCTTTACCTGGTCAAAGTCCTCGCCGGCGCGACCGCGCACCTATCTGGCTGGGAGCGATACGCTCGACCCGCAATATGGCGAACATCCGGACGATCTGTCGCCGGAGGATCGCGTCCGCTATTTCGAGCCGATCGCGCTCACCGATGGCGACGGCAAGCCGAGCCTCTGGCTCATTCCCTATGCCGAAGCCCGCCGGAAACCCAAGGCGACGGCACGACCTCTGCCGGTTTCGCCTCCCCTGGACACCGGCATCGTCGCCATGCGGCCGGAGAAATAGCGCAGCATTCCAGGCTCACTTGCCTTTCGGCTTTGGGCTGGCCCTGCCCCTCGGGGCTGGAGAGCGCGGTCGTGGAACCTTGGGCGAACCTTCCTCTTCCGTAGGCCCGCCATCCTTCGGCATCGTACCGAGCTTCTGGCTGGCGCTCTTGGGCGCATCGACATAGGCCCTGCCGATGAGTCCCTGCAATTCAGGCAGACTGTATTTGGCGATGTGCGCGAGCGTCGCCGTCCGGAGCTTGGTGCTGTCTCCGGCAGCCTCCGCCTGGGCAGCCTGGAGACCGTCCAGAAACCTGTTGAGCTCGTCCCGGGAGGCACGCAAAGGAGGCGGCGGGGACTTTGGCTTGCGTGTTTTCACGGCCATGACGCACCTCGCCAAGCTACTGCATGATGTTGAGGATCTGCGCGCGGATCTGCGGGCTCAGCATCAGATCCATATGCTCGAGACTGTCCCGGTCAATGTCTCCGGTCACGGTGCGCACATTGGCCGCGGGGGTCGAGACCAGACGCGCGGACCAGGCCGGGATCACGCCATCTCCCGGGCAACAGGAGTGATCGACAATGGGTGACGGATCGGAGTTCGGGTCGAAGGCGGGGTCGATCCAGTCCCATGTCTGCTCAAGGATCGTCTCGTCGACGGTTCTTCCACTGCGCTGCTGGACGCCGCGGATATTGTAGAACTTGCTCTTCGTGGCCGCCCCGAGCGGCAGCGCCACATTCTCATAGACCGTGTTGCCCCGGCCCAGGGCGGCATGGCTGAAGCCCCAGTTCACGGGGTAGCGCACCTGGGTTCCGTTCTTCCCGGGGTTGTAAGGATCGGCGATCGCGCCGGTATCGCGGTCCCTGACCGGATATCGCGACAGCGGATAGTTCGGATCGGCAGCCAACGCCGCCTGGTCACGCTGGAAGGTCGCCTGGTCCAGGTAGAGAAGCGTGTATGGCCCCGGCAACGACGAGATCAACTGGGTCAGATTGCGCGGGTCGTAGGACCATGAGAGCCTGTCCAGGTCGGGGTCGCCCTTGAAATAGCGGTTCAGTTGCCCGGCATAGCCGTAGAAGGGCGACCCGACGCTGATCGCCCGCCTGACCGCTGCGACATGCGAGCCGCCCTGGTTCAGGACCAGCTTGACGACCATGCCGCCGAAGCTGTGCCCGATCAGCGTCACATCGGCGAAGGGATCGGTGCCGCATTCCTCGCGGACCCGTTGACGGAACTTCGGCACGAAGCTCTTCAGGAAGAAGCGCGCCACGAGCTCGGGATCGCGCCGCCAGTCCCAGCCAAAGACGAACCAATCGAATTTCCTGGCTGTGCACCAGCTCAGGAAATCGTCGTAGGGGGTAAGCACCGGAGGAAACCGGACGCAGCCATCGGCGATCACGAAATGCCGGCCCGCATCGTCATCGCCCTTCATCTTGAGCAGCAGCGCGCCCCCGGTCAGGATGGGGCAATCCAGCCAGATCAGATTGTAGAAATAGGGCGTATTGCCCTGGGTCGTGGTCGCCCATTTGATGCTGGATCCCATGCCTCCCGGGAACAGGATGACCGTCTTGCGCCGCGCCGGTCTGTGCTGCCTGTAGCGCGCGATGAACTGCGAAATCTGCTCGTCGAGTTGCGCGAGCTGCTGCTTGTCACGATCAGCGACGTAGCTCATTTCGCCTCCGGTCGAGAACGCTCTCACATTCTGCGGGTAAGGCAGGCTTGCTCATCCAAGCGACAGGCCGGCAGGGATGGGGCAACAACGACGCGACCATCCCAAACCGCAATGACAGCATCTCTCAAACGACTGACGCAGGCAATGCTGTAGTGACGCTACGAGATGCTTCCCTCAGATCTGCGTCAGGAACTCAAATCCGAACCAAGACGAAGAATGGGCGCACCGTCCGGGCGCATTCCGGCCCGAGGACATGTCTGACCGTGTTCCTGCGCCCTCTCGGCGCTCGCCACCGGCAAGCCGCCAGCGAGCCGGAGCGGGGATACGGCCGCGGCCGGCTCGCATCGGTCACAACTTCACCGCCCGCAGCCGCGCGGCATTGGCGATCACGCTGACCGAGGACAACGCCATCGCGGCCGCTGCGATGATCGGCGACAACAGCAAGCCGAAGATCGGATAGAGCACGCCTGCCGCCACCGGCACCCCGAACGCGTTGTAGACGAAGGCGAAGAACAGGTTCTGTCGGATATTGCGCATCGTGGCCTCAGACAGACGCCGGGCACGCACGATCCCGGTCATGTCGCCCTGGAGCAATGTGACGCCGGCACTCTCGATGGCGACATCGGTCCCGGAGCCCATCGCGATGCCGACATCGGCTGCAGCCAGAGCCGGCGCGTCATTGACGCCGTCGCCCGCCATCGCGACCACGCGCCCCTCCCGCTTGAGCTTCGCCACGACCGCGCTCTTGTCCTCTGGGAGAACCTCGGCCTCGACCTCGGTGATGCCGAGCCTGCGGGCCACGGCTTGCGCCGTGGTACGGTTGTCGCCGGTGAGCATGACGACGCGTATCCCCTCGGACCGCAGCGCCGACAGAGCCTCCGGCGTCGAAGCCTTGACCGGGTCGGCAATGGCGATCACGCCAGCGGGCTTGCCGTCCACGCCCATGAAAATCGCCGTCGCACCGTCCCTGCGCAGGTCGTCCGCGATCTGGACGAGGCCCGACACATCGACGCCGTGCTCGGCCAGGAAGCGATCATTGCCGAGCACGATCCGCTGGCCCTCGACCGTTCCCAACGCTCCCTTGCCGGTCGGGGAATCGAAGTCCGTCACGGCCGCCGTCGTAACGCCCTTGGCTTCGGCAGATGCAACGATCGCAACCGCCAGGGGATGCTCGCTCGGCCGCTCCACGCTGGCGGCAAGGCGCAGAATGTCGGCCTCGGAAAATCCCGAAGCCGGCCGGATCGCGGTGACCGCCGGCCGCCCCTCGGTGAGCGTGCCGGTCTTGTCGACGACAAGCGTGTCGATCTTCTCCATCTGCTCAAGCGCCTCGGCATTCTTGATCAGCACGCCGGCCCGGGCCCCTCGCCCGACACCGACCATGATCGACATCGGCGTCGCAAGGCCGAGCGCACAGGGGCAGGCGATGATCAGGACCGAGACCGCAGCCACCAGCCCGAAGGCAAGGCGCGGCTCCGGCCCCCAGATGGCCCAGGCGGCAAAGGCGAGCAGGGCAATGGCGATGACGGCCGGCACGAAATAGCCAGAGACCTGGTCGGCCAGGCGCTGGATCGGCGCGCGGCTGCGCTGGGCTTCCGAGACCAGCAACACGATCCGCGACAGCATGGTGTCGCGCCCGATCTTCTGCGCTTCGATGACGAGGCCGCCGGACTGGTTCATCGTGCCGCCGATCACGGCGTCGCCGACAGTCTTGGTCACGGGCATGGATTCGCCAGTGACCATGGATTCGTCGACAGCGCTGCGGCCATCGACCACTGCGCCGTCCACGGGCACTTTCTCGCCAGGGCGAACCCGCAGACGATCCCCCAATTGCACCGTATCGAGCTGGATCTCCTCCTCGGAGCCGTCGGCATTCAGACGCCGGGCCGTCTTGGGAGCAAGATCGAGAAGGGCGCGAATGGCGCCGCCCGTGCTTTCCCGCGCGCGCAGCTCGAGCACCTGCCCGAGCAAGACCAGCACCGTGATGACAGCCGCGGCCTCGAAATAAACTGCGACCGAGCCGTCATGCCCGCGGAAGGCCGGCGGGAAGATCCCGGGCATCAACGTCGCCACGACGCTGTAGACCCAGGCAACGCCCGTTCCCATCGCAATCAGCGTGAACATGTTGAGGTTGCGGCTGACCAGCGAATGCCAGCCGCGCTCGAAGAACGGCCAGCCAGCCCACAGCACCACCGGCGTCGCCAGGGCGAGCTGGATCCAGTTGGAGAGGTGACGCGGAATCAGGTGGTCAAGGTCGAGCAGATGCCCACCCATTTCCAGGATCGCGACCGGGAGGGCGAGAACGAGGCCGATCCAGAAGCGCCGGCTCATGTCGACCAGCTCGGCATTGGGCTGTGCTTCAGCAGTCATCAGAACCGGTTCGAGCGCCATGCCGCAGATCGGGCAGGAACCCGGCCCGATCTGCCTGATCTCGGGATGCATCGGGCAGGTGTAGGTCGCCCCCTCCGGCGCGGTATCGGTTGCCGCGGCTAGCTCTGGATCGACGTAACGAGCCGGGTCAGCCTCGAATTTCGACTGGCAGCCAGAGGAGCAGAAATAATAGGGCCGCCCTCCGTGCTGCGCGCGGTGTGTCGTCTCGTGGGGATCGACCGCCATCCCGCAGACCGGATCCTTGACCTGCCCCTCATTCGTCTTCCCGGCATCCTGGTGCCCGACATGGGCACCATGTCCGTGGTTACCATGGTGGGCGGCATGGCCCACATGGGCCTCGTGACCACCGTGAGACGTCTCCTTCGGGGCATTCGCCATGATATTCCTTTGCACAATCCGGCCGCGATAGCGGCGGCATCGTGCAACCTTCCATTGTGGGAAGGTCAAGCCTGCCCCTCACCGCTCCGCAGCATGCGCCTCGCAGAATTCAGCCAAGCTCCGGAAGGTCCAGGCTGGGCGCGGCATATCCTTCGGTGGCAGCGTTGCGCCTCCGCCCCCCTTGTCGTGACGGCGGTCGATCCAGGCACTGCTGATCCCCATTGCGCTGGCCGGCACGTGGTCGTGGAACAGGCTTTGCGCCACGTGGAGGATCTTGCCCTTGTCCTCGCCGACATGGGCCAGCATGTACTCGAAATTGGCGAGCGATGGCTTGTAGGAGCCGATATCCTGCGCGGTGAACCGGAGGTCGAACTCCGTGCCGAGCAAGGCCGCACTGCGGCCAAGGCTCGCGCGGTCGACATTGGAGAGCACGACAAGGCGATAGTGCCTGGCCAGATATTGCAGAGCCTCGCGACTATCGGGGAAGGCCGGCCAGTTCCCGACCGAAGCACCGAATTCCCGGGCCGCCAGCTGATCAGGCGGCGTGCCGAAATGCCTGGCGAGGTCGCCATGCACGCGCTCCAGAATCTCGGGATAAAGCAGCCGCGGCTGTTCAGCCTCCCACTGGCTTTCGAGCCGGGCAAACTCGGCGAGCAGGTCTTCGTCACGGACGACAATCCCCCTGGCGTTCAGCCAAGGCTGCAATTGCGCCAGCAGACCGGACTCCCAGTCGATCAGGGTGCCGTAAACATCGAAGGTCAGGGTGGTGAAATCACGCAGCTTCATGGGCCGTCTCCATCATCTCTCTGGTGACGGTCATAGACCGGCGGCGATTCCCGCTCTTGTCCCGATTTCCAAACCTTTGGGCTCAATCTCCACGTCGCAATGCCGCGGGAGTGGTCGAGCGCCGACGACGCAGGCTTCGCGTCAGCGCACTTTGATCGCTGAACCCGACTGCAAGCGCGATCTCGGCAAGCGGACGCCGGGTTTCACGGATCAGTTGTTCGGCTTCCCGCAGGCGCAGATCGGCGAGATAGCGCCCCGGCGACATACCGATCCAACGCTGGAACAGCGCATGCAAGCCACTGACCGACACGCCGGCGGCGACTGCCAGCTGCTGGACGGTCAGCGTCGCATCATAGCCATGACCGAGCAGCGAGACCGCACGCTCCAGCGCTGGCGGCCAATGCAGCCGATCGCCGGACCGTTCCGCCACCGCCTCGAGCAACATGCCGCCGAGCCGATCAAGCAGGTCCGATCGGCGCGCAGGCGCCGCCGCATCATGGGCGATGTAATGCGCGAGATGCCGCAATCCGGCGTCGAGGGGGTGAAATGGCTGCCCCTCCGCCTGGTGGACGAGGCGATCCGGCAGGCCAAAGAAGCCCGCTCCGGTCGGAACATCGAGCACGACGAAATGGCCATGATGCGGGGTCGTGAAACGGTGGCGCGCCTGCGAGGCGACGATCACGAAGCTGCTGTCATCGACGATGCCATCCTGCCCCGCGATGCGCATCTGCATGGTGCCATCGACGGGCACGACAATCTGATGCCAGTCGTGCGCGTGCTCCGTTTCATGTGGCGGATAGGATCGTAGCGACAGGATCGGGCGCATCCGCAGCCTCCCCATTCGAAGTTCTGTGCCCGAAGTTCGACACCCCGGGGAAGCGCCGGCATGAGCACGGCAAAATGGGCAGAGAAGGGCCGCTTCGCAAGCATCATTCGACGGAAAACCGAAGCAAATGAGCCAGTCCTGGGGCGCTATTCCCTGGCTCGCCTGCGATGAGTTCATGGACCTTGCGGCGGCAATCGCTCATACCAGAGCCGAAAGTCCACAGCGGTGGATGATGAAATCGCCCCATGCTCAACCTCAACGACCTTCATCTCTTCGTCCAGGCCGTCGACAGCGGCGGCTTCGCGTCGGCGTCACGCCGCCTCGGCATGCCCAAATCGACGATCAGCAAGCGCGTCGCCGTGCTTGAAGCCAGTCTCGCCACACGGTTGATTCACCGGACATCGCGCAGCTTCACGCTGACTGAACTCGGGCGGGACTTCTACGAGCACGCGCGCGCCTCGCTGATCGAGGCGGAAGCCGCCGAGAGCATCGTCCGCCGGCGCCAGGCCGAGCCCAGCGGCACCGTGCGGGTCACGACATCGGTCCCGACAGCGCAGCTCTACCTGGCGGAACGCCTACCGGCGCTTGTGGCAGCCTATCCGAAGCTGACGGTGCAGCTTCATGCCACCGATCGCTTCGTCGACCTGGCCCAGGAGGGATTTGACATCGCGGTGCGCAGCCATTTCGCGCCACTGCCGGATTCGGGGCTCGTGCAGTTGCAGGTCGCCACGGTGACCATCATACTGGTGGCGTCTCCGGGCTATCTCAGCCAGCGGAGCGCTCCTGCCGTGCCAGGCGATCTCAGTGTGCATGACGGGCTCCTGGTCTCCCCCTCCGCCAAGATCTGGCGACTGCACGACAGCGCAGGCCAGGAGGTGCTCGCCGCGCCCTTCGGGCGCTTCATCGCCGACGAAACGCAGATATTGCTCGGAGCTGCCAAGGCCGGGCTTGGGATCGCATGCCTGCCGGAGGTCGCCTGCCGAAGGGCCATCGATGCCGGCGAAATCATGCGCGTCCTGCCGGACTGGACAGCCGGCACGGTCACGACCTCGATCCTGACGACACATCGGCGCGGGCAGCTCCCCGGCGTCCGCGCGGTCGTCTCGTTTCTGGCAAAGGGGCTGCGCGCTTAGCGTCGGGCGAGCCGACAAGGGAATAATCCCGCCCTCGGAAACAGTTTTCCTAAGCGAAGCATCGGTCACGATGCTATTCAACTCCGGCGCTCACCCCGAATCAGCCCGCCTGACGAAAATAGTTCGATGAGGATCCTCGCCCCGGCCGCCAGGTCTTCGCTGCCCCAGCTCCGCGACGAGCGGCTCGCCGACGGGTGGACAGGCCGGTGACGGAGAAAAGCCAGACCGGCTCTGTCGCAGCCCTCGGTGCGATCGTCACCGGTGCCCTGATCCTGCAGATCGCAAGCACGATCATTCACACGGTCGTACCCCTGCGCCTGGCGGTCGAAAAGCAGCCTCCTCTCCTCATCGGCATCGTCGGTTCCGCCTATTCGCTCGGCTTCCTGCTCGGCTGTTTCGCTATCCCCTCGCTGATCCGGCGGATCGGCCATATCCGTGGCTTTGCGGTCTTTGCCGCGGTGCAATCGGTGCTTGCGCTGAGCTTTCCGGCCATGCCGGTGGAATGGTGGGGCGTCTCGCGCTTCATCATGGGCGTGGCCGCAGCCGGGCACGGCATCTGCATCGAAAGCTGGATCAGCGGACAGGCGCCTTCGAGCCATCGCGGCCGGATTTTCGGCGCCTACCAGATCCTCAATCGCCTCGCACTGATCGGCTCGCAGATCGGGATCGGCTATGTCGCCATCGAATCCCACGACATCTTCCTGATCGCGAGCGCCGCTTTTTCGCTGGCGCTCATCCCGGTCGGGCTGACGCGCACGAGAGCCCCGGAATCGCACGAGCTCGTCTCGGTCAAGCTGAAGACGCTCTGGCTCCAGGCCCCGGCTGCCGTCGTCGGTTGTCTTTACGTCGGATTGATGGGCGGGGTGCTGACCAATGTCGCCCCGGCCTATGGCATCCTCATCGGTCTCGACCAGCAATCGGCCATCCTGCTGACCGCCTCGATCCAGATCGGCGCGCTGATCCTGCAATGGCCGATCGGCCTGATGGCCGACCGGATCGACAGCCGCATCATCATGCTGGGCGCGGCAACGATCGTGACGCTCGCTGCCGCAGCGCTCGGCGCCGTGCTCTTCGCCAATGCTCCGCACGCCAAGCTCTGGTCCTACACCCTCTTCGCGCTGATCGGGGGCTGCAGCGTTGCGCTCTACACCGTCGCGGTCACGCATGCCTATCTCAGGCTGGGGCAGGATCAGGCGGTCGGCCTTTCGGCCGGGCTGCTCTTCCTCTGGGGAACGGGCGCAGCCATCGGCCCGATCGTCGCCACCGGGTTCATGCAAGTGTTCGGGCCGCAGGCGTTGCTGGCCTATATCGGCCTGCTATCGGCCGGCCTCGTCGGCTATCTCGCTGTGCGGCTGTTGAAAAAGCCGCCGGCGGCAAGCCTCGGCTCCGAGCGCAGCACACGGCCACCGTCCATGCCGGATATCGGGCCGAGACCGCGATAGGCAGCTCTTACAAAGCGATAGACAGCTCTCGCAAAGCGGCCCGCCTGTGCCAGGCGGGCCCTGTTCATATCATACGCCGAGCGGGCTCGGTGTGCCGGCGCCAGGCTCAGTAGCCGAGCGCCATGCCGTCCTTGCGCTGATCGGAGCCGCCGAGCAGGACGCCCCGCGCCTCGTCGATCCAGATGGCCTGGCAGCCGCCGGTCGGCTCGGGCAGCACCGAGACATCATGGCCGCGCGCGGCGAGATCGGCGCGGATCTCGGGGCCGATCGTCGACTCGACCGTGAGCTTGCCCTCGGCGACGAAGCTGCGCGGGCGGTCGGCCGCCTGCTGCGGGTCGTCGCCACGATCGAGCATCGAAGACAGGACATGCGCGTGGCCGGTCGCCTGATACTGGCCGCCCATCACGCCATAGGTCATCTGGGTGCGGCCATCCTTGGTCAGCAGCGCCGGGATGATGGTGTGGAGCGGGCGCTTGCGCGGCGCGATCGCGTTGGGATGGCCCTCGATCAACCGGAAGCCGGCGCCACGGTTCTGCAGCATCACACCGGATTCAGGCGCATAGATGCCGCTGCCGAAGGCCCAGAACAACGAATTGATGAAGGAGACGGCGTTACGATCGCGATCGACCACGGTGAGATAGACCGTGTCGCGATGCACCGGCATGTCGTCGTCGACGGCGGGCTGCGCCCGCTTCATGTCGATCCGGTCGCGCAGGCGGCCGATGAAGGCATCCGACAGAACCTGCTGCACATCGACAGGCGCAAAGGCCGGATCGGCAACGAGCAGGTCGCGCTGGTGATAGGCAGCCTTCGTCGCCTCCGCCAGCAGATGGATACGATCGGCCTCGCTGACGCGCCCCTCGGCGAGATCGAAACCCTCGAGGATGCGGGCGATGATCAGTGCCGTCAGCCCCTGGCCGTTCGGCGGGCACTCGTGCAGGCGATAGCCACGATATTCGGCTGAAATCGGCTCGACATAGTCGGAGGTCTGGCCGACGAAGTCATCCGCGACATGCAGAGCGCCGTTGCGATTGAGGACGGAAACGATCTCGTCCGCCACTGGCCCGCGATAGAAGGCGTCGCGTCCGTGCTGGCCGAGCCGGCGCAGCGTCCGCCCGAGCGCGGGATGGGTCATGCGATCGCCGACGCGGGGGGCTTCGCCGCCCGGCAAATAGACAGCGGCCGCACCTTCATATTTACGCAGGCGATTGGCGTAGATCGCCCAGTCATGGGCGACGCGCGGGGTCACCAGGAAGCCGTCCTCCGCCGCCTTGATGGCGGGCTGCAGCACTTCCTCCAGGCTGAGGCGGCCATGGTCGGCCGAGAGCCGGCACCAGGCATCGGCCGCGCCTGGAACCGTCACGGCATGGGGTGAGTTATCGGCAATCGAGGTCATGCCCTGCTCGCGGAACCAAGCCAGCGTCGCCGCCGCGGGTGCACGCCCGGAGCCATTGAGCGCGATCGGCGCCTTGCCGGGCTGAGCGTAGATCGCGAAACAGTCACCGCCGATGCCGGTCATATGGGGGTCGATGACGCCCTGCATCGCCACGGCGGCGATCGCCGCATCGATCGCATTACCGCCCGCCTTCAGGATGCCAAGCGCCGCCAATGTGGCCGCGGGGTGGGAGGTCGCCGCCATCCCGTTCTCTGCCACCGCCAGCGAACGCCCCGGTCTGGTGAAATCCCGCGTCCCGAACATGGTCGTCTCTTCCCTTTGTCGTCAGCTCAAACCGGCTGCTGCTGCGCGGTCGCATATCATGATCGCGGCGCGATGTGTCCTGAGGATCGACGCAGGGCAGGCAGGATCGAGGGGCCCCTTGACCGCGCGGGCCACCGCCGCCGCCTTCCCCGCTCCGGTAGCGATCAGGATGATCCGGCCCGCCTCCAGAATCGTCCCGATCCCCATGGTGATGCCGAATTCCGGCACCGTTTCGCTTCCGTCGAAGGGCCCCTGGTTCGCTTCCTGAGTCGAGGCCGCGAGCGCGACCTGGCGCGTACGCGAGGTAAAATCCGAACCGGGTTCGTTGAAGGCGATATGGCCGTTGGAGCCGATGCCCAGCAGCTGCAGGTCGATGCCGCCGGCCGCCGCGATAGCGGCTTCATAGGCTGCCGCCTCACGAGCGAGATCGAACGCATTGCCGTCTGGCATGAAGGTGCGGGAGCGATCGGCATCGACCTTGTCGAACAGCGTCTCATTCATGAAACGCGGGAACGAGGCCGGGTGCTGCGGCGGCACGCCGACATAATCGTCGAGATTGAAGCTTGTGCTCGCGGCAAAGGAGACCCGCCCGGCGCGATAGGCCGCAACCAACTCGCCGTAGACCGGGCGCATCGTCTCGCCTGTCGCCAGGCCAAGCACGGTCGAAGGCCGCGACAAGAGTTCCGCCACGATCCTGTTCGCGACATCCGCGGCAACGGTAGCGGCATCGTCGAGCACGACGAGGCCGGGGGCAGTGACATGGGCGTTCATGCTGTCTCGGTCGCCTTCCCGACGGGGAGAGCGAAGTCGCTCTGGAGGCTGGTCAGGCCGAACAGGCTGTCATGGATTCGTGACAGCGCCGTGCCGACGGCTCCGACAAGCGTCGCGCGGCTGCCAAGCGCGCTCGGCTCGATCCGCAGGGCTCCCCCGAGATGCCGGGCTACGAGCGTACGCAGTCGCGAGATCAGTTCTTCGCGCACGCCAATGCTGCCGCCGAGCACAATCAGTTCAGGGTCGACCACGGCGCGGATCGCCATCATGCCCTGGACCATGACGCGCGCCGTCTCGTCGAGTGTCGCGATGGCGGCCTCTTCGCCCTGGGCGAGCTGCGCGAAGACACCGCGCACATCCTGCGCCATGCGACCGCCAAAGCCGCGGTAACGCTGAAGGATGGCTACGCTGCCGATCGCGGTCTCAAAGGGGCCATGGAACTGGCCGCGCGAGTCGAAAGGATCGCCGCCAACCGGCAGAAAGGCGATTTCGCCAGCAGCCCCGCTGGCGCCGCGGGCAAGTCGCCCATCCAGAACAAGGCCCATGCCGATGCCGGTGCCCATCGCGATGAAGGCGAAGTTGCGGACGTCCTTGCAGCAGCCCTGCCATTGCTCGCCCATCGCTGCGAGATTGACGTCATTCTCGATCACCACGGCACAGCCGAGACGGCGCTCGAGCTCGTCCGCCACCCGGATGCGGTCGAAGCCGGGGATGTTGGGCGCGATCTCGATCTTGCCCGAGCGTGGATCGACGACGCCCGGACTGCCCATGGCGGCGCAGCGCAGGCCGCCCGGAGCGAGGCCGGCCTTGCGCGCCAGCCGCTCAGCCAGCGCGCCGATCTGTTCTACCACCGCAAGGCCGCCGCGCGAATCCGTCGGCTCCATCTCTTCCGCGACGATCGTACCGACCACATTGGCAAGCGCGGCGTGGATCTTGGTGCCCCCGAGATCCACGCCGAGCACGAAAGCGGCGTCCTGCTGGATCTCGTAGGTCACGGCACTTCGTCCCACCGCGCCCTGCGTCTGCCCACGCACACGCAGCCAGCCGCTATCCTCCAGCGCGCGCACGACCTCGGAGGTCGTCTGCTTCGACAGGCCGGTGATGCGGGCCAGCTCGGCACGTGAAATCGGGCCGCGATGCAGCACGGCCTCAATCACCGAGCGCACCGACATCTGGCGCGCAACCGGCGTGGAGTAAGCCTCTGCGCGAGGCGGTTCATCCGTCAATTCGTCAACCATGCGAACTAATAACGGATCGTTCTTGCCAATTGTCAATCTCGCACATGCAAGATGCGACTAAATCCTCTTGCCGAGCGGCATTGTTCGTCAGGTGTCTTTACAAACTCGAGAGCACGTGCATGCATTCCCGTCAGCATCACGCTCAAGACGGCGCCGCCTCGGCGGCAGCTGGTGACGAGACGGCTCGGGAGGCTGGATCATGCGAAATTCTAGACCATTGGTTTTTGCCGCTGCGCTCGCAGCCAGTCTGGCAGGCGCTGCAGTTGCCGCTTCAGCCCAGGGCACCAATCTGCGGGTCGGCATCCAGGACGACCCCGATGCGCTCGACCCGGCGACGAGCGGGACCTATGCCGGCCGCTTCGTCTTCGCGGCCATGTGCGACAAGCTCGTCGATATTGCGCCTGACCTGACGATCGCACCGCAACTCGCCCAGAGCTGGGAATGGGCGCCGGATCAGAAGGCGATCACCTTCAAGCTCCGCCCAGGCGTGAAGTTCCACGACGGCACCAGCTTCGATGCGGAGGCCGTGAAGTTCAACATCGAGCGCATGCTGACGATGAAGGACTCTCGCCGGAAGGCCGAGCTTTCAGCGGTGGCTGGCGTCGAGGTCGTGGCCCCCGATCAGGTGCGCCTGACGCTCAAGGAGCCTTTCGCMCCCCTGCTCTCCGTGCTCAGCGACCGCGCCGGCATGATGGTCTCGCCTGCGGCCGGTGCGAAGGACGACTTCGCCAACGCGCCTGTCTGTGCGGGACCCTACAAGTTCGTCGAGCGCAAGGCGCGCGACCTGATCAAGCTGACGAAGTTCGCAGATTACTGGGACGCCGCCAATTACGGCTATGACAGCGTGGCCTATTATTACGTGCCGGATTCAACCGTTCGCCTGTCGCGCGTTCGGGCCGGCGATCTCGATCTCGTCGAGCGCGTCGCACCGACCGATCTCAAGACCGTGCGTGACGACAAGAGCCTCAAGCTGCACGGCGCGCCCGGTCTCGCCGTCTCGCATCTGATGGTCAATCTCGGCAATGGCGAGAAGGCCAACGGCCCCCTGGCGAAGGATGCCCGGCTGCGCAAGGCCTTCGAGCTCTCGCTCGATCGCGCCATCATCAACCGCGTTGCCTTCAACGGTGAATACACCGCCGACAACCAGATGATCCCGCCCTCGGACCCGTTCCATTCGAAGGCGCATCCGGTTCCGGCCCGTGACGTCGCCGCGGCCAAGGCCCTGATGGCGCAGGCCGGAGTGACCAGCGTGCCGGTCGAGATCACCTTCGAGAACGCCCTCACGGATGCGCGCGTCGCACAGATCGTGCAATCCATGGCCAAGGAGGCGGGCTTCGACGTCAAGCTTCTGCCGCTCGAAACGGCGAGTGCGATCCAGCGCTATCTCGCGGGCAATTTCGAGGTCTATATCGGCAACTGGAGCGGGCGCGGCGATCCGGATCCGACCCTCTACGCCTTCTTCTCCTGCGCCGGCGGGCAGAATTTCAACAAATACTGCAACCGCGATCTCGAAACCGTCCTGAACAACGCCCGTGCCGAGGGTGACGCCGGCAAGCGCAAGGCGCTCTATGAGAAGGCCACCGGCCTTTATCTCGCCGACCTGCCCAGCATCCCGCTTTATCATCCGAACTGGTTCTTCGCGGCGCGCGCCAATGTCGGCGGCCTCAGCGTGTATCCCGACGGGTTGCTGCGGCTGAAGGGCGTCAAGCCGGCGCCGTGAGGCACGTGCCGGCGGCCGAGAGGGGCGCGGAATGATCAACTTCCTGGCGGGGCGTCTGGCCGTCGCGGTGCCGACGCTGCTGCTGGTCTCGATCCTGGTATTCGGGCTGCAGAAACTGTTGCCCGGCGACCCCGCGCTCGCACTCGCCGGCGAGGATCGCAGCCCCGAGATCATCGCGTACCTCCGCGCCAAGTACCAGTTCGACCAGCCCCTGCCGGTGCAATACTGGAGCTGGCTGAGCGCCTTCGTGCAGGGCGATTTCGGTCTCTCGATCCGAACCCGACTGCCGATCGGCACGATGATCGCAGAGAAACTGCCGGTCACGATCGAACTCGCGACGCTCTCGATGCTGATCGCGGTCGCGATCGGAATCCCGGCCGGAATCATCGCCGCCCTGTGGCGCGGTTCGGTGCTCGACCACGCCGTCAGCCTGTTCGGCCTCGCCGGCCTCTCGATCCCGAGCTTCTGGCTCGGGATCATGCTGATCCTGCTGTTCTCGGTCTCGCTCGGCTGGCTGCCGTCAGGCGGCTACGTCCCCTTCTTCGAAAGTCCGCTCGGCAACCTGAAGACCATGGCCATGCCGAGCCTCGTGCTCGGCGCCGCCTCCGGCGCCATCATCATGCGCCATACCCGCAGCTCGATGTTGACCGTGCTGAAGCAGGATTTCGTCCGCACGGCGCGCGCCAAAGGCCTCAGCGAACATGTCGTCGTGGTCCGCCATGCGCTGCGCAACGGACTGATCCCGGTCGTCACCCTTGGCACGCTGCAATTCGGGCAGCTCCTCTCCGGCGCCGTGCTGACGGAACAGGTCTTCGGTATTCCCGGCTTCGGCAAGATGATCGTCGACGGCGTCTTCAGCCGCGACTACGCCGTGGTCCAGGCCGTGGTGATGTGTGCGGCCGGTTTCTTCCTGCTGATGAGCCTTCTCGCCGACATCGCCTATGCGGCGCTCAATCCGAAGCTGCGCGGATGAGCCAGGTCGAGATCATTGGGCCCTCTGTCCCGGTGCGGACCCGTACGGGGTGGGAGCGCCTGCTGCGCGAGCCTTCGGCGCTGATCGGCGGTGGCATCGTGCTCGTCTTCGCGCTGATGGCCGTCTTCGCCCCCTGGGTCGCCCCCTACGATCCCAATGCCTCGGACTGGTCGGCGATCCGGCTCGGCCCGACACTCGCCCACCCCTTCGGCACCGACGATCTGGGCCGGGACGTCCTGTCGCGCATCATCTTCGGCGCGAGGGCCTCGCTCGCGGCCGGCTTCCTCTCGGTGGCGATCGCACTGGTCTTCGGCGTGCCCTTCGGCCTGATCGCCGGATATTTCGGCGGTGTCGTCGACATCGTGATCTCGCGCCTGACCGACGCGCTGCTCGCCTGTCCGTTCCTGGTTCTGGCGATCGCGCTTGCCGCCTTCCTCGGCCCAAGCCTGCAGAACGCCATGATCGCCATCGGCATCTCGGCGATGCCGATCTTCGTGCGGCTCGCGCGCGGGCAGACCCTGATCGTGCGGGAAGAAGACTATGTCAGCGCGGTGGTCTCGCTCGGCGCGTCGCATCGCAAGGTCATCATCTCGCATATCCTGCCCAACATCATGCCGCCGCTCGTCGTGCAGGCAACGCTGACCACGGCGATCGCTGTGCTGGCGGAGGCGAGCCTCGCCTTTCTCGGCCTTGGCCAGGCGCCCCCCGACCCATCCTGGGGCAGCATGCTCGACGCCGCGCGGCAATTCCTGGTGGAGGCCCCCTGGATGGCGATCTGGCCCGGGCTCGCGATCGTCGTCGTCGTGATCGGCTTCAACCTGCTTGGCGATGCGCTCAATGACGTTCTCAACCCGCGCGACTGATCACGAGGTGGCCATGCCCGATCACTCCCTGCTTCCCACCCTGCGGATCGGCTTCGTCGGCTCCGGCTTCATCGCGCATTTCCATCTGACGGCGCTGATGGGAGTCCGCAATGTCGCGGTCACCGGGGTCTACTCGCCGCGCGCGGAACGCCGCGCGGCCCTCGCGGCGCGGGCGAACGAACTCGATCTTGGCCCCTGCAAGGCGTTCGCCAGCCTCGAGGCCATGCTGACCTCCGGCGAGATCGACGCGATCTGGCTGCTGAGCCCGAACCACACGCGCGTCGAGACGATGCGCGAGATCCACGCGGCGGTAACGTCCGGCCGGTCCCGCCTGCGCGCCATCGCCTGCGAGAAGCCTCTGGGCCGGACACTGCGCGAGGCGCGCGAGATGCTGAGGCTGGCCGAGGATGCCAGGCTGCTGCACGGCTATCTCGAGAACCAGCTGTTCTCGACGGCGGTGCAGCGCGGGCGCGAGATCATCTGGCGTCGCGCCGTGCCCGGCGCCGGTCGGCCCTATATCGCGCGCGCCGCCGAAGAACATAGCGGCCCGCACGAACCCTGGTTCTGGCAGGGCGAGAAGCAGGGCGGCGGCGTGCTCTCGGACATGATGTGCCACAGCGTCGAGGTCGCCCGCCATCTGCTGACCGCGCCGGGCGAGCCCCGCGATGCGCTGACCCTGGTCTCCGCCAATGCCACCGTCGCGACGCTGAAATGGAACCGGCCGGCCTATGTCAAGCAGCTCAAGGCTGGGATGGGCCCTGAGGTCGACTATGCCAAGCGGCCGTCGGAGGATTTTGCACGCGGGCTGATCACGCTGCGGGACCCCGACGGCAACGAGCTGATGATCGAGGCGACGACGTCATGGGCCTATGTCGGCCCCGGCCTCAGGATCACGCTCGAACTGCTCGGGCCGGAATATGCGATGGAGTTCAGCTCGCTGAACACGGGACTGAAGATCTTCATCTCGCGCGCGGTCAGCGGCGCAAGCGGCGAGGACCTGGTCGAGAAGCAGAATGCCGAGCACGGCCTGATGCCCGTGCTGGAGGACGAAGCCGGCGTCTATGGCTACACGCTGGAGAACCGGCATTTCGTCGAGGCGTTCCGGCGCGGCACCATGCCGGAGGAGACCTTTGCCGACGGCGTCGCCGTCGTGCACATGCTGATGGCGCTCTATCGCTCGGCGGAACTCGGCCGGACCGTGAACTTCGCCGATGAGGATCTGGACGAGTACGTCCCCGTCGTCGCGCGGCCGGCGACCTGAGATCAGCGCTGCCGCCCGGGAGAACCGGGCGGCAGCACATTTGGACCAAAGCCTTGGATCAGGCCTTGTAGTAGTCGTCGATCAGCTTCTGCTCGGCAGCGGCAGCCTCCTTCAGGGCCGCGAGCGGATCCTGGTTCTGCAGCAGCACCCGGTCGAGCATGTCCTGGAAGATCTGGCCCTGAGCCTCTTCCGCCACGAAATCGGTGGCATGGGCGTATTTGAGGCCAGCCAGCATCGGGCCGGAAAGCGGATCGGCCAGGTTCTTGGCGCTCAGTGCGACCTCGGGCTTGGCCGGCAGCTCGCCGGTCTTCTCGAACCAGAGCTGCATCGCGTCATTGGTGGTGATGAAGGCGAGGAACTTGAGCGCTGCATCGCGCTTGGCTCCGGTCGCGCTCGACGCCAGGCCATTGACCCAATAGGAGGCGTAGTTGCTGGCAATGCCGTTATGGGTCGGCATTTCCGAGACGCCCCAGTCGAAGCCACGCGCGCTCTTGAAGGTGCCGAGGCGGAACGAACCGTCGACATGCTGCGCCGCCTTGCCGGCCTTGAAGGCCGCCTGGCTCTCGGAGAGGAAGCCCGCCGCAGCGACCTTATGCTTGCGCTGCAGATCGGTATACCAGCCGAAGGAGGCGGCCCCCGCGTCGTTGGCATAGGTCACGGTGCGGCCATCGTCCGAGTAGGGCTTGCCGCCGAACTGGCGCAGCAGGATCTCGCGCCACCAATGGTAGTCCTGCGACGGGATGCCGATGGTCGCGCCGGCCGTGGTGATGTTGCCACGCGAGTCGCGCTCGGTGACGGCCAGCGCGTTCTTCAGCATGTCGTCAAGCGTCACCGGCGGCTTGCCACCAGATGCGCCCGGCTTGCTCAGCAGCGTCTTGTTGTAGAACAGGCCGAGGCTGCGGACGGCGGTCGGAAGCGCCCAGTATCCCTCGTTCGTCCGCATCATCCGGACGAACTCGAAATAGTTCTTGTCGATATCGGCGACGTTGAAATGCTCGGCCGGCAGCGGCTGGATCAGCTTCGACTTGGCGTATTCGCGCATCCAGCCGAAGAAGAGCTGCAGGACATCGGGTCCCTCGCCCGCCGGCACGGCAGCCGCCGTCTTGGTCCGGTACTGGGCGTAGGGGAAGTGCGTGTGCTTGACCTTGATGCCCGGATTGGCAGCCTCGAACTGCTGGATGAGCGCATCCATCGCCTCGACGCGTTCCTTGAAGAAGTACTGCCAGTACTCGATCTGCACGGTCTGGGCACGCAGCACACTCGGCGCCGCCACGGTCAGGCCGGCGGCCGCGGCCCCGGTCGCGAAGCTGCGCCGGCTGAGGCGGAAGCCCTGGTTGTCTGTCGTCATGGTCTACTCTCCCTTGTTGTCCCTGGTGAAGGATGGCAGGCGTGGAACAGGCGGGCGCCGGCCCGCATCTGTGGCTGGAGACTGAAATGCGGCGACTGGACCTCGATGGCGCAACGCTGTTTGCGCTGACCGATGCCGCGCCAGCGCCGGCTGCTTCGCGCTATGCGTTTCCCGAAGCCGATTTCGCGGCGCATCCTGAATTGACGGCGCGCTGGTTCCCCGGCGGGATGTTCCACACGCGCTTCGGCGTCTTCGCGCTGCTCTGCCGCGATGGCCGCATCCTCATGGTCGATGCCGGCCTCGGCCCCGGCCCCAGTCCCTATTTCGACGGGCTCGGCGGCCGGCTGCCAGAGGAGTTCAAGGCCGCTGGGCTCGATCCGAACGCAGTCTCGCTCGTGGTCTTCAGCCATTTCCATCTCGACCATGTCGGCTGGGCACTCGACGAGACCGGCGCTCTCCGCTTCAGCCAGGCGCGCTATCTCGCGCCGGCAGCCGAGATCGCGCACTGGCAGGCTCAGGGCGAGGAAGCCGCCCTGCCGCACCATGTCGCGGCCTTCCGGCGCAGCATCGCGCCCATCGTCGAGAGCCGTCGGCTCGAGGCCGCAGAGGCTGGACTGCCGATCTTCGACAGCGGCAAAATCACCGCCTCGCTCCTGCCGGCTCCCGGACATACCGCCGGCCATCATGCGATCCTGATAGAAGGTGCGGGCCGCCCCGTCCTGATCGCCGGAGACAGCTGGCACAACCCGGCCCAGATCGCGGTTCCCGAGTGGTGCCATCGTGCCGATCGCGACCAGGATCAGGCGCGGCAGAGCCGCCGCGCCGTGGCGGAACATGCAGCCAGAACCGGGGCGATCGTTGCCGCCGGGCATTTCATCGAGTCCGAGGCCTTCGGCCAGATCGTACAGGACGCCGCGACGGGCGCCCTCGCCTACCAACCGCTCCACCAATAGGCTGGCCGGTTCGATCTCGATTGCGGGACAAGCCGGCACCATGGCCTCAGCTCCCCGCCGCCAGATCCCGCCTGCCATTGGCCGGACGGGTTTTTCCTAGCTCCGATGCTCTCGCCGCACGCGCCGGTTTCGGCAGTTTTGCCGCACGCGGATGCGGCGTCAGGCCACTGAACAACGGCAAGGTCGCGCCGCCGAGAGCCGGCGAATTGCGGCCAGCGCGCCCGGTCAGCAAGCGCGGCTGCTGTCGGCCCTTGCGCTGGCTGACGGAGGCCGGCAGCGGCGCGATGGCCTGCATCAGCGCAGCCAGGACCCGCTCCGGCACCTGCCCACCAATCACGATAGTCTCGGGATCGAGCAGGTTCTCGATGTTGGCGATGGCGATGCGCAAATGGCGCGCGGCCTCGGCGATCCAGCATGCGACGATCGCCTCGTGACCGTCGAAGAGACGCTCAACGGCACAGTTGTCCGCATCCCCGACGCCGGCCTCACCCAGCATCCGACGCAACGCATGCAGCGAAGCACGCGCCTCCAGCGTCACAAGCCCACCCCGATCAGGCTCGTGGCCGACGATCATGCGGCCAATCTCGCCGGCATTGCCGAAGGCGCCGGTCACCGGTTGTCCCTCGACGAAGAGGCCGCCACCGATGCCTTCGGCAAGGTAGAGATAGACGAAGCTGCGCAGATCGCGCGCAACTCCATGCAGATGCTCGCCGATTGCCGCAGCCGTCGCGTCGTTGCCGACGATGACGGGCAGGTTCAGCCCCGCAGAGAAGGCTTCGCGAAACGGAAGCCGCGACCAGGCCGCCATGGCTAGCGGGTCCTGCTCGCTCTCCGCGACATCACCGAACGGGCCCGGCAATGCGATGCCGACGCCCCAGAGCCGGGCGCGCGCAATGCGGCCTTGCTCGACCAACTCGGCAACCAGCGAAATCAGGCTCGGGAGGGCGAGATCGGGGCGCCCCGTATCGCAATCGATGCTGCGCTCGGCCCGGACATGGGCGCCGAGATCGACGAGGATACCGGTCATGCGGCCAGGCTCGACCTGCACACCGACGGCAAAGCCGCCATCGAGCGCCAGCGCGAGATCGATTGGCGGCTGGCCGCGCGCCGAAGCGCGGCGGCCGACGATGCTCACCAGTCCTTCGCGACACAGCTCGTCAGTCACGGTCGAGACGGTCTGGGCCGAGAGCCCGGTCGCCGCGGCGATCTCCGCGCGCGAGGCTGCACCGGAACGCCTCAACGCCTCGATCACCACGCGGCGATGATGGCCGCGGCGATCGAACGGGGCGAGACCGGATACGCTCATGAGCGGCGCGAACCTTCCGATTGAAATGCAGAGCCTGTGGGCCTGGCGCGAAGCAGGGCTTGCATCATGTCGCCGGCTTCGTATTAAATCAACGGACTTGATTTAATCGGACGACACACAGCGGGGACGCCGGAACGGGGATGCGACGAATGCGGGGCTACGCGGGATTGACGATCGAGACGAAGCAGGCACTCACGGCCTGGGCGTTCCTTGCCGTGCCGATCGCATTCTTCGCGGTGATCCGATTCTATCCGGCACTGGAATCGTTCGGCATCGCCTTCATGCAGTGGAACCTGCTCTCGAAACCGGTCTTCATCGGGCTCGACAATTTCCGGAAGATGATGGGCGATCCGGTGTTCTGGCTCGCCTTCAAGAACACGTTCATCTACCTCATGGTCGGCACGCCGCTCAGCCTGCTCCTGTCCTTCGTCATCGCCTATTATCTCGATCAGGTCCGCTTCGCGCATGGCCTGATCCGGGCCTGCTATTTCATCCCGCACCTGACGACGACAGTCGCGATGGCCTGGGTCTGGCGCTGGTTCTACCAGCCGCCACCGATCGGGCTGCTCAACAACATGCTGAACGCGGTCGGGCTCGATGCGCAGCCCTTCCTGCGCTCGACGACGCAGGCGCTCTATGCAGTGCTGACGCCGGCGATCTGGGCCGGGCTCGGCTTCCAGATCGTGCTGTTCATGGCGGGCTTGCGTGCCATTCCGTCGAGCTATTACGAGGCGGCGCGGATCGACGGCGCGGGCAAATGGATGATCCTGCGCCAGATCACCCTGCCCCTGCTCAAGCCCACCATCGTCTTCCTGGTGGTGATCTCGTCGATCGGCTTCCTGCGCATCTTCGACACGGTCTACAACATGACCGACAACGGCGCCGGCGGACCTCTGAACAGCACCAAGCCTCTGGTGCTCTACATCTATGAGACCGCCTTCCGTTCATATCAGATGGGCTATGCGGCGGCGCAGACATTGGTGCTGTTCGTGATCCTTCTGACGGTCAGCCTCCTCCAACTCTGGCTGATGCGGGAGAAATCATGAGCACGGCAACCTCCGCCGCGTCCCCGATGCCGAACTGGCGGCTGCAACTCGCCGCTCGTCCCGGCCAGGTGCTCGCCTGGACGCTCCTCGCCATGGGCGCCATCGCGATGATGATGCCGCTGCTCTACATGGTCGCAACCTCGCTGAAGCTCTCCAACGAGGTCTATGAACTCAACATCATCCCGCGCGAACCGACCTTCGAGAACTACGTTTATATCTTCAAGAACACGCGCTTCGGCCTGTGGTTCGTCAACTCGCTGGTGACGAGCCTCCTCGTCACCCTGTCCGTGCTCTTCTTCGATTCGCTGATCGGCTACACGCTCGCCAAGTTCAAGTTCCGCGGCCGCGAGGTGGTGTTCATCGCCATCCTGACGACGCTGATGATCCCGACCGAGATGCTGGTAGTGCCCTGGTATCTGATGGCCAAGAATTTCGGCTGGCTGAACAGCTATTGGGGCATCATGTTTCCCGGACTGATGACCGGCTTCGGCGTCTTCCTGATGCGGCAGTTCTTCGCCGGCGTGCCCGACGACTACATCCATGCCGCGCGTATCGATGGGCTCGGCGAATTCGCGATCTGGTGGAAGGTGGCTTTGCCGCTGGTGACGCCGGCGCTGTCGGCCCTGGCGATCTTCACCTTCCTCGGCAATTGGACCGCCTTCCTCTGGCCGCTGATCGCCACAAATGACCGTGCGCTCTACACACTGCCGGTCGGCCTTGCCTCGTTCTCCGGCGAGTTCCTGACCGATTGGGAGCTGATCATGGCCGGTGCCACCATCGCGACGCTGCCGACGCTCGTCGTCTTCGTCATCTTCCAGCGCTACATCATCCGCGGCGTCGTGCTCGCGGGCCTGAAAGGCTGATTCTCGCATGAACGCGCTTACGCCCGACGCCCCTTCCGGCAGCGACGACCGTTTTCCGGCGCCGGTCTATGCCCGCACCGTGCTGGCGCCGGGCTTTGCCCATAGCCAGATGCATCATCTCGCCCATCTCCTGCGCCTGCACCGCGCCCATGGCGTCATGCTGGCCGAGCAGAGCCTGCTGACCCGCCCCGAGGCGGCGGCGATCTTTGGCGCTCTCGACATCGTGGAACGTGAACTCACCGGAGCCGAACCCGCCGCTTATACCGGCGAGCATGAGGACCTGTTCTTCTTCATCGAGACCAAGCTCGCGGCGCTGATAGGCAAGGACATCGCCGGGCGCCTGCATACCGGGCGCTCGCGCAACGATATCGACCACACCCTGTTCAAGCTCGCGCTGCGCGAGCGGCTCGACACGCTCGGCCTGCAGCTGCTCGACCTGATCACAACGCTGATCCGGCGCTCGCGCGAGGAGGCCGGCACGCTGATCCTCGCCTATACACACGGCCAGCCGGCCCAGCCTTCGACCTATGGCCACTATCTCGGCGCAGTGATCGAGGTGTTGCTGCGCGACGTGACCCGGCTGATGCAGGCGCGCGAGGTCGTCGACCTCAGCACGATGGGCGCAGCTGCCATCACCACGACAGGCTTCCCGCTCGACCGCGCCCGCGTCGCAGACCTGCTCGGCTTCCCCGATTTCCTGCGGAACTCCTATGGCTGCATCGCCTCGAGCGACTATACCGCCGGCGTCTATTCGGCCCTGCGGGTGCTGGCGCTGAATCTCGGCCGTTTCGCGCAGGACCTCGCCTTCTGGACCTCGTTCGAGGTCGGGCAACTGCGCTTCTCCGACGGCTTCGTGCAGATCTCCTCGATCATGCCGCAGAAGCGCAATCCGGTTCCCGTCGAGCATCTGCGCCTGATGGCTTCGCTCACCGGGGGCAAATGCGACGCGGTGCTGCTCGCCTTGCACAATACGCCCTTCACCGACATGAACGACAATGAGCACGAGGTCCATGGTCAGGGCTACGAAGCCTTCGTCATGGCCGAACGCGCGCTCAGCCTTCTCGGCGGGGTCTTCGCATCCGCCAAGGTCGACGAGACGCGGGCGCGGGCGAATATCGAGGCGTCCTACGCCACGATCACCGAGCTCGCCGACACGCTGGTGCGCCGCGAAAAACTGCCCTTCGCCATCACGCATCATGTCGCCGCCGCGATGGCAAAGCACCTGCAGGCGACCCGGCAGACCCTTGGCACGGTGCCCTATGCCGAGTTCGTCGCCTTGTTCCGCAAGGTCACCGACCGCGACCCGGTGTTGACCGAGGCCGAATTCCGCGAGGCCGTGACGCCCGAGTATTTCGTCTCGGTGCGGACCCTCCCAGGCGGACCGGCCCCTGCCGCGATCGCCGAAAGCCTCTCCCTCTACGAGGCACAGGCTGCAGAGGCGCGGGAGCTGATTGCCCGTCACGCTGCGCGGGACGCCGCAGCGGGCAAGACGCTGTCCGGCGCCATTGCCTCATTCTCCGCGCCGAAGGGACTTTGAGCCGATGGCCAGCGTTTCGCTCAGCAAGGTCGTCAAGCGCTATGGCGATGTCGGCATTGTCCACGGCATCGACCTCGAGATCGCCGATGGCGAGTTCATCGTCGTGGTCGGTCCTTCAGGCTGCGGCAAGTCGACAACACTCAGGATGATCGCCGGGCTCGAGAGCCTCAGCGACGGCACGATCTCGATCGGCGGCCGCGTCGTGAACACGCTGGAGCCCAAGGACCGGAACATCGCGATGGTGTTCCAGAACTATGCGCTCTACCCGCATATGACGGTGCACCGGAACATCGCCTTCGGCCTCTACGCTGCAAAACTGCCGAAGGCCGAGATCGACCGCAAGGTACGCGAAGCGGCCGCGCTGCTTGGGCTGACCGACCTGCTCGAACGCCGGCCTAATGCGCTCTCCGGCGGCCAACGCCAGCGCGTCGCCATGGGCCGCGCCATCGTGCGCGATCCCACCGTCTTCCTGTTCGACGAACCGCTCTCCAATCTCGACGCCCAGCTGCGCGGCCAGATGCGCACCGAGATCAAGCGGCTGCACCAGTCGATCGGCACCACGATCGTCTATGTGACGCATGACCAGATCGAGGCGATGACTCTCGCTGACAGAATCGTGATCATGCGCGACGGACGGATCGAGCAGGTCGGCACGCCGCTCGACGTGTTTCACACCCCTGCGAGCGCCTTTGTTGCCGGTTTCATCGGCACGCCGACGATGAACCTGCTGGAGGTCTCCGTGGTCCAGCAGAACGGGATGCCCGCGCTGGCGTTGGAGCCCGGTGGCGCGGCGCTCACTCTCGCCCCTGACGCGGGCGCGCGCCTCGGCGACCGCAGCACGGTTTTGATGGGCCTGCGGCCCGACAATCTCACGGTCGAGCCGCTCGATGCACCCGACCTCACCTCCGCGGGGCGGCAGAAGCTCAATGCCACGGTGGTCGTAGCCGAACCCCTCGGCGTCACGACGCAGGTCATCGTCAAGCTCGCCGGCCGCGAAGTGGTCGGCATGGCTGATGGCCGCTTCGTACCTGCCGCCGGAGCGGCAGTGAAACTCGCATGCGATCTCGACCGGCTACACCTGTTCGATGCGGAGACGCGGCTGCGCCTTTCCTAGGTGTTTGATCCCGGGCTTTGATGGTGCAGTCTTTTCGCGTGAGTGGAAGGAGGCGCTATGGGCCAGGTTCACCATGGGAGCGCCACGACGACAGAGGCGGTTCGTCGCGCCTGCGGATCAAGGGTTCGGCTTCGGTCATGTGAAGGTCGCGGGTGCGGTCATGTCTTCGGCCTGTCGCTGCGGATGGTGTCATCCGCCGGCCCTGATGGATTCCGCTGATCCGCTGACCTGATCAAGAGAGCGAGCTCGAGGCTC
>NZ_JBFTKS010000028.1:0-91385 GCF_056396065.1 Allobosea sp. 05T433 | reverse complement strand
GCCTCGGTCGCCGCAATCACTCGCTCACGCAAATCCTGGCTGTAAGCCCGTGCCATCCCGGCCTCCCGCGTCAGACAAGGAAGGAATCGCACTGTTCGCGGCGCTTGGGAATCCCGGCAGAATCGGAAAACCATGAACCTGCTCTAGCAGCTGGCCCTTCGGAACGGAGGCTCGAACTGCCGGAGACGCAGGGCAAATGCGCTCTGTCCGCGGGCGAATTGCCGTATCCAACCCAACGGCCCATCGCTATTGAACGGTCCTTGTCGATCCGCCCGGAACCCATCGTGCGCCGCGTCCTGCCGTCTCTGCCTTCGTTGACGATCTTTGAGGCGTCGGCGCGCCATTCGAGCTTCACCCGCGCGGCCGAGGAACTGAATCTCTCGCAGAGCGCGGTCAGCAAACAGGTTCAGTCGCTGGAGGCCTTCCTGGGCCTGCGCCTGTTCGAGCGCGTGAGACAGCGCATTGTCCTGACCGAAGCGGGACAGCTCTATCTCGCCAGGGTGCGCGAGGCCCTCGAGATCATGGAATCGGCAACCATGGAAGCGCTCGCCTTCCAGGGCGGCGGCGGAATACTCAACATCGCCACCCTTCCCACCTTCGGTGCGCGCTGGCTTGCCCCGAGGATCGGCGGTTTCCGGGCTCTGCATCCGCGTTTCGCCCTCAGCCTGACCGTTCGGGCCTGGCCCTTCGACCTCGTCGAGGAGAACATCGATATCGCTGTCTATTTCGGCGAGAAGCCCTGGCCCGGCGGTCCATCCGACCTGCTGATGGAGGAAGAGATCATTCCTGTCTGCGCTCCGTCGCTGCTGGCTCCCCACGGGCCCGTCAGCACGGTCGCGGATCTCGATCGGCTCGCCCTGCTCCATCACCGCGCACGGCCGCGAGCCTGGAAGGACTGGCTGCAGCTGGCCGGCGCGAGCGAGGTCAACCCGTTCCACGGCGTTCGCTTCGAGCAGTTCGAAATGATCATCCAGGCTGCGATCAGCGGCATGGGAATGGCGATCGTGCCGCGCTTCATGATCGAAGCCGAACTGGCCGACGGAAGGCTGGTCGCACCATTCGCCCGCGCGATGAAGAGCGCGGAATCCTACTACCTCGTCTGCCCCGAGCGGAAACGAGATCTGCCGGCAGTCCAGGCGTTCCGACGCTGGGTCCTCGATGAGGTGAGCGTGTTCCGGCAGCGCCAGCGCGACGAAAACCGGCTCGCACCGAAGGGCTGAAACTTCATTCCCCGAAGGAATGAAGTGACGCGATCTTATCGTTATGGCCGGCGCTGGCAGCCACCTTACTATGCCGTTCGCGACCACCAGAACCGGGTTTCCGGGATCTGGCAGGGAGAGCGGCTCAATCGCACGGGAGCGGGTTTTGTTGGATTCTTTCGGGTCACGCGCGGCGAGCCTTGCTTTCGCGCTTCTTCTCGTCGCGCCGGCTGCTGCTCTGGCGCAAGAGAGCACGTTGACGGCCCTGCGAACGAGCGACGCCGATCGCTACGACCCCCAACGCACCACGACGCTCGCCGCAGCAGAAGTGCTGTACATGGTCGGCGAAACGCTGGTCACGCTCGACCGCGACCTGAAGACCGTTCGCCCCGGCCTGGCGGAACGCTGGGAGGTCAGCCCGGACGGCCGGACCTATACGTTCCATCTCCGCCGCGACGTGAGCTTCTGCGACGGCAAGCGCTTTACCGCTGCGGCTGTCGTGGGCACGGTCGAGCGCTGGCTCAATCCGGACTTCGCCGGCGTCAGCAAATGGAAGGCGGGCAAGGTCGAGAGCATCAAGGCGCTCGACGACTACACCGTGGAGTATCGTCTCAAGGAACCCTACTCCGAACTGCTCTATCAGATGACGCAGTTCAACTTCGTCATCATCGACCCGGAACAAGCTGCGGCGCTGAAGGATAATTTCGGCATTTCCGCATTCAATGGGACCGGTCCTTTCTGCTTCCGCTCCTGGAAGCCGAGGACGGAGACCGTGCTGACCCGGCACGACGCCTATCGCTGGGGGCCGGCCTTCATGGAGAATGCGGGGCCGGCAGGTGTCGCCCGCTTCGTCTGGAAGATCGTGCCGGAGGCCGCGACGCTCGTCGCCGCCCTGCAGACCGGCGAAGGCGACCTCTCCTATTCGGTTCCGGCCTGGGCCGTCGCCGAGGTGCAGGCGAACCCGAAGATCCGGCTCCTCAATCCCGACCTGGCCTTCCGCACCCATTATGTCGGCATGAAGATCACGCGCCCGCATCTGGCGGACAAGCGCATCCGCGAAGCCATCAGCCTCGCCATCGACGAAGGCGCGATCGCCGATGCCATCTTCTTCGGCGAAGCCGAGGCGGCGAACGCCTATTTCTCCAAGGCGACCCTCGACTTCAATCCCGGGATGAAGCTCGGCGCCTTCCGCTACGATCCGGTCCGGGCCAAGGCACTACTCGACGAGGCCGGCTGGGTCGCGGGCCCCAAGGGCGTCCGCATGAAGGACGGCAAGCCGCTCTCGCTGAATTTCTACGGTTTCACGGGCGACGCCAATCGCCAGATGGCCGAGGCCATCCAAGGGGATCTGCGCAAGATCGGCATCGATCTCAAGGTCGAGCTCTACGACGCGACAATCGTCTGGGGCAAATTGCGGACCCAGGATTTCGATCTCTACCAGATGAACTACCCCTATCTGAGCGCCGGCGAGGCGATGAACCTCTACTTCCTCTCCAGCAACATGCCGACGCCCAACCGGATGAACTGGAACGACCCGGATACCGATCGCCTGATCGAGGAGGGCAACCGCGCGACCTCGCCGGAAGCACGTTACAGCGCCTTCGCCCAGGCCGAGGCTATCGTCCATGAGGCCGTGCTCTGGAAACCGCTGGTGAACGAGAAACTGACCGTCGTCTCGCGGACCACCCTCAAGCCGTTCAAGCCGCACGGCATCAGCGGAGCGGCGCTCTACAACGGGTTGGACCTCATGCCGGCGAAGTAACGGCGAGCAAGCCGCCTGCGCCGCTCGGCGCGCCGGATGTGGAACAGGCGACGGCAAGGGGCACCTGGATGCCCGGAAGCCGTGCGCCCAGGGACGAATCGACGTGACGCGACAGCTGTTTTGGCGCCTCCTGAGCTCGCTACCGATCCTGCTGGGGGTGCTCTTCGCCGGGTTCCTGCTCTTGCAGGTCATTCCCACCGACCCGGCAACCATCATCGCTGGCCCCACGGGGACGGCGGCCGAAATCGATGCTATCCGGCGCCAGCTCGGTCTCGACGCCCCGATCCTGGTGCAGTTCTGGCTGTACATCCTGCGGGTCGCCCAGGGCGATCTTGGCCGCTCGATCATCAACAACGCCCCGGTGCTCGACGAGCTTGCATCGGCACTGGGCCCCACCGTCGAGCTCATGGTGGCGAGCCTGAGCTGGGCGGTGCCGCTCGGCATCCTGTTCGGCACGCTTGCCGCCACACGGCGCGGAAAAGCGTTCGATCGCGCGGTCATGGCGCTGTCGGTGGCCGGCGTGTCGGTACCGGCCTTCTGGGTCGGGCTGCTGCTGCTGCAATTTGCGGCCTATCGCTGGCAGCTGTTTCCGCTCCAGGGCCGTGGCGGACCGCTCTGGACATTGCGGGGCCTGCATCACGTCGCACTGCCGGCACTGATGCTCGGCGTCATTTTCATCGGCCCGGTCGCACGGATGACGCGGACGGCGGTGGTCGAGGTGCTGGGTGCCGATTTCATCCGTACCGCGCGGGCCAAGGGCGCGTCCGAGTTCCAGGTCGTCACGCGCCATGCGCTGCGGACGGCGCTGATCCCGGTCGTGACGCTGATCGGCCTTCAGATCGGATCGCTGCTCGGCGGCGCAGTCATCGCCGAGACGATCTTCTCCTGGCCGGGCGTCGGCCGGCTCGCGGTGGGCGCTATCGTGTCGAGCGATTTCCCGATGGCGCAAGGCGCCATTCTCGTGATCGCCTGCGGCTTCATCGTCGTGAACCTGATCGTCGATACGCTCTACGGCCTGCTCGATCCGCGCATCCGGAGTGCCCTGCGATGAGCGCCCAGGGTCCCGCATCGACCGTAACAGCTGCTCGCCCGTCCCGGCCGGGCATGTTCCAGCGCCTCAGGAGCGACAAGGTCGCGCTCGCTGCGCTGATCCTCCTTCTCGTCATCGTCGCGGCAGCCGTGTTTGCGCCACTTCTGACGCCGTTCGACCCCTATCATACCAATCTCCGGCTGCGGCTGCGTCCTCCCGGCGGCGCTCACCTCCTCGGAACGGATTCTCAGGGCCGCGACCTGTTGACCCGCTTGCTCTACGGCACGAGGACGACCCTGATCCTGGGCTTCGCCGGGGTCGCCATCGGCACCTTGATCGGTGGCAGCATCGGGCTCCTGGCGGCGTTCTATCGCCGGCTCGAAGGGCCGTTGATGCGCATCGTCGATGTCCTGCTCTCGTTTCCCTCGATCCTGTTCGGCCTCGCGCTCGCAGCGATGCTCGGCATCGGGATGGACAGTCTCGTGATCGCGCTGGGGCTATCGGCCTCGCCCCGGATTGCCCGCGTCACCCGCGCGGCGGCGGCCACGGTCATGCAGGCGGAGTATATGGAGGCCGGCCGCGTGATCGGGCTTTCCGACGCGACGCTGATCCATCGCTACCTCCTGCGCAATTGCGCGGCCTCGATCGTCGTCTACTGCACGCTGCAATTCGGCGAGACGATCCTGCTCGCAGCGGCTCTCGGCTTTCTCGGCCTCGGCCTGCAGCCGCCGACCGCGGAACTCGGCAGCATCGCGGCCGAGGGGCGGAGCTTCATCTTCCTGGCGCCGCATGTGTCGACCGCCGCCAGCCTGCTGATCTTCGTGATCGTGCTGTCCTGTAACGTTCTCGGGGACGCCTTCCGCGACCTCACGGATCCGAAATTGCGCCGATGACGACTGAGACACCCGTGATCGAGGTCCGCGGACTGCGCGTCTGCTTCAACACCGCTGCCGGCAAGGTGATGGCGGTCGACGCGGTCGACTTCGCCGTCGGCGCCGGCGAGACGCTCGCCATCGTCGGAGAATCCGGCTCGGGCAAGAGCATCATGTCGCTCTCGTTGCTGAGGCTCGTGCCTGCGCCGGGCGAGATCGCGGCGGGGCAAATCCTGTTTCGCGGCGAGGACCTCGTCGCCAAGCCCGCCCATGCCATGCGCGACATTCGCGGCGGCCAGATCGGCATGATCTTCCAGGAGCCCAACACGTCGCTCAATCCCGTTCAGACGATCGGCGACCAGATCATCGAAGCGATCCAACTGCATGAGCCGGCGAGCCGTGCCCAGGCGCATGCAAGGGCGATCGAAGTACTGCAGCTGACCGGCATTCCGTCACCGGAGACGCGGGTCAAGGCCTATCCGCATGAACTCAGCGGCGGCATGCGCCAGCGGGCGATGATCGCAATGGCGCTGGCCTGCCGTCCCAGGCTGCTCATCGCCGACGAGCCGACAACGGCGCTCGACGTGACCGTGCAGGCCCAGATTCTCGACCTGATGCGGGAGCTGAAGGCCACGACCGGAGCCGCCATCATCCTCATCACTCATGACCTCGGGGTCGTCGCGGAGATGGCCGACCGTGTCGCGGTGATGTATGCGGGGCGCATCGTCGAGACCGCTCCGGTCGGGGCTTTGTTCGACAGCCCCGAGCATCCCTATACCGTCGGCCTCCTCAGCTCGATGCCGGCGATCGATGGCGACGAGGAGCCCCTCACGCCGATCGAGGGCGGCCCGCCCGATCCATTGGCCCTGCCTCCCGGCTGCGGGTTCCAGCCCCGCTGCCCGTTCGCCATTGCGCGGTGCAGCACGCAGGTCCCACCACTCCGCACAGTCAGGCCGGGGCATTCCTCCGCCTGCTGGCGCACACCGCTTCTGGAAACCCTCATGCAGGAAGGGCAGGCATGATGCCGGCTGCGGATGCCGCCACCACGCTTCTCACCGTCGACGGGCTGAGCAAGCAGTTCAGCGTCGCAGGCACATGGCCGTGGCAAAGGCGCAGGCTGAGCGCCGTCAACGACATCAGCTTCTCGATCGCGCCGGGCGAAACCCTGTCGCTCGTCGGCGAAAGCGGCTGCGGAAAGTCCACGGCGGGGCGAATGCTGGTCGGGCTGACGGCCCCCAGCAGCGGACGCATCCTGTTCGAGGGGCGAGATATCGCGACCCTGTCGTCAAGCGAGCGGCGCGCCCTGCACCGCAATGTTCAGCTGATCTTCCAGGACCCTTACGGCTCGCTCAATCCCCGCATGACGGTCGGCGAGCTGATTGCCGAGCCTGCCCTGCTCTTCGGCCTCGCCGACAGGCACAGCGTTGCCGCCCGGGTCTCCGAGCTGCTCGGCCTGGTCGGCCTCGCCGACAGACATGCAGATCGCTACCCGCACGAGTTCTCCGGCGGACAGCGCCAGCGCATCGGGATCGCGCGTGCGCTGGCCGTCGAGCCGCGGCTGATCGTCTGCGACGAGCCGGTCTCTGCGCTCGACGTCTCGGTCCAGGCCCAGATCGTCAATCTGTTGCGGAGCCTGCAGGAACGGCTCGGACTGAGCTATCTCTTCATTTCGCACGGGCTGTCCGTCGTCCGGCACCTGAGCCACCGCGTCGCCGTGATGTATCTCGGCAATATCGTCGAGATCGGCCCGAAGGACGCGATCTTCGCCCACCCGGCGCATCCCTATACGCAGGCGCTTCTGGCCGCCGCGCCGGTTGCGCGACCTGGCGCACGCCGAAGCCGCGCCGTGCTGTCCGGAGACATGCCGAGCCCGCTCAATCCGCCGTCCGGCTGCCGCTTCCATCCGCGCTGCCCATTCGCCGTCGCGCTTTGTCAGCGCGAAGTGCCTGCGCTCACACCGGGCGATGACGGGCGCTCGGTTGCCTGCCACCGCTGGCGCGAGCTCGCATCGACTCCGGCCGCGGCGCAAACCCTGCGGCATGCGCCGCGCACCGCCCAGCTGCTGTCGCTCTATCGCAGTGCTGCGGCCCCCTCCGGCTCTCGCATCGGGACCAACTGACCATGCCAGCAATCGAGGTCACGCGCATTCCCGGCGGCCAGGACGCGCCGCACGGCTTGCCGGCGGAGGTCACCAGCCGCCTGGGCCCTCTTCTGTCCGCACCCGGGCAGCTCATTCTCGTCGCAAGACAACGGTCCGTGATTGTCGGAGTTCTCGCCGGGCTTCGCCGCCGGACGACCGCGATGCTGCGCATCGTCAGGTTCTGGGTCGATCCAGCGGACGCGAATGGCGCCGGCGAGGAGATTGGCCGCGCGCTGGTCGCCGCGCTTGAACTGATCTCGCTCGAGGCCGATATCCTGACCTGGCGGATTGCCAGTGCGACCGGAGATGACGAGCTGCCGCCGGCCCTGCGGAGGCTGACCGGTATTGCGGCTGCCGAACAGGGCTCCGTCTACACCGAGCGCAAGCTGCGCAACGCGCAGCGGCCGCCGAAGCCGGTCGCACCGCTCTACCCGCAATCGACCGGCTTCACCTGCGGCCCCGCTTCACTTGCCATGGCCTTTGCAGGCCTCGAGCCCGCGGTCGTTCCCGATCGCCAGCTCGAAATCGCCCTGTGGCGCGAAGCCACGACGGTCATCGGGCTGACGGGTCCGGGCGGCTGCGACCCGTATGGGCTCGCACTGGCCGTTGCCGCGCGCGGCTATGCGCTCCGGCTGTTCATGAGCGCTTCGGAGCCGGTCCTGCTTGACCGCGGCAACACGGAGGCCAAGCGCGAGCTGATGACCTTCGTCCAGGCCGACTTCAAGAGCCGGGTGCTCGCCTCCGGCATCGATGTCGAACATCGCGCCTTCGAGAGCTGGGAGCTGCGCGACGCCATCGCCGAGGGTGCCATTGCCGTCGTTCTGATCGACCAGATGGAAACGCACGGCCGGACAGCGCCCCACTGGGTTGTCGTCCACGCCGTCCATGACGACCTGTTCCTGCTGAATGATCCCTGGATCGAGACGGACGCACTGGAAACGGAGGCCGACGTGCTCGACCTTCCCATCCATATCTCAGTCCTGGAGCGCATGGCCCGGTATGGCGAACCGAGCTACCGGGCAGCGCTGCTGATCGGACGGAGTTCCTCGTAGGCGTCCACAACGGCAGGGGAAGGCCTAGGATGCCCCCTGCCCGTCCGCGACGCTGTCCGACCCGGTCCGGAGATGCTGACGATCGAGGGCCAGGGCGAGAAGGCTTGCGATGATTTCGACAAGGGTGCCGGGCTGCGGCGGGCGCTCTTCGGGATCGAACGCCAGCCCGATGACGGCGCGGCTTCCTACTGACGTCATCACCGGCCAGAAATCGAAGCGCGAGCCGTTGAAGGGATAGACGTCGGCCACCGAAACCGTGCCGGTGGTCAGCGACGAGCGCGCCGCGTCGATGTCGACCTCGCGAGGCTCGATGGCGCCGCGTCTCTCGACGAAATCGCCCAGGGGCTCGGACATCAGCATCACGATGACCGGGACCTGAAACAGGGTTTCGAGCGCATTGGCGGTGCGGGAGAAGACCGCCCTGGGTTCGCCGGCCGCGACGATGTCCCGGCTGTAGGACTGCACCAGCGCAGCCTGCCGCCGCGCCAGCGCCGCATCGTCTGCCCTGCGGCGGGCGGTCGAGGCCACGGCGCTTGTGATCAGTCCGACGACAAAGAGCAGCCCGATCGCCCAGATGCTGGCGGGGTCGTCGACGCGCAGCGTGAAACGCGGCTCGGTCAGGAAGAAATTATAGGACAGCGCCCCGAGGACAGCCGCGCAGAGCGAGGGTCCCAGCCCGAAGAAAACCGCCGCGATCACCACCGGGACGACAAAGACGAGCGACAGGTTCGGGATCGTCACCGCGTTGTCGAGCCCGACCGCCACCACGGTTGCGATGACGGTCATCGCGACCGCCAGGACATAGCGAACCACCATCGGAGCCTTGAAGAGCTGCAAGGCCGTCAGCGTATCGGGGTCCGGCAGAAGCTCGAACTCACCCGGAGACCTGAGGGTGCTCATGGCATCTCCCTGATGCCGGTGGGCATGCCCACCATATGGTGGGCATGCCCACCATATGGTGCGCCAATCCTGCATCGGCAGCCGCGCTTCCGGCCTGCGCCTAGTGCGGTGCCGTAAAATTGATCCGGACCGCCAGGATGCAGGCCAAGAGCAGCAGCAGGACAAGGGACTGCAACAGGTCGCGCGCGATCCCGCCAAACGGCTGATGGCGGCGAGCGGCGCGATAGACTGCTTCGCGTCGCCGCCTCAGGGATGTCTCATAGGTGACCATGTTCGCCTCCGTCATGCGAAAGGTGGATGATCGACCTTCTCCCCGTAATCTCGCTATGCGAGCTGTCATCCAGCGGCATAAGGCAGGCGTAAGGGGCATCACCGGCACGGTGGTCCCTTCAGAGGCAGGGCTGGGTTCCGCGCCCAAAGCATCGGCCCGAAAAGTGGATTGCGGTTTTCGGGAAAGGCGATGCAAACACAAAGGGTTAGATCATCGGGCCGGAAGCGATTTCGGGCCGATGATCTAGGCGGCGGAAAGCCGATGGACCGCGCGGCCGTTGATCGGCCGGGGCAGATCATCGAGCGCATACGTCAGGTCCTCGACGAGCGACGCGGCCGCCGTGACAAGGGGCAACCGACAGGCGGGGCTGATGCCGGGATGCTGGAGCGACAATGCCAGTTTGATGGCGACGGGGTCCGGCTCCCGGGCGGTGAGGCCGAGGAGCGGAACCAGGCGGCGCTGCAGGATCTGCGCCTGCTCGAAGGAGCCGATGCGGCAGGCCTCCCTGATCCGGCCCAGCAGACGCGGCGCAAGATTGCCGATGCTGGTGATCGCACCGCAGCCGCCGGAGGCAAGATAGGCTGGGATGGTGTCGCCGGCACCGGTCAGGCGCATGAAATGCCGGCTGCAGCTGCGCATGATCCGGTCGCAGCGCGCGACGTCGCCGCGACGCTCGAGCACGCCCATGATGGTCGGCGTCGCCGCCAGTTCGGCCAGGGTTTCGGGCGCGAGCTCGACCGCACAGCGCTCGGGATCATTGTCGATGATCAGCGGCAAGGGGGTCGCAGCGGCAACCGACAGGATGTGCTGGACGAGACCGGCCTGGGTCGGCCTGTTGTAATAGGGCAGACGCAGCAGGATCGCATTGGCTCCCGCCGCGGTGGCGTTGCGGACATCTGCGATGCTCTGCGCCGTCGCGTTCGACCCGGCCGCCGCGATGATGGGATAGACCGGCCCCGCGGCGGCCCGCGCCAGCCTGAGCAAGCGCATGCGCTCCTCGTCCGTGAGCGTCGAGCCTTCGCCGCTGGCAGAGCCGAGAACGATGCCGTCCGCCCCCTCCTGGATCTGCCAATCCACCAGCCGCAGGAAGGCTGGTTCGTCCAGGCTATTGCCGCTGAAGGGCGTCACCAACGGGGTGAACATCCCGCGAAGCCAGTGATCCATCGGAAACCTCACCCTGTCAGACCATCGATCGTGGCGCGTCGCTGCGGGCCATCGTCCCGGCAGGCATGTCCCGCTCGGGAGGATGGTCAGGCGCGACCACCGTCACAGTCTCGGCTGGTTCGGCATAAGGATTCGATGCGGATCGGCATGGGCCTCACGTAAGGGCGCCGCTTGTCCGGGAGCGCCCGGCCGGGCTCGCATCGACAAGCCCAAACCCTACTGACATGCCGGGCGCAGAACGGCCCGGCGGGTGGCTTATGGAGCGTTTATGGCGCGCTCTGCAGAAGCACATCGCAAGCAGAATGACGCGCAATATCTGTCAGGTACATCCCGTGAAGAGATGCGCACCGACAGAATGCGTGCCGTCATGTTGCAGCGTACCCTCAAACTCCTGGCCCTGCTCCATTCCCTCGCCAAACGCTTCGACGCTCATCTCACGCGCGGCGTGGAGCGGCATGGCCGCTTCCTGGCGGGCCTGACGCCCCCCAATCCGCCCCGCCATCGCGGTCGCGGTGCCTCGAAGCGCAGACCAGCCGCGCCCAATCCGGCCCGGACCATGCCCCCTCGCGCCCAGGGCGGGGCTCGCTGAAACGCCCCGCCGGCCGCTCCGGTCAGTCCCCCTGCAACCAGACCGGATCGCGCATGCGCAGGCCGATCGCCTGCGCATGCCTTGCGACGCTCAAAGCGATGCGGTCCTGGATCGCCGCATCGGCCGCAATCGTCGGAAACGACAGGCACAGGCCCATGATCTCGTTGCGGCCGGGATCGGCAATGGCTGCGCCGATCGAGGAGATGCCCGGCGTGATCAGGCTCGATGAGCGGGCGATCCGGTCCTTGCGGATGGCGGCGAACTCGGCCCTGACATCGTCGTCGCTCATGCTGGCGCGGATGCCGAGCTTGCCCTGGGCATCGAGCTGCGCCATCGCCTGCGCGTCATCGAGGCGAGCCAGGATCGCCCGTCCGATGATCGAATCGAAGGCTGGCTTGCGCTCGGCGACCGAGCCGGTGTGCTGCAGCGCATAGGTGCCCTGCTGCGCGACGAGCAGCACGCGCTCGTGACCCGCGACGATGCCGGCATGGCCGGTGAAGCCGAATTCGCGAACCAGATCGTCGATAGCGACCCGCACGAGATCGAGCAGGTTGTGCCGCGCGAGATAGAGCGCGGCCAGATCCAGCGCCTTTCCACCGACCACATAGCCCTGGTCACGCTCCTCGCGCTCCAGCAGGCCGGCCTCGGAGAGCGTCTTGAGCAGCCGCGAGACCGAGGCCTTCGGCATGTCGAGTTCGCGACAAACCTCGCCCACACGCAACACGGGTCGCTCCTCTCTGACGAGGGAGAGAATGCGCAGTCCATTTTCGAGCGAGCTCATTGCTGTTCCATTAGAGATAACAGTGTTGACATATATGGGACGACTCAGGATACATAACAACAGCGAGCACGTACTGCACAGCCGCGAACGAGAGAGCGGAGCCAATGATGATCGGGACAGCCAAACCGGCCAAGGGGGAGATCACCCGCGGCCATGTCGAGCTTGGCTCTTATCCGGATGGCGCGATCTACTCGCCGGTCCTGATCGCCGAAGGGCGCAAGGACGGCCCGACGCTCTGGCTCCAGGCCTGCATCCATGGCCCGGAAGTGGTTGGCCCGCTCGCGATCCAGCGCTTCCTGAAGACGGTGGACCTGAACGAGCTCTCCGGCCGGGTGGTCTGCCTGATGCTGGCCAATCCGCTCGGCTTCCGCGGCTACAACCGGCTCACCCCACAGGACGGCTACAACCTCAACCGCGTCTTCCCCGGCGATCCGCGCGGCCACCACACCTATCAGCTCGCCCACCGGCTGCTCGATCTGTCGCTGGCCCATTCCGACGCGATGCTGGACCTGCATTCGGGCGGCGATCTCACGATCACCTGCCATTACACGCTGTTCCACAATAACGGCACGCCCGAGGGCATCGAGTCCGAGCGGCTGGGACGCGCCTGCGGCGCGCCGAATGTCTGGAACTCGCTGGAAGAAGGCCTGTCGGGCTGCCATTTCACGCATTACACTAGGAGCGGCAAGCCCTCGCTCATCGTCGAGAGCGGCGGCGGCGCCCGCGTGACCGCCGAGGATCTCGATCGCCTCACCCTGGCGATCTTCAATGTCTGCAAGGCGCGCGGCATGCTGCCGGGCGCGCCGGTCCTGCCGGCGCAGTTCCGCCTCGGCGGCGACGCGATCCATCACAAGGCGATCAAGGGCGGCCTGTTCATTCCAAAGGTCGGGCCTGGCGACGACGTGGTGAAGGACCAGCATCTCGCCGATATCGTCGATCTCTTCGGAGATGTCGTCGAGGAGGTGCGCTGCCCGGTTGAGAAGGCCTGGGTCGGCTCGATCCGCCGCCCGCATATGCCGATCTACAATGGCGACCAGGTTTTCGAGCTGGTCGGGACCAAGGGATATGACGCGGCCTGAGCCTTGCACTTGAACTCGGTAATTCCAGACCGGGTTCGGATGCCCGGTCCAACAAACAGGGGATCGTGATGGGTACCAGCTCTCTTGACCGGCGCCAGCTTCTTGCAGCGCTCGCCGCCTCGACGGCATTGCCGTTTGCCTCGGGCCAGGCCCAGGCTCAAGCCTTCGCCGGCCGCAAGCTGGTGAGCTCCGGCTTCGGCGGCTCGACCATGGACATCATCCAGTCGGCCGTCTTCACCCCCTTCGACAAGGCGACCGGCGCCTCGTCGACGCAAGTGCCGATGCAGTCGGCGGCTGCGCTCGCCCGCATGAAGGCCGAGGCCGGCAACCCGCAGATCGACCTGTTCCAGTTCTCGGGCGGCCAGGAAGCCTTCGCCAAGAGCGAGGGCTTGAGCCAGCCGCTCTCGGGCGTCTCCCGGCTTGGACAGATCCCGGCGGGGCTGAAGGATCCGGACGGCCATTGGGTGACCTGGGCAGTGATCGCCGAAGGAATCGTCTACCGCAAGGACAAGATTCCCACTCCGCCAACGAGTTACAAGGACTTCCTGAAGCCGGAATACAAGGGTCACATCGCCTTTCCGGCGATCACCAACGGTTATGGTGTCGATTTCCTCGTCATGCTCGCCAAGGCCTTTGGCGGCAGCGAGGACAATATCGAGCCCGGCTTCGAGGCGATGAAGCAGATCAAGGGCGAGACGATCTTCAAGGCGGCTTCCGACCTGCCGACGCTGTTCGGCCAGGGCGATATCTGGATCATGCCCTACGACACCGGCAATACGTTCAAGCTGCAGCAGGCCGGCCTGCCGGTCGCCTTTGCGACGCCGAAGGAAGGCAGCCCGGCGGTCTTCATCACAGCCTGCGTCGCCAAGGGCGCCAAGAATGCCGACATCGCCAATGCCGCGATCGACGCGATGCTGAAGCCTGAGGCACAAATCGAAATCGCCCGCACGATGCGCTGGACCGCCTCGAACCCCGAGACCAAGCTCCCGGCCGATCTGACCGGCGAGGTTCCCTCGGTGGACAAGCTCGCGCAGCTCGACCGCGACAAGATCAACGCCAAGCGCGCCTCCTGGATCGAGCGCTGGAACCGGGAAATCGCACGGTGACCAAGGCAGCGACGCGCAGCAGCGGGCCGCGGTGGGCGCTCTTCGCGCCCGTCCTCCTGTTTGCTCCCTGCGCCTTCGTCTACGCGGTCTTCTTCATCTGGCCGCAGGCGTCGCTGCTGGCGATCAGCGCGAGCGACGCAACCGGCATCACGCTCGCGCATTATCAGCGCTTTGCCGGGGATTCCTATTACTGGGAAATCCTGGGGCGCACCCTCGGGCTCGGTGCGGCCGTGACCGCGATCACGCTGGTGCTCGGCGTGCCCACCGCCTATCTGCTCGCCCGCGCACAGTCGCGCTGGGCGGGCTTTCTCCTGCTGCTCACGACCTTCCCCCTGCTGGTCAGCGCCGTGGTGCGCTCCTTCGGCTGGATGGTGCTCTTCTTCCGCGACGGGCTCCTCAGCCACGGCCTGATGGCGCTTGGGCTCGCCGACCGGCCGGTGCAGACGATGTATACGATGTCCGGCGTCATCATCGCGCTGGCGCAGGTGCTGCTGCCCCTGATGATCCTGACGCTGCACGGCGTCTTCAAGTCGATCGACCGCGATCTGGAATATGCCGCGATGAGCCTCGGCGCCCGGCCAAGCGTCGCGCTCGGCCTCGTCACGCTGCGGCTTGCGAGCGGCGGCATCGTCGCCGGCTCGCTCCTGGTCTTCTCGCTGGCGATCAGCGCGTTTGCGACCCCGAGCCTGGTCGGCGGCGCGCGGGCCAATGTGATGGCGACGGCGATCTACGAACAGGCGATCGAGCTGCTCGACTGGCCCTTTGCCGCGGCGCTGGCGACCATCCTGCTGGTCACCGTGCTCGCGCTGTCCCTGGCCTATGGCGCCCTGCTCGAAGGCCGTGGCGAACGCGAGGCGGCGCGATGACGATCTCCTTCCGTTCACCGCTCGGCTTCGTGCTGCTGCTGCTGGCCGTACTCGCCTTCGTCTACCTGCTGCTGCCGATCCTCGTCGTCGTCGCCGCACCGCTCGGCGATACCGGCTACCTCGCCTTCCCGCCCCGGGGACTGACGTTCAAATGGTACGCCGCCGCGCTGCATGACACGCGCTATCTCTCGGCGCTCGCCGTCAGCCTGCGCATTGCGCTCGTCAGCGCGCTGATCGCCTGCACCATTGGCGTCGCGGCGGCCTATGCGCTGACCCGCTTCAGCTTTCCCGGCCGGCGGCTGCTCGAAGCCATCTTCCTCTCGCCGCTCATCCTGCCGACCCTGGTGCTCGCCGTCGGGCTCACGCTGTTCTTCACGCGCACCGGCCTTCTTGCCGGTTCCTGGAAGCTCGTTGCCGCGCATGTGATCGTCTGCACACCCTATGTGCTGCGCGTCTCGCTGCCGGTGCTGCGCCGCTTCGACCGCAGCCTCGAGGAGGCCGCGCGCAATCTCGGGGCCTCGCCGGTCGCCGCCTTCTTCCTGGTCGTTCTGCCGGTGGTCCGGCCCGGCATCGTCGCCGGCACGGTTCTCGCCTTCATCACCTCCTTCGACGAGGTGGTGCTGGCGCTGTTCCTGGCGGAGCCCGGGGCTCCGACGCTGCCGGTTATGATCTACTCGGCGGTCCAGCTCGGCTTCGAGCCATCCGTTGCAGCGGTCTCTGGCCTGCTCGTCCTGGCGACGCTCGGCCTGATGATCCTCTATCACCTGCTGGGCACCTTCGGAGGCCGCCGGAACTGACCATGGACATCCAGCTTCAAAACCTGCGCAAGACCTATGGCTCGGCGGTCGCCGTCGCCGACATGAGCGCAAAAATCCCGCAAGGCCGCATGCTCGCGCTGCTCGGCCCTTCCGGCTGCGGCAAGACGACGACGCTGCGGATGGTGGCGGGCTTCATCGCGCCGACATCCGGCTCGATCCGCGTCGGCGACAGCGACATCACGACCCTTCCGGCGCATAAGCGCGACACCGGCCTCGTGTTTCAGAACTACGCCCTGTTCCCGCATCTGAGCGCCGCCGAGAACATCGCCTTCGGATTGCGCCGACGCGGCGTGGCGCGCGCCGAGCGCGAACAGCGCGTGACGGCGATGCTGGGCAAGCTGAAGCTGTMGGGCCTCGCAGACAGGCTTCCACGCCAGCTCTCGGGCGGCCAGCAGCAGCGTGTGGCGGTCGCCCGCGCGCTCGTCATCAACCCGTCGATCCTGCTTCTCGACGAGCCCTTCTCCAATCTCGATGCCAAGCTGCGCGAGAGCACAGGCCTCGAAATGTCGCGTCTGCAGCGCGAGTTCGGGCTGACCTCGATCTTCGTGACGCATGACCAGACCGAAGCCATGAGCATCGCCGACACGATCGCGGTGATGAAGGACGGCCAGCTGCAGCAGATCGGCTCGGCCAGCGAGATCTACGAACGGCCGGCCAATCGCTTCGTCGCGGATTTCATCGGCAGGGCGAACTTCCTCGCTGGCCGGATCCTGCGCCGTGAGGGACAGGACGCCGTCGCGGAGCTTGCGGCCGGGCTGGAGATGCGCCTGCTCGATCCCGGCGCCGCCGCGGTACCCGGTGCCCAGGGCGAAGCCCTTCTGCGGCCGGAGGCGATCGCGCTTGCCGATCACGCCTCCCCGGGCAGCCTCAAGGCCACCGTCGAGCAGATCTCCTATCAGGGCGCGATCGCCAATCTCCATGCCCGGCTCGGCGACGGCAGCGCGATCGTCGCCAGCGTTCCGCCCGAGGATGCCAGGGGATTGGAGCCCGGCAAGCCAATCGGCCTTATCCCGAAGCCGGCCGGGCTGATCTGGTTTCCGAAGGCCTGAAGGGACAATCCGCTATCGCGCGCGGCTGGGCATCGAAAGCCGCCCATCCGCGGACGAAGACAAGGGGCCACCCGCAAGCGGCCACCCGACGCCGGAGTGACCTCAGGTCTTGGTCAGCCCGAGCGCGATGGCGCAAGCTTTGGCGACATCGGAATCGGGTGACGAGCTACCCGGCATTGTCGCCCATCCCCCCTTCGCGATGAACTCGCCCTGCTGCCACGAGCCGATCTTCTTCAGCTCGACAAGTTGTTCGGTCGCGTTGGCCTGCTGCTGGAACCTGACCACGCAGATCGGCGAGAGGGCGGAGATCACCGCCGTGCTGGAACGCGCCGCGGCGTCGCGCTCCGCCCTACCCTGCGTGACCCAGCCGCCCCAGCTGAAGCCGATAATTGCAAGCGCGACAGCTCCACCGACGGCGCCCCAGGCGGCCGGCTTCAGTTCTGCTGGGATTTTCATGATTTTATCTTTCCTCATCGGAATAGAATTGTCCGATGACCAACAGTATCATCTTTTTCGATTGAGCACTTTCTTTTCCCCGCATTGCCCTTCTCTGCTGCTTTTGTAATTTACACTGGGGTCTCTTCAGCCCACGGCTCAGCCCGCGCTCCTCATCAGCGAGCGCCGCGGCACAAATGGGCGCTCGGTCAGCCTCAGAACATCGTGCCCATCCTTGATGCGGGCTCTCAACTTTCCGGGCTTCCTCGGCAATTTCGGCATCATCGGCATCGATATTTCACGTCATGACAAACGGACATCGCTGAACAGGGTGAATTCTTTCGCGAGAATCTTGAATTTCGTCGAAAAATTATTGGAGCCGGGCACCCTGTTCTTTGATTTCTTCCGCAATGAAACTTGTTGTTTACTTTTTCGATAATTCGTTTACTGTCTGATTGTCGATAATTTGTTGGCTGTTTTCTCCGCGTGTTTATGCGCGCCTGACGAACCCCCTTCGAAAATCGTGGTGAACCCATCGGGCATTCGCTCGGTGGCCGACAAGTATTGCCAGAAGGAGAGTTCGTGATGAGCACCGGCACAGTAAAATGGTTCAATTCCACCAAGGGCTTCGGCTTCATTCAGCCAGATGACGGAAGCCAGGACGTCTTCGTCCATATCTCCGCCATCGAACGCGCTGGTATGCGCGAGATCGTCGAAGGCCAGAAGCTTGGCTATGAAGCGGTCCGCGACGCCAAATCCGGCAAGATGGCCGCCGAGCAGCTGCAAGCCGCGTAATCGCCATTCAGCCTCACCGATAGCCACGGATGTACTGGTGTCGGTCATGAGGTTGGAAGGAAGGGCCAGGTTCAACGCCTGGCCTTTTTCATATCCGCCGGTGGTATTGGCTTAGCGCCGATCGGGAGAAGCCGCTGTCCGAAAAAACCAGAGCCCGCGCCCAGGCGGAAGCCGCATCCCTCAAGACGCAAACCCGATCCCTGTCGCGCAACCGGATCAGCTCAGAGACTGAGGCCATCATTCAAACCCGCGACGCCAACTCCGCCAGGTTCAAGGATCAGCGGCTGAACAAGGAGGCGCTCGACCGCGCCGTTGCGGCTGCTCCTGGCATCCCGCTCCCATGACCGCGCCTTGGTGGCAGAGCGGCGTGATCTACCAGATCTATCCCCGCTCCTTTCAGGATGGGAATGGCGATGGCATGGGCGATCTCAGGGGTATCGGGCAACGGCTCGACTATCTCGCCGGCCTCGGGATCGACGCGATCTGGATTTCCCCGATCTATCCCTCGCCGATGGTCGATTTCGGGTATGACGTTGCCGATTACTGCGACATCGATCCGCGTTTCGGCACGCTCGCCGATTTCGACGATCTGCTCGCCCAGGCCCATGCGCGCGGGATCAAGATCCTGCTCGATTTCGTCCCGAACCACACCTCCGACCGGCATCCCTGGTTCGTCGAGAGCCGCTCCTCGCACGATAATCCGAAACGCGACTGGTATCTCTGGCGCGATGCCGCTCCCGATGGCGGGCCGCCCAATAACTGGGTGAGCGATTTCGGCGGTTCGGCCTGGGAATGGGACGAAGCCACCGGCCAATATTACTACCACGCCTTCCTGAAGCAGCAGCCGGACCTCAACTGGCGCAGCCCCGCCGTCCAGGCTGCGATGTACGACGTGATGCGTTTCTGGTTCGACCGTGGCGTGGACGGTTTCCGTATCGACGTACTCTGGCACCTGATCAAGGCAGGGAGCTTCCCGGACAATCCGCCGAACCCGGCCTATCACCCCGCGCTCGCCGAGATGCACCGCGTGCTCCAGCTCCATTCGACCGACCAGGCGGAAGTCCATGTGATCGCTGCCGAGATGCGGGCGATTGCCGACGGGTACGGCGCGGCCGGGCGCGGTGAGCGCGTGCTGATCGGCGAGATCTATCTGCCGGTCGATCGCCTGATGCACTATTACGGACGTGAACGGCCGGAAATGCATCTGCCTTTCAACTTCCAACTGATCGAGGCCGTCTGGGACGCGCGCGCGATGGCTGCGCTCATCGCCACTTACGAGGCGGCACTTCCGCCGGGCGGTTGGCCGAATTGGGTGCTTGGCAATCATGACAGGCCCCGCGTCGCCACCAGGCTTGGACAGGCTCAAGCCCGCGTCGCGGCGATGCTGCTTCTGACGCTGCGGGGCGCTCCGACGCTTTACTACGGGGACGAACTCGGTCTGAGCGATGTCCCAATCCCGCCCGAACAGCTGCACGACCCGCGCGGCCTGCGTGAACCCGGGCTCGGCCTGGGCCGCGATCCGGTGCGTACGCCGATGCCGTGGGATGGAAGCGCCCATGCGGGCTTCAGCACGGCCCAGTCCTGGTTGCCACTCAATGCGGACTGGCCGACGCGGAATGTCGCGCGGATGATGCCGGAGCCTGCCTCGATCCTCCGGCTCTATCACCAGCTGCTGGCACTCAGGCGCGACCATCCGGCCTTGGCGGTCGGCGCCTTCGCGCTGCTGGAATCCGACGGCGACGTCCTTGCCTATGAGCGGCGCGAGGGCGCTCAGCGGCTGATCATCGCGCTCAATCTCGGCGGACAGCCGCAGCGCCTGGCGTTACCCAGGGACACAACCGGTTGCCGTTTGCTGCTTTCGACGCTCGCCGCGGCGCCCCTCATCGAGAACGATGTGCTGCTGCTCCGGCCAGACGAAGGCGTCATCCTTGCCGCTTGATCCTGAACGAGGAAAGGCCGATCGCTTGCGCATCGCCATGCTGGCGCCGATATCCTGGCGGACGCCGCCCCGCCATTACGGTCCATGGGAACTGGTGACCAGCCTCCTGACTGAGGCCCTGGTGGAGCGCGGCGTCGATGTCACGCTTTTTGCCACCAGGGACAGCCTGACCTCCGGCACGCTCGCGGGTCTTTGCCCGGCGCCCTATTCCGAGAACCCTGCCATCGACGCCAAGGCCTGGGAGATGCTGCATGTTGCCCATGTCTTCGAGCGCGCAGGCGAGTTCGACCTCCTCCACAATCAGGCGGATTTCGTGCCGCTCGCATTCTCCAGACTGGTCGAGACGCCGGTCGTGACGACGATCCACGGCTTCTCGTCGGACCGCATCCTGCCCGTCTTCAAGACCTATGAGGATCGCGTCCATTATGTCGCGATCAGCGAGGCCGATCGCCATCGGGACCTGCGCTATGCTGCCGTGATTCATCATGGCATCCGGCTCGAGGACTTTCCCTTCGACCCTGATGGCAGCCAGGACCTGCTCTTCTTTGGTCGCATCCACCCCGATAAGGGCGCGGCGGAAGCGATCGCGACGGCGCGGCGGGCGGGTCGGCGGCTGGTCATGGCCGGCATCGTCCAGGATGAGGGCTACCACGCGGCGCAGGTGGTTCCCGCACTCGACGATCGTTCGGTCGTCTATCTCGGCCCGGTTGGCGGGGCGCTACGCACGAAAACCCTGGGCTCGGCGCGCGCGCTGCTTCACCTCATCAGTTTCGAGGAGCCTTTCGGATTATCCGTCGTCGAAGCACTTGCCTGCGGCACGCCGGTCATCGCCTTCAACCGCGGCTCGATGCCGGAGTTGATCGAGCATGGCGTTACGGGCTTCCTGGTCGACAGCGTCGATGAAGCCGTCGCGGCTGTCGACCGTATCGGAGAGATCGATCGCGCAGCCTGCCGGGCGTCAGTCGCCGCGCGCTTCACGGTTGAGCGGATGGCCGACCGGTACTTGAGCTTGTACCGATCCCTCCTCGGCCACTGACGCCGGATGCGGCGGCGCCCGACAGGGCGACCGCGGTCGACGAGAGCGGGAATGGCAGCGCGCCTTCGCCTTTGAATGGCGCGCCGAATGGTCAGACCACTGCCGCGCTATCGCCCGAGCGCCGGCCTCAGTCCGACGATCCTGTCGGAATTCCAGGCCCGATGGCTTGAACGACGCGCCGGAAGGATCGGACTGACAAGCCCATCGTCCGTCGAGCCTCACCCGCGCGCCTTGCGGCGCGCGTAGTGGGCGCGCGCCTTCGCGCGGTTGCCGCAGCCCTCCATCGAGCACCATTGGCGTGACTGGTTGCGCGTTTCGTCCAGGAAGACCCAGCCGCAGCTCGGATCGGCGCAGCGGCGCAGATGATATCGCCTGCGCGACGCCGCCAGTTCCAGCACCGAGACCGCGACCGGCAGCAGCGGCAGCCGCAGATCCGGCGGTGATCCGCTGGGGTGCCAGTGATGGATGCGGGCTGCACCAGTGTCGACGAGCTGCCCCACGCGTTCGATGTCGCGCAGCAACGCTTCGACCTCGACAAGCCGCGCCAGACCGGCATGCGCCGGATCGAGGGCCTGTTCGATCTCTCCCCGCAATCGCAGCGCCAAACCGTGGACCTGCTCTGCTGCCCGGACTTTCGCCTCGGCCTCATCCAAAAGCAGCGCGGCGGAGCGCGTGTCGATGAGTTCCAGCCCGGTGGCCCAATGCACCAGTTCGGCATAGTCGTGCAGCCGCTCTGCGCTTCGCGCCGGGTCGCCCCGCCAGGCCGTCGTGTTGATGAAGTCGAGACAAAGCGCTCCCCCCAACGCTAGCGGGGGATGGGTCGCATAGGAGCGCGGGTCGGTGGCCGGCTGGATCAAACCAGATTTCCCTTCTTGCCGGACGTACTTGACAGCTGCGATGGCTGCTCGACAATACTAACCTTGTAAAAGGTTAGAAAGAGTTGACATGGCATCGGGTGCGCGATCGCCTTTCACCCTCTCCGGCTTCAAGCACGGCTTCGTCCGCGCCCAGGCATTGGCTCCCGGCGTGCTCCTCTACGGCGTCGTGTTCGGCATCCTGGCAACGGAGGCACGGCTTTCCGCGCTCGAATCCGTCCTGACCAGCATCTTCATCTATTCCGGTTCGGCGCAGATGGCGGCTCTTCAGGTCTGGCGGGACGGGGCGCAGCTGCTGCCATTATTCGCCGCTATCGTGCTGATGAACGCGCGCTACGTGCTCTATGGCGCGGCACTGCGCCCCTGGCTCGCGGGAGCGCCGCCGCTCGCAAGCTACGGAACCCTGTTCTTCCTCGGCGATGGCAACTGGGCGCTGGCGATGGCCGAGCGGGAACACGGTCAGGACGATGCGGCCTTCGTGCTGGGTTCGGGGATCGCGATGTTCGCGCCCTGGATTTTCGGCACCTTGATCGGCCGCCTCAGCGGCGGCCTGATCGGCGACCCGGCGCGCTACGGCCTGGACTTCATGCTGATCGCCTTTTCAGCAGCGCTCCTCATCGGGATGTGGAAGGGCAAGGCCGATCTCGGACCGGTGCTCGCTGCCGGCCTTGCGGCTGTGATGCTCGCTCCCTTCGTCTCCAGCGGCTGGATCATCGTCGCCGGCGGACTTGCCGCAGCCGCAGCCGGCGCCCTGCTCTTCCGCAATCCGGCCCCGAGCGAGGCCCTGCCGTGAGCCTCGACCAGCGCTTCGCGATCGCGCTCGTGGTGATGGCGACGGCCTCCTATCTCTGCCGCGCCGGCGGGTTCTTCTTCATGCGCTTCGTTGCTTTGACGCCCAGGCGCGAAGCGGCGCTGCGAGCCCTCCCCATCGGCGTCATGACGGGCATCATGGCGCCGGTCGTACTCCAGGGACGCGTCCCGGAATGCGCAGGTCTCGCCGCGGCCATCCTGGTCATGAAAGCGAGCGGCAGCGACCTTGCGGCAGCGCTCGCCGGGGTCGCCGTCGTCGCGCTGCTGAGACAATGCCTCTAGTAGAAGTTGCGTCCATGCCGGTACAGCCTCGCCTTTCCCAGGTCGCGCTGCGTCGGATACAATCGTCGATCTGAGCAAAAGCCTGTTCCCGCTGCGGGAGGTCGCTGCCCATGGTCATGTCGCCGCCCCCGGCAGTCCCGAGGCGGCCGCCGTTCGTCCCGACGCATTGCCACTGTCCGCCGTGCCGCCCAGAACCGGAAGGGACCGATCGATGGAACGCCGAGATCTGCTGAAGGCCATCGCGCTCGCCTCCTCCGCCGGCGCAGCCGGCGGGCTCTCGCTTGCCGCGGAAGCCCAGGCCCAGACGGGCAAGCGCGGCATCGGTACCAGGGACGTCGCGCCGCTCAGCCCGGATTACTTCATCCCCGAGCGCTTCAAGGGCAAGACGCTCATCGTCACCGGCTGCGCGCGCGGCATGGGCGCGCTCGCGGCCCAGCGTGCCGCCCGCGAGGGCGCCAATGTCGTCGGTGCCGACTGGTTGCAGGAACAGGGCTCCGAACACATGAACGCCATCGCGAAGGCAGGCGGAAAGGCGGAGTTCGTCTTCGGCGATATCTCCGACACCGAGACCTGCGAGCAGATGGTGAAGGTCGCGGTCGCTCGCTTCGGCCGGCTCGATTACGCCATCAACAATGCCGGCGTCATGGACGGCGTCTATTCCGGCGCGCCGATCGAATACGAGCGGCAAAAACACCTGCTCTTCGCGCCGATCCATGAGGCCACGGACGCCTACTGGGACAATGTCTTGCGCACCAATGCGACCGGCGTGTTCAAGTCGATGCGCGCCGAGCTCAAGCAGATGGTGAAACAGAATCTCGGCGGCGCCATCGTCAATGTCGGCTCGGTCACCGGGCTAACCGGGTTCGGCGGAAATCCGGCCTATGTCGCCAGCAAGCACGCGGTGACCGGCCTCACCCGCTCGGCCGCGATCGACTATGCCGCCTATGGGATCCGCATCAACTCGGTGAACATGGCCCAGACCGCAACCCCGATGGTCGAGCGCGCGCTGGAGCTCGTGACCAGGAAGCTGCAGGACACAGGCGGCGGCCCGAGCATGAGCATGCTGAAGGCCGACAGCCTGCTGCAGGCGGCCGATTCCCATAAGCGCGACGCGACGCCGGCGGAACAGGTCGCGATCATGCTCTTCCTGCTCTCGGACGAAGCCTCAAACCTCACCGGCGGCACCTACGCGACCGATGGCGGCTGGACGGCGTATTAGAGTGGTGGCGACGCCGCACGCTGCTCCCGCCAGGGGCGATTCCGGCTCTTCTCACGAGCAGGATGCCCGCCTATCCTGACGCGATGCGCTTCAAGGCGGTGATGGTCGATGTCGACGGCGTGCTGATCGTACATCCCGATCCAAGGGGATGGGCGGCTCATCTCGAACGTGATCTCGGTCTCTCCAGGGAGACCTTGCAGGCGGAGTTCTTCGCCCCGCATTGGCCCGACATCATCCATGGCCGTGCTGATCTCCATGCGCGACTTGAGCCCGCATTGGCGAAAATGGGCGCGACAGTGAATGCGGGCACCCTCGTCCGATACTGGTTCGAACAGGATTCCCACGTCGATCGGGACCTGCTGGGACAATTGGCGGAGCTGCGAGCGCACGGCCTGGAATTGCATCTCGCGACAGTCCAGGAGCATGAGCGTGCACGATATCTCTGGCACACGCTCGGCTTCGAGCGCCATTTCGACGCCATCCACTATGCGGCGGCGCTGGGCTGGGCGAAGCCCGCTCAGGGCTTCTTCGCCGCCATTGAGGCGCGAACAGGTTTTGAGCCGCACGAGCTGTTCCTGATCGACGACGCCCCGGCGAATGTTGAGGCCGCAATCGCGCGGGGCTGGAGCGCGGCTCTGTGGACTGGGCAAAGCCGGCTTGCCGACCTGCTGATGGAGTCCGGTTCGTAGGTTGGCATGGGCGTCGAACCGGCAGGGGCAGCATGCTGGCCCTGCCATCCCGGCGTCTCCGGGCCAGGAGGCGGAGCTTTGCAACCCCAGCCTCTCGGCCCAGCCCCGGATGAAAAACCGTCCGGGCTTGGACAGCTAGTGGGCCATGGGTTCGGAAGCGTGCCGCGATGCGTCGCGGGCAACAAGCCGTGTGACCTCGCCGAACAAATCCTTCGGCGCTCTCAGCGCCAAATCGGACAGAGAGAGAATGCCAGTCATCCGCTTCTGCGTGTTCATCACCGGCATGTGATGGATCTCCTTGTCCGTCATGCGGCGCGTCGCATCCCTGATGTCATCGTCCTCGAAGCACCAGGTGATACCCGCCGTCATGACCTTTCTCGCTTTTGTCGTGTTGGGATCGGCCCCTTCGGCGCAGCCACGGCAGGCAAGGTCTCTATCCGTGATCATTCCGATGAGACGATCATTTTCTCCCACGGGGAGGCATCCGATATCCGCGTCGCGCATCTTGCGCGCGACCTCGGTCAGCGAGATGTCCGGAGAGATCCATTCCGCATGCGCGGTCATAGCGTCACGAACGAGCATGGCTACCTCCTGCTCTGCGCGGTTTCAGATCCGAGGCATGTCACTCGCCGTGGGATTGCTTGGTGGTCTCCCTGTCGCGCCGGAATGCGCTGCGACCAGCCGAATACGCTTGCGGGAATACTGCTTCGCGCGCCGAAAGCATGGTCTGGGAGAGGGCTTTGGCGAAGACCCGCCCCAGAGAGCGGCATGCCCGTGGATGATACCGGATCATCGCGGGGCCGGCCAGCATCCTGTGCTGGTTGGCCGGAGTTCAGGCGCCGCGCAGCCGCTTAAGTGGTGTTCAAACGCGCGCATAGCGCCTCCTGCTGGGCTATGATGCAGATGATGGGTCCGACCAGCAGGAGCGGAGCATGATCCACGCGACGTGCCACACAGCCGATGAGGCGATGCGGGCGGAGTTCGACGCCACCCCCTGGTTCGAGGAGGCCGATCCGGCCAGCATTGCGCTTCTCGCCAAACGGGGCTGGTCGACGCCCTGGATCGCCGACGCCCTCGAGGGCCGGCCCGGATATGAAACGCTCCGCGAGCTGATCCGCTATGCCCGAGACCGGCTGGAGATCGAGTCGCGAGAGGACCCGTCCTGGCCGACCTTCGAGTGCCGCGTCGATGGCGCCGAGGCGACCGCATGGCTCGACCGGCACCGATCCGATATCGCTGCGGACGTTCGCCGCGCCGCTTCCTAGATTGGCATTGGCGTCCGCCGCCGAGATCTGGCGCGACGGTCCATCATCGCAAACGGAGCTTCATTCCGGGTTTGGCGCGGCCCGGTCGCGCCAACTGAGCCGCGCCAGCTCAAGGCTCACGAAGACGAGCAGGACAACGACCACAATCCTGAGAGAGACGGAATTCAGCAGGAACGCAAAATTGAACGGCGCTATATACTCCCCATTGAAAATAACAGTCCATCTTATGGCCCTCTCACCAAAGTTGATGAACTGATCGTTGCTCAATGACCATACGATCCACCAGATCGTAAATACAGCACAAGCCGCACTTCCGATCGCTATCTCCAGACGGTTGCTGTTGCCTGGGCGCAGCACATCTCCGGACAAGATCCCGGATTGCGCGACCAGAAGGACTGCGAGCACGGCCGTGGCGGCGAACGCAACAAGGCCGGCCGTCGTGAGGTCGGTGTGCAAGGCTGCGAAACACTCCGAAGACAACCGTCGCAAGGTCTGCACATCGCGCCACGCTGCGGGGAAATAAGCCTCCAACCAGCTTTCGCTCGTCGCACGATCCCATGGCAAACCGAGGCCGCAGCGCTGCTGCTCAAATGCTCGCCGCGCCTTGATTCCAAAGACGCTCGTGAACACAAACGAGACGAGGATCGGGATAGCCAAAGCCCATCCAAAGCGGGCCCTTGCCTTACTCTTGGTCGTCTCGCGCATGAAGCAGTGCTGCCATAAGCGGAACCCGGCGCCAAGAGCTCTGGGCATCGCGCTTTCCGCTGTGCGTCAGCCGATGACCAGGTTGGCGTCGAGAGCCTCCTTCCCTGAGTCCCAGGAGCACTGACCCTGCCCTGCACTGCCGATGCGATTGCCCTGCGTGTTGCCGGCTTGACCGCAACTCGCGATTGCAGGACGGTCGGATCGACCGATGGTGATCGGGCCGGCGGAGTTGCATTTTTGAGACCTGCACTTTTGCCGCACGTTTGTGGCGCCCTTACCTTTCCGGCTCCGTCCGCGATCCCCTCGATCCTCCGTCCTGTCACCGTCGCTGCCGGCCCCGTGCCGATCGTTTGGCGCGATGGACGGCCTGAGTGATCACGAAGCCTCGAAGGGCGCGCCAATGACCCTGCACCGCAGACATGTGGCGACGCTGCTCGCCTTCCTGGCGTTCAGCCCCCTGCTGAACGGGCCGGGCCTCGCGCAAGCCCCGGCGCGCACGGCGGAGCCGGACGAGAAGACGATCGCGGACGCCTATGTCTATCTGCTCGGCCGGGCCTTCGTGATCCGGCAGGAACATCTCGACCGGAAGGGGCCGGGCTTCGCCTATAACGCGATCAAGTATAACCCGCTGGGCTCCGCCGATTTCGTCAATCCCAATTTCGACGTCGCCTATCTCGAGGCCTGGTTCGCCGTCGACGACAAGACGCCCGTCCTGCTCCAGGTGCCCGAGGTCAAGGGACGCTACTACACCGCCGAGATTCTCGATGAATGGGGCGAGGTGATCGTCAACATCAACGAGCGCTCCTTCCCCTCAAAACCCTTCGGCACGTTTGCGCTGGTCAAACCCGGCTCGACGGCGAAGATTCCGGCCGGTGCGGGGCGCATCGAGCTGCATTCCGGCAAGGCCAAGATGCTGGCGCGGGTCGAGCTCAAGGGCGATCCCGAAGGGGCTGTGAAGCTTCAGCGCCAGTTCAAGGTCAGGTCCCTCGGCAAGCCGGTGATCCAGCCGCCGCCGGCCATGCCCCTGTTCGAGAACAAGGACCTGATCGGCGTCGAGATCTTCGACAATGTCGATGCCAGGCTCGCAAGCGCGCTCGATGTCGCGCCGAACGCCGCCGAGATGCAGCAGAAGGTCCGGGTCGTCGCAGCCTATGCCGCATCCGGCAAGGAGGCGCGCGCCGCCATCGACACGCAGCTGCGCAAGGTCATTCCCGCCTTCCAGGAATACGCCCTGACCAGGAGCGCGCCCTATCGCAATCACTGGATCGGCGCCGGCCAGGCGGGCAATTACGGCAAGGATTTCTGGCTGCGTACCTCGGTCAATTTTGCCGGCATCTGGGCCAACACACCAGATGAAGCGGTCTACCTGATCGCCACCCGCGATGCCGACGAGAAGCCGCTCAACGGCAGCAACAGTTATGTCATGCACTTCCCCGCCGACAAGCTTCCGCAATCCGTGGTCGATGCCTATTGGTCGGTGATCCTGGTCGGCGTGCCGGATTACCGCGTGGTGGCAAACCAGCTCAATCGCTTCAACTTCAACACCAATTCAAGCCTAGCGAAGGAGCCAGACGGTTCGCTGAAGATCGGGATCGGCCCCAAGCCCGTCGCCGGTGTTCCGGACTCGAACTGGCTTCCGGCCCCCGACAGCAAGCCGTTCTCGCTGACCTTCCGAACCTATGTCCCGAAGGACGTGGTGAAGCGCGGCGAGTGGCAGCCGGCACCGGTCACCAAGGTCGATTGAGCGCTCCCGCGCCGCGAGAGGCGCGCCGGGTCAGGTCCCTACCGTCGCGCCATGCATTCTCCGTTCGGCGCGGCCCGGCATCGAGAGCGTTCCTTGCCGGGCAATCGCTCAAATGCGAGCGGTCCCATTTACAAAACGCTCGTCCTTTGGCGCGACCCTCTCGCTGCAAGGGAGGCGGCCATGAGCACCAATTACCCACTGGCCCGGGCCTATCTGATCAACGCCTTCCTGACGCTGGACGGGGACAACCCCGAGGATGACCGACTTCGGCGCGCCGTCGAGTTGCTCCTCGAAGCGGTTGCCCGCGCTCAACGCAGCAGCACGCACTCCAACGTCGTGCGCTTTCCAGGTGCAGAGCCTGTCGTCGCTGGCGGCCCGCCGCCACGACCGGCGTCGTAAGGCAGCGGGCGAAACGCGGGCTTGAGCCTGCGACGCCCCGATCTCAGCCGCTGCGGCCCGCCTTGGCCTCGGGGGCCGTTGCGGACTGGTTGCCGGTCGCGCGATCGAGGCACTCGGCCATCTCCGAAGTGCCCCATTTGTGCTTGGAACACTGCGCCGTCCCCTGTGTCAGGTCGCGGGCGACGCCCCGGGGTTGCGGGGAGCCGCTGCAGCCCAGCAGTGAAAGAGCGACAAGGGCGAGCATCATCGATCGCATCTGGTTCCTCCATTGAACGCGCCAGACCGGATCACGCCGGTTGGGCAAGAATGTGAGGAAGGCGCAAGACGGGTCAATCGGCGGGGGATATTGGCCAATGGCGGCCCTCGCGGCATCAGCGCTGCGTCGATTGGCCTTTCGGACATGAACCCGGCGGATGTTCGCGACGGCAAACGGCGGGCGCCCAGACCATTTTCCGGCTGAGTTTCGTCAATGGACGACGCCGATTCGACCGGCCTGATGGCGGACTGCAGGTGACTGGTGCTGAGCCATGGGCGCGGGTTAGGCCCTAGTACGCCAAGTGGTATTCTGATGCCGCGCAGACGCCCGGCCGTCACTCAACCGGCCCGCATGCGCGGAGCGAGTGCGTTCGGCGGCGGGGCGGTCATTGCCTATCTCGCCGAATGGGTATCTTCTTGACAATGCCGGCCACCAATCTGGCGGCTCTCGACAAGTATTCACTGGCTGACGCGGTCCGGATTTCGACCTTCCGGTCCCTCTCTCGAGCACCGCGAGCCGCGCTGTGTGATGACCGGGGGGAGAGCGAATGGTTGCCGGGCTGACTGTCGCAGAACGCCAGAGTGCCATCACGATATCAGCGCTTGTCGCCTTCTGCGGGCTCGTGATGGCGATCGCCGGGCACGACGACCTCATGGGGGTTCATGGCGTCATCGTCCTTCTCTGCGGGCTCGGCGGCGTCTTCCTGGTCCTGTCGAAGTATTTCGAGCCGGAGCCATCCGATGAGCGCCTGGCGCACTACTATGATGACCCGACCAAGGTTGGCATCGTGCTTGCCCTCGCCTGGGGCGTCGTCGGCATGTTTTTCGGGGTCTGGGTTGCCGCGCTCCTCGCCTGGCCCGACCTGACCTTCGACGCCGCCTGGGCGAGTTTCGGTCGCATTCGGCCCGTCCATACCTCAGGCGTGATCTTCGGCTTCGGCGGCAACGCGCTGATCGCCACCTCCTTCCATGTGCTGCAGCGCACCACGAGGGCCCGCCTGCCCGATCAGATCAGCCCGTGGTTCGTGCTGCTCGGCTACAACCTGTTCTGCGTGATCGCCGCCAGCGGCTATCTGATGGGGCTGACCCAGTCCAAGGAATATGCCGAGCCCGAATGGTATGCCGACATCTGGCTGGTCGTCGTCTGGGTCGTCTACTTCCTGATCTATATCCGCACCCTGCAGCGGCGGAAGGAGCCGCATATCTACGTCGCCAACTGGTACTACATGGCCTTCATCCTGGTCGTGGCGGTGCTGCACATCGTCAACAACCTGGCCGTGCCGGTCTCGTTCGGCCATGCGAAAAGCTATTCGCTGTTCTCCGGCGTGCAGGATGCGATGACGCAGTGGTGGTACGGCCACAACGCGGTCGCCTTCTTCCTGACCTCGGGCTTCCTCGGGATGATGTACTACTACCTGCCCAAGCGGGCGGACCGGCCGATCTTCTCCTACCGGCTGTCGATCATCAGCTTCTGGGGCATCACCTTCATGTATATGTGGGCGGGCTCGCACCACCTGCACTACACCGCCCTGCCGCAATGGGTGCAGACGCTGGGCATGACCTTCTCGGTCGTGCTGCTGGTGCCATCCTGGGCCTCGGCCGGCAATGCACTGGCGACCCTCAACGGTGCCTGGCATAAGGTTCGCGACGATGCGACGCTGCGCTTCATGATGGTCGCCGCCGTCTTCTACGGCCTGTCGACCTTCGAAGGCTCGTTCATGGCGATCCGGGCCGTCAATTCGCTGTCGCACTACACCGACTGGACGGTCGGCCATGTCCATGCCGGCGCGCTCGGCTGGGTGGCGATGATCACCTTCGGCTCGCTCTACGCGCTGGTGCCGTGGATGTGGAAGGTCGATCAGATCTATTCGCCCAAGCTGGTCGAGGTCCATTTCTGGCTCGCACTGTCGGGAACCGTCATCTACGTCTTCTCGATGTGGAACTCGGGCATCATCCAGGGCCTGATGTGGCGCACCTATAACTCCAGCGGCACGCTCGCCTTTTCCTTCATCGACAGCGTCGTCGCGATGCATCCCTACTACATCGCGCGAACGGTCGGAGGCCTGCTGTTCCTGCTCGGGGCGATCGTCGCCTCCTACAATGTCGGAATGACAATCCGGATGGCGCGCGCGCGGACTGCGCCGCAAGCGGCCGATCCCGACCAGCCTGCCCTGCCAGTGGCCGGGCCGGCGCTGCAGCCGGGGGAGTGAGACCATGGCCGAGTTCTTCCATCGCAGGCTCGAACGCAGCGCCATCGGCTTCGTGCTGGCCATCATCGGCGTCTCGGCGATCGGCGGCTTCGTCGAGATCGCGCCGCTCTTCACCATCCACGAGACGGTCGAGACCGCGCCCGAGATGCGCGTCTACACACCGCTCGAAACGGCCGGGCGCAACATCTATATCCGCGAGGGCTGCTATGCCTGCCACAGCCAGATGATCCGCACGCTGCGCGACGAGGTCGAACGCTATGGACCCTATTCGCTCGCGGTCGAGTCGAAATACGATCATCCGATGCTGTGGGGCTCGAAGCGCACCGGCCCGGACCTGGCGCGGCTCGGCGGCAAATACTCCGACGCCTGGCATGTCGCGCATCTGATCAATCCGCGCGAGGTGGTGCCGCAATCGGTCATGCCGAAATATGGCTGGCTGATGCGCAACGAGTTGCGGACCGAGGATCTCGGCCAGCACCTCGCCGCACTGCGCGTTGTCGGCGTGCCCTATACCGATGCGATGATCGCGAATGCGAGCGCCGATGCCTATGGCCAGGCCCACCCCGACAGCCCCTATGCCAGCGGCGTCAGCGAGCGCTACGGCGAGGCCACGACCATGCGGGCGTTCGACGGGCAGCCAGGCCGCCTGACGGAGATGGACGCGGTGGTTGCTTATCTCCAGGTCCTGGGCCGGCTGACCGATGCGGCGCATCGGCAGACGGCGGCCACGGCAAGGTGAGGCGATGGACATCGATCATCAATCGCTCGTCGGCTTCGCCAAGAGCTGGGGGCTTTTCTACCTGATCGCGCTGGCGGCGGGCGTGCTGATCTATGCTCTGTGGCCCTCGAACCGGGCCCGCTTCGACCGCGCCAAGAAGAGCATTCTCGACAAGGACGACAGGCCGGGGGACTGAAACATGGACCAGGCGAAGCGGGACCCCGTCACGGGACAGTTGACGACCGGTCACGAGTGGAACGGCATCGAGGAACTCGACACGCCGATCCCGCGCGTGGTGCTGTTCTTCCTGGCGGCCTCGACGCTGTTTGCTGTGGTCTATTGGCTGCTGATGCCGGCCTGGCCGCTCGGCTGGACCTATACGAAGGGTCTGCTCGGCAACGACCAGCGCCAGATCGTGGCCCGCCAGGTCCAGGATGCGGCAGCCGAGCGCGCCGGCTGGACCCAGCGCATCGCCAACGCCTCGTTCGCGGAGATCGCCGCCGACCCCGCGCTGATGCGCCATGTGCGCGACACCGGGCGGGCCCTGTTCGGCGACAACTGCGCCGTCTGTCACGGCAGCGATGGCAAGGGCGGACCAGGCTTCCCCAATCTCGCCGCGGGCTCGTGGCTCTGGGGCGGCGAGCCCGAGGCGATCGCCGAGACCATCCGCGTCGGAATCAATGGAACAAGCGGGCAGACGCGCGCCGCGCAGATGATGGCCTTCGGCCGCGATGGCATGCTCGACCGCGAGCAGTTGTCAAACGTCGTCGCGTATGTCCTCTCGCTTTCCGGGCAGCCGCTCTCGGAAGCGGACCAGGCGCGTGTGCCCGCCGGCAAGCAGGTGTTTGCAACGACCTGCATCGCCTGCCACGGCGAGGACGGCAAGGGGCGGCACGATCTCGGCGCGCCGGACCTGACCGACGCCAACTGGATCTATGGCAGCGATCCGCAATCGGTCTTCGACAGTGTCCATAACGGGCGCCAGGGCCATATGCCGAGCTGGGAAGGCCGCCTCTCGCCGACCGACATCAAGTTGCTTGCGCTCTATGTCGGCACGCTGCGGGACGGCGCACGATGAGCCCCGCAACCAACGGGCAAGCGCGGCGGCCCGGCAGCCGGCGGGCGCTCTGGCTGGCGCTGCTGATTGCAGGAGCCGCGCTCGTCGCCTTCGCCAATGCGCATCTGGTCTATGTCGCCATCGGTTCGCAGCCGGACTGCGTGCCGCATGCGAAATCGGCGGGCGAAGCAGGCACGTTTCGTGCCGCCCGCCCGGCCTGCTGAAGCGGGGAGGAGCATCGTGGGCACGATCAAAGACGGCCAGATCGAAAACGGCCAGGACATCCCGCTGCCCCTCGCCGCACAGCGACGGCGCAACCTGCCGGCAGGCGCGGCCCTGGCCTGGCTCGGAGCAGGCTGGCGCGATCTCTGCCACAGCCCCGTGCCGAGCCTGCTCTATGGAGCGGCGGTATTCCTGGTGTCGCTCGGCATCGTCTGGGGGCTGTTCCGCTACGAACTCGACTACATCCTGCTGCCCGCTCTCGCCGGCTTCATGGTGGTCGGGCCAATCCTGGCGATCGGCCTCTACCAGAAGAGCCGCGACATCGAGGCCGGCCGCGCCGTCAGCCTCGCGCGCATGATCTTCGTCAAGCCGGCCTCCGGCGGCCAGGTCTGGTATACCGGCGCCATCCTGTGCCTGCTGATGCTGGTCTGGATGCGGGCCGCGGTAATCATCTATGCGCTGTTCTTCGGCTTGCGGCCTTTCCCCGGTCTCAAGGATGTCCTCGCCATGCTGGTCTCGACGCCAGAGGGCTGGGCGATGCTGCTGGTAGGCACGGTGGCGGGCGGCCTGTTCGCGGCCTTCTCCTTCGCCATCAGCACCTTCGCGATCCCGATGCTGCTCGACGAGAGGGTCGACGCCTTCACCGCGATGGGCACCAGCATCTCGCTGGTCTGGAACAACCTGCMGGTGATGCTCGCCTGGGGCGCGATCGTGCTCGCGCTCTTCCTCCTGAGTGTGGCGACCGGGCTGCTCGGGCTGATCATCGTCTTCCCGCTGCTCGGCCACGCGACCTGGCATAGCTATCGGGCGATCAGATGAGCTGCTGCGCGCCGCCGTTCGACGTCTCCGGCACGTTCGACGGTTCCGCGGCCCGGCAGGAAATCCGGCTCGCCAGCCGCGAGCTGGGCGACGGCCTCAGGCAGGCCGATCTCTCCGTTCCCGATGTTCACTGCGCGGCCTGCATCCGGACGATCGAGACCGGCCTGATGCAGGTTGCCGGTGTCGAGCACGTCCGGGTCAACCTGTCGACCCGGCGCGTCGCCGTGAAGTGGCGCGGCGAGGAGGCCCCCGACCTGCTCGTGGCGCTGGCCCGGCTCGGCCATCCCGGCCACCTCTTCGAGAGCGAGGCGGACCGGTCCGATCCGGAACGCGCCCGCCTGATCCGGGCGCTGGCAGTCGCCGGCTTCTGTTCGATGAACATCATGCTGCTTTCGGTCTCGGTCTGGTCCGGCGCCGAACCGGAGACCCGCAGCGCCTTCCACTGGATTTCGGCCGCGCTGGCCCTGCCCTGCCTCATCTATTCCGGCCGCGTCTTCTTCGACTCGGCCTGGTCGGCGCTGCGCCACGGCCGCACCAATATGGACGTGCCGATCTCGATCGGCATCTGCCTCGCTTTCGGTCTCAGCCTTTACGACACGCTGCATGACGGCCCGCATGCCTATTTCGACGCTGCGACCTCGCTGATCTTCTTCCTGCTGATCGGGCGGACCCTTGACCATCTCATGCGCGAGAAGGCGCGTGCCGCGGTGCGTGGCCTGATGCGCCTGTCGCCGCGCGGCGCAACGGTGCTGCGGGCCGATGGCAGCCGCGACTATCTTCCGCTTGCCGAGATCGTGGCGGGCATGCGCGTCGCGCTCAGTGCGGGCGATCGCATTCCCGTCGATGGCGTGGTCGTGGAGGGAACATCCGAACTGGATTGCGCCATTGTCAGCGGCGAGAGCGCGCCGCGCACCGTGGCCATGGGTGCACCTGTGCGCGGGGGAACGCTCAACCTCTCCGGTCCGCTGACCATTGCCGCAACCGCCGGGGCCGAGACCTCCTTCCTCGCCGAGATGATCCGGCTGATGGAGGCTGCCGAGGGCGGGCGCGCCGGCTATCGACGCATCGCCGACCGGGCCGCCGCGCTCTATTCGCCGGTGGTTCACGCCACGGCCTTCCTCACCTTTCTCGGCTGGATGTTGGCAACCGGCGACTGGCACCGTGCGATCACCATCGCCATCGCCGTGCTGATCATCACCTGTCCCTGCGCGCTCGGGCTCGCCGTGCCGATCGTGCAGGTGATGGCGTCGCGGCGCCTGTTCGAGAATGGCATCATGGTCAAGGACGGCTCGGCGATCGAGCGCATGGCCGAGATCGACATGGCAGCCTTCGACAAGACCGGCACCCTGACGCTCGGACAGCCACGCCTCGTCAATGGCGGCGCCATTGTCCCGGCGGATCTGGCGATCGCGGCCGAGATCGCCCGCCGCTCCAGCCATCCGCTCTCGCGCGCGATTGCCGCTGCAGCGCCGGCCGGCGGCCCCGCGCTGTCGGACCTTCGGGAATATCCCGGTTTCGGCATCGAAGGGTGGCTGCAGGGACAACTCTACCGCCTCGGTCGGGCCGAATGGGCGCTTGCCGCAGGCGCTGGCAGCCAGGAGGCTGGCACTGTGCTCAGCCGCGACGGCACGTTGCTCGCCAGCTTCGTGTTCGAGGAGACGTTGCGTCCGCAGGCGCAGGCCGCAATCGCTGCGTTGCGCAACGAGGACATCGCAATCGCACTGCTCTCCGGCGATACGCAAGCCGCCGTGCACAGCATTGCCGCCAGGGTCGGCATCGGCACGGTCGCCGCGGGGTTGCTGCCGGCGCAGAAGGTCGAGCGGCTCGCCGCCCTCGCGGCCCAGGGCCGCAAGGTGCTGATGATCGGCGATGGCCTCAACGATGCACCCGCGCTCGCCGCGGCGCATGTCTCGATTGCGCCGGCCTCGGCCGCCGATATCGGCCGCAATGCAGCCGATTTCGTCTTCCTGCATGACGGGCTCGACGCGATCCCGACCACACTCAAGCTCGCGCGCGGCTCCGCCCTGCTGGTGCGGCAGAATTTTGCGCTCGCGATCCTCTACAATGCCGTCGCATTGCCGATCGCGATTGCGGGCTATGTCACCCCGCTGATCGCGGCGCTCGCCATGTCGCTTTCCTCCGTCCTCGTCGTCGCCAATGCGCTGCGTCTCAAAGTGGATAAGGCCGGATCCCCTCGCCCGGCCGACGCGATGCCGGCAGAGCCGAGGCTGGCCGCGGAGCCGGGCCAATGAGCAGCCTCGTCTTCCTCGTGCCCCTGGCCCTCCTGCTCGGCGCCTCAGCGCTCGCCGCTTTCCTCTGGTCCCTCAAGAGCGGCCAGTATGAGGATCTCGACGGAGCGGCCGAGCGCATTCTGCTCGATGACAAGGACGACCGGATCGCGACGGGGGAGCGCGACGGCGCCGCTCGGCCCGAGCCCTCGGCGCCCCCCATGAAAGGAAGGGATGAGGCGGTGTCGAGGCGCTAAAGGCGCGCCCGTGCAATGAGGCGGTCCGTCGCCCAGCCCAACGCGATACCGGCGCCATAGGCCGCCAGGTTCCAGGGCGAGAAGACGCGCCCGAGCAGCAGCGCGCCGKGCGTCGTCAGCCTGAAGGCATCGAGCCAGGGCGTGTGATAGAGGCGGCTGAGCTCGACGCAGAGCGCGATCAGCGCGGCAAGGATCGCAAGCCGGGATGCCGGCTGACGCCGAGCGATGATGGTCAGCAGAAGGTAGACCATCGTCCCCCAGAGCAGCGAGCCGCCATATTTCACGACGCCGAACGGCAGCCCGAGCCCCATCCCGAAACGGCGCAGGAGCAGCCCCGCGGCGATCGTTGCGAGGCAAAGGGCGATCATCATCCCGCGCGAGCGCAGGCCCGTCTCGGACTCGCTTGTCTCAGACACATTCGTCTCGACATGGGTTTCCGCCCCGGGCGCCCGTTGAAAGGCCAGTGCGAAGGTGGTGCCGGGCTCGTCGTCGAGAAGCGCGATCGCGCCGCCATGGGCGTTCAGCATGGCGCGGACGATGGACAATCCCATGCCGGTGCCGCCGCTGTCGCGGCGCGTGGTGAAGAAGCTGTCGAAGATCCGCGCCCGGTTGTTCGGGGACACGCCGCTGCCATTGTCGCGCAGGGTGAGGCAGAGCCGGTCCGCCTCCGTGGCCGCGACGATGTCGAGCTCGCTCGCGCCATGACGCAGCGCATTGTCGGTGAGATGGCTGAGGATGATGCGCAGGTTCTCGGCCGAAATGCGGATGGCGCTGTCGAGCGCCCCCTCGGCGCGAATCCGGATGCCGGGGAAATCCCGCTGCAGATCGGCGATTGCCGGAGACAGGCTGGTCGTGCCGCCGGTCGGCGTGCTTTCGGCGCGGGCAAGTTCCCGCAGGCGGTTGGTGATCGCGGTCAGGCGATGCGTGTCGGCGATGATGTTGCCGAGGAAGTGCCGGCGCTTCGCCTCGCTCATCGCAGGGCCGTCACCGGCGCCATCGTCACGCAGCAGCTCGGCCGCGCCCTCGATCGAGGTCAGCGGCGATTTCAGCTCATGCGAGACATGGGCCGCGAAGGTCGCGATGAAATCGGAGCGGTTGTTCAGGCTGCCGGCCATGTCCAGGAAGCTCTGCGACAGGCGCGCGAACTCGGCGGTGCCGTGGTTCGTCAGCGGGCGCATGGCGCTGCGGTCGCCATGACCGATGGCGGTCGTACGCGCGATCAGCTCATGCACCGGCCGGGTGATGGTGCGGTGAAAGGCAAGCCCGATCAGCAGGGTGAGCGCTGCGACGGAGAGGCCGGCCAGCACGACCTTGCCGCGCTCCTCATAGAGATGGCGGAAGACATTGCTCGGCGTGCGCGAGGCATAGAGCACGCCGGCGACGCGATCCCCCAGGATGATCGGCGTCGCCGTGAAGATGCGGATGCTGGTGCCGCGGCTGAGCGAGTAGAGCGGCGGCGGCGCATGGCTCGAGACGCGCTGCCGCAAGGTCGCGGCGAACGAGCCCTGCAGCGCCTTGGCGACCTCCTCGACATGGGCGAGCGACAGGCCGATCTCGTCTCGGCCCGCGATCACCACGCCATGGGGGTCGAGCAGGCGGAAACCGGCGAGCGTGATTGTCTGCGTATCCAGGAGCAGCGGCGAAAGCCGCTCGCCGGCAGCCTTGAAGGTTGCGCCGGCGGGCTCGGGCGCGGGTTTCGCGTCCGGCCTGCGGCCCAGCAGGTTGTCGCGCGTCAGGTCGAGGCTGGGCAGGATCGGCCTGAACGGCTCGTCCGCCGACGAGGACGGCGTTGCCGGAACGTGAGCACCCAGCGCGGCGTCGGCCGGCAGGTTGCTCTCGAAATCGCGCCGGATGGCGGCTGAGAGGGCCACGCTCTGGGCGATCAGCTCGGCCTCGGTCTGGTGGACGAGCTGGTTCTCGTAGATCCGGAAGAAGAATAGCCCGACGAGCGGCAAGGCCAGCACCGCCGTCAGCATCAGGAAGACGATAAGGCTGAGATTGGGCCGCCATTTCGCGGCGACCTGGGCCGGGAACGGGGCAGAGGCCGTCACGTCCCGGCCTCGCAGCGTCCAAGGCGGAAGCCGACGCCGTGCACGGTGTCGATGGCGCTGCCGCAGCCCGATGCCGCGAGCTTGGCGCGGATGTTGCGGATATGGCTGTCGATCGTCCTGTCGGCGACATGGATCGCGCCGCCATAGGCGCTTTCCAGGATCTGCTCGCGGCTGAAGACCTGGCGGGGACGGGCCGCAAAGGTCTTCAGGATCGCGAACTCGATCCCCGTCAGCGGCAGCGCCCTGCCCGCGAAGCTGGCAAGATGCGACTCGGGGTCGAGCCGCAATGCGCCCCAGGAAAGCGGCTCCACCGACGCGGCCCCGACCGAGCGGCCGGTGCGCGTGCGCCTGAGGATGACGGTGACGCGCGCCACCAGTTCGCGCGGGCTGAACGGCTTGGTGACATAGTCGTCGCCACCGATCTCGAGGCCGAGTACCCGGTCGATCTCCTCGTCCCGCGCCGAGAGGAAGAGGATCGGCGCGTCGGAGGATTTGCGCAGCTGGCGGCAGACCTCGAGCCCGTCCATCTCGGGCATGCCGATATCGAGAATGACGAGATCGGCCGGCTGCCGCCGAAAACTCTCCAGGGCCTGCACGCCATCGCGGGCGATTGACGTGGCCATGCCGGCCTTTTCGAGTGCGAAACAGATGACCTCGCGGATATGACTGTCGTCATCGACCACAAGAATGCGGGGCGCCATCGTCACGTGCCTGTCACTGGTCGGCTGGGGCCGGGCTGCTCTTGCCCCCGAGCGGGGCATGGGGAGTGTTAGCCAAGTAGCGCGACAGGCGCCACGCGCGAAAGCCCCAGGCCCGCCAATCCGCCTGTTCCCTGTGGTGGCGATCGGCCATGTACCCACGGTTGCCCGGCAGCCTGTTGGGGTTCCAGGACCAGGTCGAATTGGGGACTGTGCGACCAACTGCGGCGACGCGCGGCGTGTAGCGATCGAAGGCCGGGATCACCTGGGGACCGAGCGATGTCAGATAGGCGGCATCGAGTCGCGAGCCCGTGCCGCGCAGCTCCTGGGAATGGCGGAAATTGTAGTTGGCGATCACCGCCGGCGTGTTGACGAAGCAGAAGGCGTAGAGCGCCAGCGCCAGCGCGGCGGCATTGGCCGAGACGAGCCAGTTGACCGATTTCCGCCCGACGATCTGGACGATGATCAGCACCAGGCCGAGCGCGACGAGCAGCATCCAGATGAAGGCGACGAGCCGGAGCCAGGTCAGCGAATAAGCTTCGACATAGAGATCGAGCCGCAGCAGCGTCGAGACCATCAGCATGATGTTCTGGCCGACCCAGGCGAGAACCAGCGGCCGGACGAGGCGGTGGCGCTCGGAGGCGCCGGCCGGCCGCATCGCGACCAAGACGAAGACGGCCGCCAGCAGCGCCGTGACGACGAGCGGATAGGCGCCGCGATGGGCGTAAGCGGCATAGCTCATGCCGTCCGGCAGTGCGACGCCACCCCAGAGATAGGCGATGTCGAGCAGGGTCTGCACGGCAAAGTGCGCGTTGAACAGGACGAGCGAACGCAGGATCGCCGTGTCGCCGAGGAGCCCGTGGCGATCGGGCGTGAGGGGCGCCGCAGGGTTCGCCTTCGCCTGGCGCTTGCGGGCGAGCCGGACATGCAGCATCGGCCAGACCAGGCAAAGCATCATCAGCCAGAAGGCGGCGCGCCAGGGCGAGAGCAGATCAAGCAACAGCCTGAGGTCGATGCGGTTCAGCCAGATCTCGACGAGCGGATTGGCGGAGGCAAACAGGGTTGCGAACACGCCGACGAGGACCAGCGGCACGACCCAGCCGATGAGCCAGGCGCTGCCGGAGGATGCGCGCCGACGCCGTGCCGAGAGGCGGCCGACACGGCCGATATCCCGCCTTAGCCCGCCGGCGCCGGACAGCAGCATCAGCCTCGCCTGCCGCAGCAGCTCCTGCCAGCGCGCCTGCTGCTGGCTGAGAATGACGGCAAAGGCCGCCGTGCAGAGGATCGCAACGAAGGAAGACAGCAGGCTGACCTCCTCGGCGATGGCGAGCAGCCCCGCCCCCAGCACCGCGAGCGCCAGGATGCGCCTGCCGGCGCCGGCGCGGATTGGGTTCGCCCAGAGCGAAGCGATGGCAAGCGCCGCCAGGAAATAGGCGAGCGAGATGCCGAGCCAATGGCCGTAGAACAGGAAATCGGCGAGCAGCACCAGGCCGGCGGCGAGCCCGAGCCGGGTCGCGAGCCAGCGCGTCGCGCGGCTCGCGAACGGCGATGCCGTCAGCTCCGCTGGCAGGGAGGATATCGGCTCTAGGGGTTCTGCTGAAAGGGAGGACATGGGCATGGGGCTTCGCTGATCGAGGATTCGGGCGCGCGGGGGCCGCGCGGCGGAGCGGGAAAGGCCAGGATGGCGGTCTCGGCAGGGAGCGGTCCGGCCACGAGCCACCAGCCATCGCGGGCCAGCCGGCGCGGCAGCCTTGATGTGAGGGAACGGGGAGCGACGATCTCTGCCATGCCGCAGAGATGCCGCAGCCGATTGCAGCGCCGGTCCTGAGAATGCTCAGGATCTCAGGATTGTTGTGCAGTTTTCGTGCAGGAAACGGCCCCTCCGCGGGAAGCGGCCGTTCGTCGACCCTGATGACCGGCAGTGTCGCCTAAAGCATCGGCCCGAAAAGTGGATTGCGGTTTTCGGGAAAGCCGATGCAAAGACAAAGGGTTAGATCACCGGACTGGATACGATATCCGGTCCGGTGATCTAGCAGGGCCAAGCATCGGTGCTTCCGATACCACGATCGGTTTATTCCGCTTCAAAGGCTCCGCCCGGCCTGCGACGTCTGCCGACGACGTTTCAAAACCCGAAGGGATCGATCATCATGGATAAGGCGCTCGCGCATAAGAAGGTTCTCATCGCCGGAGGCGCATCCGGGATGGGTCTGGCCCTGGCGCGGCACTGCCTCGACGCCGGCGCCGAAGTCATCATCGTCGGACGCAATGAAGCCCGGTTGCGGGCTGCCGAAGAGGCTCTCCGCTTTCCCGCGGCGCTCGCCGCCGTCGTTGCCGATGTCTCCCGCGAAGAGCAGATGGTGACGCTCTTCGAGCGCGTCGGCGCGCTCGACCATGTCGTCTGCACGGTGGCTGACATCGAGGGCGCTTACGAACTCCTGCCCGCACTCGACCTGAAGGCCGTCCAGAGAGCCGTGGACAGCAAGATCTATGCGCCACTGCTGCTGGCCAAGCATGGCGTCTCGAAGATCGGTCGCGATGGCTCGCTCACCTTCACCTCCGGTATCGCCGCCTACAGGCCCTCGGCCCGCGGGGCTGCGGTGGCGGCCGTGAACGCGGCGCTGGAAGGGCTGGTCCGGGCGCTTGCGGTCGAACTGGCGCCGATCCGCGTCAATGCGGTGTCGCCGGGCTGGGTCGACACGCCGATCTGGGCTTTCGTCGCCGGAGACCGCAAGGACGAGGTGCTGGGCGCCATGGCCGAGCGCCTGCCGGTTGGGCGGATCGGTCAGCCCGATGACATTGCGGACGCTGTTCGGTTCCTGATGGGCAACGGGTTCACGACGGGGACGGTATTGCATGTCGAGGGCGGACACCGGCTGATCTGACCGGTTCGAAACTGTCGCTGGCGGCCAGCACATGCTTGAGCGCCGCGGGCTGGATGCGGCGGCGCCGCCATATCATCGAGAGCGAGGGCGGCGGTCCGGGCCATGGTGCGTCCGCGACCTCGCCGCGCTCCAGGGCCTCGGTGACGGCGAAGCGCGGGACGAGGCCGAGGCCCGCCCCGCTCGCGACCAGGCGCACGATCATGGCGATGCTGCCGACCTCGGCTGCGGGGCTCGGGCGTGCGAGGCCCGCCTGAGCGAAAGCCTCGTCGAACAGCCGCCGATAGACGCATCCAACTTCGGTGACGATGAAGCGCGCGCCGGCGAATGCAGCAAGATCCCCGGGGAGCGCGCTGCGATTGTCGGGGGACCCGATGATGACGAGGGGCGCCGTCGCTATCGCACGCCTGGCCAGACGTTCATCGAGATCCGGCTGGTCGAAACGGAAGGCGACATCGATGTCTCCATCCACCAGTTGCCTCAATAGTTCTCCGCTGCTCCCGATCTTGATCGTGAGCGTGATCTCGGGATGCTTGCGCGAAAAGCCTGCAAGCCATTGCGGGAGCTTCGCCGACGCGATGGTCTCCAACGCGCCGATGGTGACGGATCCGGCAGGGTGCGCCGCGATCGCGCTCATCGCCGCCCGCGCTTCATCCGCCAGTTGCGTCAGCTCCTCGGCATAGGGCTGGAGAACTTTTCCGGCAGGCGTCAGCTCCAGACCGAGCCTCGAACGCGTGAAAAGGCCAACCCCGAGTTCAGTTTCCAGGGCCTGGATCTGGTCGCTCACGCTCGACTGCGCGAGATGAACCTCTTCGGCGGCGCGGGTGAAATTCAGCGTTCGCGCCACGGTCAGGAAGGTCTTGAGCGATCTTGAGAGCATGGCGATGCAGTCCGCGATTGTGCATCGATATGCTACGCGGCCGGCCGCCTGCTGACCACCCGCCGCGCCCTTCCGATCACCCGCAAACGGGCAGGCTGCACCGCTCTTCCCCGTGCAGCGAGGACCGCCGCAGGCGGGCCCGAGCATCCGATTCAATCCACGCGATTGCTAAGCCGGCTCTTGGTCCAGCGTTCGCGTCTGCAGGATGCTGACCGGCGGCCAGGACAGGCAATCCGCGACATCGAAGGTCAGCGTGAACGGCGCAAACGGCCGCTTGGCGAAGTCGAAAGCAGACTCCCGCTGTGTCCCACCGATCGCCATCGCGATCGTCAGATGCGGCCTCCAGTGCTCCGCGAGGTAATGCGGGTCGCAGAGTGCGGGATCGACACGTGCATGCAACCTTGCGTGAGCCTCGATCAGGCGCTGATCGAGGCTGGGATTCAGCCAGAGCACCAGCGGCTCGGTATCGAAGAATTCAATCCGCTCGAAGGTCAGCGCGAAGGCCGGTTCGCCCGCGAGCGCCTCCGCGGCGGCGGCGAGGCTGGATGTCCCGATCGCCGGGCAGCGCGCCAGCGTGATGTGGGGGAAATAGCCGAGCGCGCGGATCGAGGGCGCGGTCTCGAAGGCCGAGGCCTTGTCGACCAGCGCCCAGAAGGGCTTTGCAGGGTCCTGCGTGCGCAGGGTGATGCCGAACATGCTGCAGCCTGTGTGCCCCGCCTCGCCCCTTCCTGCAACTGCAGAAGCGGGACGGAGAGACCGCAAGGCTTCGAGCGTCATGCCCGCCACGGCCCGGCGACCGTGCCTTGCCCTACCCCGGCCAGCCCGAGGCGCGCGCCGATCCAGCCGTCATCGTCACGAAGCGCTGCAACCTGCGCGGCCGGGCTAGATCATAGGACAGGAAATCCTATCCGGTCAGATGATCTAACCCTTTGTATTTGCGCCGGCTCTGTCCCGAAAACCGCAATCCACGTTTCGGGCCGATGCTTTAGAGGGCACCGGGGCGCGCTCCGTCACCCACCCTTCTTTCCGCTCGCATCGAACTGCTTGAGGAAAGCCAGCAGATCGGCGATGCGCTTCTCGTCCTTCAGTCCGGCATAGATCATCTTGGTGCCCGGCACCTTTGTGCGCGGGTTCTGGATGTAGTTGGCGAAGGTGGCGTCGTCCCAGGTCAGCCCGGAATCCTTCATCGCGGCGCTGTAGCCATAGCCTTCGCGGGTTCCGGCCTTCTGGCCGATCACGCCGTTGAGGATCGGCCCGACCGTGTTCTTGGCGGTCTCGCCGAGCTGATGGCAGGCGCGGCACTGGGCATAGACCTTCTCGCCGGCGGCGGCATCCTGGGCACGGGCGGGCTGGGCGGCGGCCGCGAGCAGCGCGGCCCCCAGCAGTGAGGCAAGCTTCATATCGTTGGAGTCCTATGGTTTGGGCGCGAAGGGACTGACCCAACCGCCGCTCTGGGCCGGAGCCTTCGGCGGAAAAGCCTGGGCGAGATAGTCGAGCAGGATCGCGCGCATCTCCGGATCGGGCGCCGACATGCTGTGCTTCTCGGTCATCCAGTTCAGGGTTTCGTCCCAGCGGACGCGATCCATGCCCTGGCGGCCGACGACCTTCATCGAATGGCAGCCGATGCAGTAGCCAAAGGTTTCGTCGCGGCCGCGGAAATCCGGCAGCGACTCGGGCGTCTCCTCCTGGGCAAAACTGCCGGCGGGGGCGAGGAGGATGGCCGCAAGAGCGGCCATCCGGAGCGAGTGAAGCGCGGCCATCGTCAACCGACCAGGATCGCGGTGCGGTGGAACGGGTTGGAGCCGTAGCCCTGCGGGTTCCAGTTGGTCGCGACATGCGGCTGGGCAACCCCGCGGGAATCCGTGGCGCGGACCCAGAGCTCGAAATAGCCCTCGCTCGGCAGGGTCACCGCGCCGGTCCAGCGCACCCAGTCATAGCGGTTCTTCGGCTTCGCCAGCGTCATGGCCTGCCAGCGCTGGCCGGCATCGAAGGAGACCTCGACCTTGGCGACATCGTGATCGCCGGCCCAGGCGGCACCGCGCAGGGCGACCTCGCGGGTAGTAGCCGGCAGGCGCGTGCCATTGGCGGGCGCGGTGATGATCGAGCGCACCGGCATCGAGGTCATGTCGGTGAAATTGGTCTTGCCGTCGGCATTCGACCCGGGAATGAGCGGCACGGTCGGGATGCGGTAGGAGGTTCCGCCCATGCCCTGCCCGTCATGCGGGGTTGCGCGCACCAGGATGCGGTTCAGCCATTTCGACGAGAGTGAGGCCGGCCAGCCCGGGACGAGCAGGCGCAACGGGCCGCCATGGATATGCGGCAGCGGCTCTCCGTTCATGGCCCAGACGATCAGCGAATGCGGCTCGAGCGCCTTCTCGATCGGCATGCCGCGCGAGATCGCATCGCGGGTGGTGTCGCCGGAGAGATGCGGATCGGCGCCGAAATGGCCGGTGAACCTGGCGCCGGCTTTGAGACCCGCGGCCTTCAGCACATCGGCGAGGCGCACCCCGGTCCATTCGGCGCAACCGGCGCCGCCATTGGTCCATTGGTTGCCGCGCCCGGCTGGCTGGTAGAAGGAACGGCCATTGCCGCCGCATTCCAGCACCATCCGGAAGGTCTGTGCCGCGAAGCGAGATTTCAGCTCGGCCAGAGTCAGGGTCAGCGGCTCCTCGACCTCGCCCTCGATCTTGAGCTGCCAGGTCTCGGCATTCGCCACCGGCTCGGGGATCTGACCGTTATTGCGAATGAAGAATTTTGAGATCGGCGTGGTGTCGTCATTGAGCAGGCTTTCCGGCGTCTCGGCGACGAGTGGCCGATCGCCCAGAAGCACCAGGCCCTTGTCCTTGCCCGGAAAATCGAAGGGCTGCGGCCCCTTTGGCGGGGCGGCTGCGGGCGCGGCAGCAGGAGCGCCCTGCGCGGCAGCCGACGATACGATCGAGAGGCGCGGCAGGCCGCCAAGCGAGGCGCCGAGCGCTGCCAGGCTGCCGCCGAGCAGGAGGCGTCGCGATGCGCGTGGGGCGGTGGAGCGTTCGGAGACTGAATCGTGATGCGGTTCGGCGGCGGCATCCCGCGCCTGGACGTCTTCCAACATGGTGTTTTCTCCCGAGGACATGTTCCTCGCTGGAGACGACGCCGGGCCGATGCGATTTATTCCAGGTCGAGAAAAATATTCTGGCGGAGCGAAAAAATCCGTCAGCCGACGCAAGCGGGCCGGAGGCTGCGCGCCTCGGCCAGCGCCGCGATCTGTTCGCGCGGGATGCTGCGTTCATCCTCGGTCAGCCTCGCGACGAGGGCGGCAATGCCGTCGAGGCGGGCGGGATCGATGCCCTGCCCGATCAGGGCGTAGCTCGCGTGGTGGCCGTGCCAGGCGCGGATCGCAAAACCCTCGCGATCCTGTACGGCTGGCCGCGCCGGAAGGCTGTCGTCGATCGGCGCGATCCACAGGCCGACGCGACAGCCATTGGGTCCGACATAGCCGGCAAGCACGCCGCCGCCGCGCCGCACGGCGGGGTCGAGCGAGAGATGCACGAGGCGCAGCGAAGCGAGCGACAGATCCGGCAGGGCGTCGACATCGGCGCCTGCCAACTCGACGCCGAGACGCTGCGCCTGGGCGGCGGGCACCTGGGCGAGCCAGAGCCGATGCGCGGCAACGGCCGCGGTCAGCGGTGATTCTGCGGGGTCCGTGCGATACAGGCCGAACCAGGCGACGCCGAGCCCGCAGGCGATGAGCAGCGCGGCCGCCACCTGCAGCCATGGCCGGGGCTTCAGTCGCGTTGGCGGCGGGGGTTCCGGCAAGGCGAAGGGCGGCGCCTCTTCCTGCGGCGGCAGCGCGCGTATGGTGGCGCGCAGATGCGTCAGCGTCGCGACCTTGGCGGCGATCTCGCGATCGGCCGCGATCGCAGCTGCGACCTTGGCCGCCTCGCCCGGCTCCATCTCGCCATCGACATAGGCGTTGAGCAGATCCCAGGAGATGGTTTCGCGCCCGGTCATGTCAGCCACCCGCCTGGCGGCGCCGTGCGGGCAGGACGCGGAGATTGCCGCCCTCGATCGCCTCCAGCAGCGCTGCCCGCGCCCGGCTGATCCGGCTCATCACGGTCCCCGTGGGAATGCCGAGAATCTCGGCCGCCTCGCCATAGCGAAACCCGGCGAGATCGATCAGCTCGAGGATGTCGCGATGCGACGGATCGAGACGTTCGAGCGCCTGGCGCACGGTGATCTCGGCGATCAGGCTGTCATGATGGCGCCAAAATGCGCCCTCGGGCGCTTCCGCCTCGGTGGCGGCAAGCACAGAGGCCTGCCCGCGGCGATGCTCGTCGATCCAGAGATTGCGCAGGATCGTGAAGAGCCAGGGCCGGAGACGCTCGTCCTCCTCGGGGGGCGACGCGGCCAGCGCCTTCATCGCGCAGGATTGCAGCAGATCGGCCGCCGCGTCCCGGCTGCCGCTCAGCCGCAGCGCATAGAAGAACAGGCGGTCCCAGTTCCGGCGCAGGGCACGCTCGACGACGATACGCAGGATGAGCCCCTCCGCGATGGCTTTCAGGCCTCATCCTATCGCAGAGGCTCCCGGGCTTCTCAAGGCTCGGGCAGGTTTCCGGCTCGGACGATGACGCGAGGTGCGCCGTCAAGCTCAACAAATGTTAATTCCTTTCTCGCACATGAAAGGAGTGACGCTGCCATAAAGGACCCTCCCGACCTCGCCTGACGTGCCTGAGGCCAGGTCCCAATGACGCGATGAACATGGACCTTCCGACCCTCTGGTACTTGACCGTTGGAACATCGCTGGTCGCCGCAGCGATGACGCTCTGGGAGCGCAAGGCGCATGCCCAGCGCTCGCGCCCACTCGGAATATGGGCCGCCGGCTATGTCGCTTTCGCCATTGGCTGCCTGCTGGCCATGAGGCGCGAGGCGTTTCCCGGCATCACCGGCCCAGCCCTCACCAATATCGTCATGGTTCTCGGCTACCTCCTGGTTCTCCAGGGCGTCAGATGCCTCGACGAGCGCGTACGCATCGGCCGCTGCGCCGCAGTGCTCATTGTCCTGGCCGCTGCCTGGGCCATCGGCGGCGAAGAGTTTCCGGTGTTCTTCTGGACCTATGTCGGCTCGCTGCCGATCGCCGCGATCTGCGGCCTGACGGCGCTTGTCCTGTTGCGCAGCCGCGCTGTGAAGCCCCTGCGATCCCGGCCGATCGCGGTCGGGGTCTTCGTCTGCCACGGCCTGTTCTATTTTCCTGCGCGCGACTGTCGCGCCTGTGCTCGTCACAACCTACGGGGAGAGCCTGCTGCCGGTTCTCGCCAAGGTCACGATGTACGAGGCTGTGCTGTTCACTGTCGCGATGCCGATGGCCTTGATGGCTCTGATCCGCGAGGAATATCAGGCGCAGCTCCTGGCCGATTCCCGCACCGATTTCCTCACCGGGCTGCGCAACCGCCAGGGCTTTTTCGAACATGGCGCGAGGGCGCTGCGGGATGGGGCGGCGCAGCGGCCGGTCTCAATGCTCGCCTTCGACCTCGATCACTTCAAGGCGATCAATGACCGCTACGGGCATGACGCCGGCGATGCGGTGCTAAGGCTCTTCGCCGCCGTGTCGCGCGACATCGCCGGCGCGAACGGGGTCATCGGCCGCCTGGGCGGGGAAGAGTTCGCGATCCTGCTGCCGGGCCTGGACAGCATGGCAGCCAGCCGGATCGGCGAGACTGTGGCCAGGGAATTTGCCGAACGTGCCGCGAGAAGCGATGGCTTGCAGATGACGGCAACCGTCAGCATCGGGCTGGCCGAAGCCGCATCGAACGCAACCGCCCTCGCCGAACTGCTCTCGGCCGCCGACCTCGCGCTCTACAAGGCAAAAGCGCTCGGAAGGAACCGCATCCAGATCGCCGCGGCGAAGGGCGTCTCCGAAGCGGCCTGACGCCGATCGAATGCCCCGATCGCGACAAGCCCCACCGCCCTCCGGATGGCCAGGCGGAAGGGCGAGACATGACCTGAGCGGACGGCGGCTGCCGTCGCAGAAGCAGCCTCGAATGGCCGCTCCGTCCGCTTTGCCGCGGCTTGCTGGAACTCACACAGCCTGGCGTTGCAGGCGCCTCTCCAACGCGCGGCTGTAATGCGAGATGAAGGAGCAGAACGCGACATAGAGCAGAGCGACGAAGAGATAGCCTTCGAGCGAGAAGCTGCGCCATTGCGGATCGCCCAGCGCCTGCTTGGTTGCGAGCAGGAGGTCGGTCAGGCCGACGATGCCGACGAGGGACGTATCCTTGAACAGGCCGATGAACAGGTTGGCGATCGCCGGAACGGCAAGGCGCAGCGCCTGCGGCACGACAACCAGCAACGATGTCTGCCAATAGCCGAGCCCGAGCGCCTTGGCCGCCTGCTCCTGCCCGGCGGGCACGGCCTGCAGGCCGCCGCGGATGGCTTCCGCCAGATAGGCCGCGCTGAACAGCGTGATGGCGATGAGGGCACGCAGCAGAGCATCGACCTGCAGCTTTCCCGGCAGGAAGAGCGGAATCATGAACGAGGCCATGAACAGCACGCTGACCAGCGGGACGCCGCGGACCATCTCGATGAACATGACGCAGACGCCCCTGATGATGCCGAGCTGCGAGCGCCGTCCGAGTGCCAGCGCAATGGCGAGCGGGAATGCGCCGAGGATGCCGCCGACCGCGAGGAAAACCGTCAGCGGCAGCCCGCCCCATAGATCGGTCGCCACAAAGGACAGGCCGAGCACGCCGCCGCGCATCAGGACGATCACGGCGGGGATCCCCAGCAGCCAGCCCGCGATGACGGCCCGCCCCCCAAAGCGCAGCGAGCAGCTCGCCAGCACCAGCGCGATGGTCAGCAGCAAGGCAGCGAAAGGTCGCCACTGCTCTTCGAACGGGTAGCGGCCGAACAGGATCAGCCGCAATTTCTCGTGGACGAAGGCCCAGCAGGCCCCGCCCATGGCGCGGCAGGTCGCCGGAGACGCCGCCCACCAGGTTGCATCGAACACGGCCCAGCGCAGCAGCGACGGGACGTAGGTGACGAAGAGGCCGAGCATCACGACCGTCAGCAGCGTGTTGCCGACGCTGCCGAACAGGCGTTCCCGCACTGAAGGGGCGGCGGCGCTCATGACGCCCCCTTGAGCGCGACGCGGCTATTGTACCAGTTCATGAAGCCCGAGATCGCGAGGCTGAGCGCGAGGTACACGCTCATCAGGATCGCGATGACCTCGACCGCCTGGCCGGTCTGGTTGATGATCGTGTTCCCGATCGACATCAGGTCGGGATAGCCGATCGCGATGGCGRGCGAGGTGTTCTTGGCCAGATTGAGATACTGGCTGGCGAGCGGCGGCACGGCGACCTTCATCGCCTGCGGGATCACCACCAGGCGCAGCGCCTGGCCCTGCGTCAGCCCCAGCGCAGCAGCGGCCTCGCGCTGGCCGCGGCTGACCGACAAGATCCCGGCACGCAGGATCTCGCCGATGAAGGCGGCGTTATAGAGCGACAGCCCGATCAGGAGCGCCGTCAGTTCCGGCGTGATCATGCCGCCGCCGGAGAAGCCGAAGCGGGTCGGCCGCGGCATGTCGAAGGAGGTCGTCGCGGCGAGATCGAGCGCCACGGTGGCAAGCGGCAGCAGGAGCAGCAGCAATCCGGGCCAGAGCTTCGCCGGCGCGCCCGTCAGCTCCGCCCGGCGCCGGGCCCACAGGCCATGACCGGCGAAGGCGACGAGGCCGACGATCACCGCCACCAGGATGAGGTCGGCGCCATGCTGCAGCACCGGGAAATGCAGGCCGCTCTTGGCGAGATAGACACCGGGAAGCAGCTGCGGCGCAGCCGAAGCGGCCGGCAGCATCTGGGTCAGCACCGCATACCAGAGATAGAGCTGCAGCAGCAGCGGCGTGTTGCGGACGAGCTCGACATAGAGCCTGGCCAGCGGGCTGACGAGGGGATTGCGCGACAGGCTGGCAATGCCGACGACGAAGCCGGCAAGCGTCGACAGCACGATCCCGAGCACGGCAACCACGAGCGTGTTGAGCAGACCGACCAACAGCGCCCGGCCGAAACTCGCGCTGGCGCTGTAGGCGATGAAGCTCTGGCCGATCTCGAAGCCGGCCGCCTGCCAGACGAAGCCGAAGCCCGTCCGGATCGAGCGCGCCTCCAGATTGCCGACGAGGTTCGTGGCKAGGAAGGCGATGGTGCCGGCCAGCACGGCCAGCACGATCACCTGCGTCGCCAGGGCCCGAAAGGACGGGTCGTTCCAGCCTCTCGCCAGGCGCGTCGGCGCGATCGCGACGGCGCTCATCTCAGCGCGTCGGCATGGCGTACATCTGCCCGCCCTTTGTCCAGAGCGCGTTGGCACCGCGCTCCATGCGCAGAGCCGTCCTGGGGCCGACATTACGTTCGAAGATCTCGCCGTAATTGCCGACCCGCTTGATCGCGCGATAGGCCCAACCCGGGTCGAGGCCGAGTCTCTGGCCCATATCGCCGGTGACGCCGAGCAGGCGCTTGATCTCCGGGTTCGCGCTCTCCTTCATCTGGTCGACATTGGCGGCGGTGATGCCCTTCTCCTCCGCCTCGATCAGCGCCATCAGGACCCATTTGACGGCGGTGAACCATTCCAGGTCGTTGCGGCCGACGACCGGCCCGAGCGGCTCCTTCGAGATCATGTCCGGCAGGATCTGCCATTCGTCGGGATTGGGTGCGTCGGAAGCCCTGACCGAGGACAGATAGGACATGTCGGCAGAGAAGGCCTGGCAGCGGCCACTGAAAAAGGCGGCCCGCGCCTCGTTCTGGGCCTCGAACACGACCGGCGTGAATTTCTTGCCGTTGGCCCGGAAATAATCGGCGAGATTGAGCTCGCTCGTCGTGCCGGTGGCGGTGCAGATGCTGGCGCCGTCCAGTTCGAGCGCACTCTTCAGGCCGAGCGATTTCGGCACCAGGAAACCCTGGCCGTCGTAGAAATAGACGCCGGCATAGAGCAGGCCGAGCGAGGCGTCGCGTGTCAGCGTCCAGGTCGCGACGGTGGTGAGCATGTCGATCTCGCCCGATTGCAGGGCCGTGAAGCGCTGCTGCGGGCTGAGCGGGACGAACTTCTCCCGTGCGGCATCGCCGAGCACCGCCGCCGAGACCGCCCGGCAGAAATCGGTCGTCAGCCCGGTCCAGCGGCCCGAACTGTCGGCGATCGAGAAGCCGCCGATGCCGGTGCTGACCCCGCAGGTGACTTCGCCGCGCTTGCGGATGGCATCGAGCGTCGGCCCGGCCTGGGCCGCAGCGGAAAATGTCGCGGCCGCCGCCAACGCGGCTGCAGCGAGGCCAGACTTCATGAGTCCTGCCTTGACGAATCCTGCCTTGAACAGAGTCTTCACGTGTCCCTCCCCTGGAACCGCCGCTCGCCGCTGCAAACGGCTTGCGGACTTGCGCTCATTTTTTGACCGGCGCATGCGCGGGGTTCGCCGGCTGCGCTCTTGCTGTTGGCCGTATCGCGGCGCCGTCAGGTCACGGCGCGCCGTTTGGCGAAACGCTCGTCGCGCCAGATCCCCGAGGTCATGACGTCGTTGAAGGCATGGGCGGCGCGCTCGATATCGGCATAGCCGAGATAGGCGGGTGCGAAGCCGAAGCGCATCATGTCCGGGGCCCGGAAATCGCCGATCACGCCGCGCGCGATCAGGGCCTGTACGACGGCATAGCCGTTGTCTGAGGTGATCGAGACCTGGCTGCCGCGCGCCGCATGAGCGCGCGGCGTGACGATGGCGGCGCCATGGGCGTGGCAGACCGGCTCGACCAGCTCCATGAACAGATCGGTCAGCGCGAGGCTCTTGGCCCGCAGTGCGGACATCTCGACATCCTCGATCGCGGCGAGGCCGGCGTCGACGACGCGCATGGACAGGATCGGCTGCGTTCCGCACAGCAGGCGCTGGATGCCACCTGCCGGCCGGTAGCCGCGCTCGAAGGCGAAGGGGGCGGCATGGCCCCACCAGCCGGAGAGCGGCTGCGACAGGGCATCGTGATGACGCGCCGCCGCATAGATGAAGGCCGGGGCGCCCGGACCGCAGTTCAGGTATTTGTAGGTGCAGCCGATCGCGAGATCGGCTCCCGCGCCGTCGAGATCGACCGGCACGACGCCGGCGCTGTGGCAGAGGTCCCAGACCGCGACGGCGCCCTTGGCGTGGATCAGCCGGTTGAGCGCCGCCATGTCGCGCAGTTCGCCGGTCTTGTAGTCGACATGGTTGACCAGCACGACCGCGGTGCGCTCGTCGACCAGATCCTCGATCCGCGGGGCGTCGACGCCCTCGAGCTTCAGGACGAGATCGGGCCGCCCGGCCGCCACGCCTTCGGCGACATAGAGATCGGTGGGGAAGCTGCCGCCTTCGGCGACGATGACATTGCGATCGGGGCGCAGCGCGAGCGCGGCATGCAGCGCCTTGTAGACATTCACCGAGACGGAATCGCACACCACCGTCTGCCCTGGCGCCGCGCCGATCAGACGCCCCAGACGGTCGCCCAGCGTATTGACCAGGGCGAACCAGCCGGCATCGTTCCAGCTGCGCACCAGCCCTTCCGCCCATTCCTCGCGCATGGCGACCACCATGTCGCTGAAGGCAGCCACCGGCGCCGGGCCGAGCGAATTGCCGGCCAGATAGATCGCGCCCGCAGGCAGATGGAAACGGGCGCGCAGGTGCCCCAGCGGATCGGCGCCGTCGCGCCGCGCGATCTCGGACGCCACCCCTGCCCTGTCCAGCGATGCCAGGTTCATCTCGCCTCCACTCATGGCCGATGCCGCCAGCGCGGCCCATCTGTCGGGGACTATCGAGACCGATATCGAAGATGTCAATTGATATATATAATTTTGCCAATCGCGTCATATTATATATATTGCCGGTAGCATGCGAGGATCCAATGGACGAAACCGACGTCGCCACCAAGACCGAAACCGCCTACCGGACGCTGCGCCAGGAGATCCTCGAAACGCGGCTGCGGCCGGGTGCGCCGCTGAAGCTCGGCGCCATGCGGGAGGCCTACGGCATCGGCTGGACCCCGTTGCGCGAGGCCTTGTCGCGCCTTGAGGCCGAGCGCCTGGTCACCTCCAGCGCCAACAAGGGTTACGCGGTCGCGCCCGTCTCGCTGGAGGAGTTGAGCGACCTGACCAGGGCCCGGCGCCTGGTCGAGCTGCCGATGCTGGCGGAATCCATCGCCAATGGCGACGAGGCGTGGGAGACCGCGCTGGTCGCCGCCCATTTCCGGCTCTCGCGCTGCACGCCGCCGGTGGAAAAGCCGGAAGAGCTGGTCATCAGCGATTGGGAAGAGCGGCACGAGGCGTTCCATCTGGCCCTGCTGGCCGCCTGCACGTCGCGCTGGCTGATGCGCTTCTACGTGCAGATCAAGGATCAGCTGCGCCGGCATCACCGCATCCTGTCGATCGCGCCCGCGCTTTCGCACAGCGCGGCGGGCACGCCATGGCAGGACAGCCCCGCCTTCGCGGCCTTGCGCGATGCGCTGGCGCTCGAGCCGCATACCGCCTTGATGAATGCGGCCCTGGACCATGACGTCGATCGCGCCGTCAGGCTGCTCGACGAGCATATCGAATTCACCCGCAAGGTCTTCGTCGCCTCCGATCTCGACGGCGCCCCCGGCCCCGCTTCCTGACCCCTTCGCGCTTTCGCGTCCGTCCCGCCCGTCCTTCCCGCCCGTCGCCGGTCACACCGGGCCCAGACAAGCCTTGATGAGGATATCCATGCCGTCCGTTCTCCCCGGCACCAGCCCGTCGCTCGTTCTGGTCAATGGCCGGATTCTCAGTGAGGCGGGGCCCTGCGAGGCCCTGGCCATCGCGGGAAACCGTATCGTCGCACTTGGGAGCTCCAGCGAGATCGCCGCCCTTGCCTCGGCCGAGACGGAGCATGTCGATCTCGCCGGCAAGACCGTCACCGCCGGCCTCATCGATGGCCATGCCCATCTCGACCGCGAAGGCCTGAAGAGCGTGCTGCCCTCGCTCGCCGATTGCCGTTCGATCGAGGACATCGTCGCGCGCATCGCCGAGATCGCCCGAACGAAGAAGCCGGGCGAGTGGATCATCACCATGCCGATCGGCATTCCCCCCAGCTATGAGAGCGTGCTGGCGGGAATCGCGGAACATCGCTTCCCCGACCGCTGGGACCTTGACCGCGCCGCGCCTGACAACCCGGTCTATATCCGCTCGATCTGGGGCTACTGGCGCTCGACCCTGCCACTGGTTTCGATCGCCAACAGCCGCGCCCTGCGGCTGGCCGGCATCGATGCCTCGACGGTGGCGCCGGCCGCGTCCATCGAGATCTGCCGCGATGCCGCAGGCGAGCCGAACGGCATCTTCGTCGAGACCAACAAGATGCCGGTGGTCGAGATGAGCCTGATGCGCCGGGCGCCGCATTTCTCCGCCAGCGAGCGGGCCGGCGCGCTCGCGGCATCGATGAAACTCTACAACCGGGCGGGCACCACCAGCGTGTTCGAGGGCCACGGCATTGCCGCCGAGGTGCTGGACGCCTATCGGCAGGTCCGGTCCGAGGGGCGCCAGACCGTGCGGGCATCGATGATCTTCAGCCCGGCCTGGCCCTCGACCTCGGCGGAGGATTGCCGGGCCCTGCTCAAGTCCTGGGGACATTGGCTCGCCGGCCGGGGACTGGGCGACGCCTGGCTCGGTATGGCCGGGCTCTACGGCGAGATCGACGATTCCGTGGAGCGGGAGCTGCGCAGCGCAGCCTTTCCGCAGACAGGCTGGGCCGGCTTCCACTATAATTCGTCGCTGCCGCGCGATGCCCTGAAGACGGTGCTGATCGAAGCCGCGCGCAACGGCATCCGGGCGGTCGGCATCCTGCCCAATATGCTCGACCTCTTCGCCGAGGTGGACAACGTCACCCCGCTCGCCGGCCAGGGCTGGGTGCTCGGCCATGTCGTCAGCCTGACGCCGGACCAGGTGAAGCGGGTTGCCGATCTCGGGCTGGCGGTGACCACGCATCTGACCGCCTATATCTACAAGCGCGGCAGCGAGCTGGTCGAAAAGCTCGGGCGCGAGCGGGCTGGCGAGATCGTGCCGCTGCGCTCCCTGCGCGAGGCCGGCGTGCCGATTTCGTTCGGCAGCGACAACGCACCGCTCAGCCTGTTCCACTCGATCGCCCATGCGGTCAACCGACGCGACCGGACCGGCGCCGTCATCTCCCCCGAACAGGCCCTGACACGCGAAGAGGCGCTGGAATGCGCGACGCTCGGCGGCGCGAAGCTGACCTTCGCGGAGGGCGAGAGGGGCAGCATCGCCATCGGAAAGCTCGCGGATCTGGCCGTGCTCTCGGCCGACCCGCTCCGCTGCGCGCCCGACGAGCTCGCCCGGATCGAGTCGCTGCTGACCGTCGTCGACGGGCAGATCGTCTATCGCGCGGACGCCGGCGGCGGGCGCTGAGGGAGGCCGCCATGACCGAACTGCCGACGAAAGCCGTCTTTCTCGACTATGATCAGGCCCGGCTCGACCTGAACTACAATCAGGGCGCCTGGGCCGCCAATGCCGACGAGATCATCGCCTGGTACCGCGAGGCGAGCCTTGCTGCGCATCGCAACCTCACCTGCCGCCCGCTCGCCTATGGCGAGGGGCCGGCCGAGCGGATCGACCTGTTCCCGGCGGCCTCAAAGCGGGCGCCGCTCGTCATCTATGTCCATGGCGGCGCCTGGCGCATGCTCGACCGGATGGACAGCGCCTTTGCGGCGGAAGCCTTCGTGGCCGCCGGAATGAACTTCGCCGTGCTCGACTTCGCCAGCATTCCCGCGGTCCGGCTGCCCGAGATGGTGATGCAGGTCCAGCGCGGCATCGGCTGGCTCGCCCAGCACGCCAGCGAGTTGGGCTATAACCCCGAACGCCTGTTCGTGATCGGCCACTCCTCGGGGGCGCATCTCGTCGCGGCCGCGCTCACCGCCGAGACGCCGCATCGCATCGCGCCTGGCATGGTCGCCGGGGCGCTTTGCGCCAGCGGCGCCTATGATCTGGAAGGGCCGATGCTCAGCGCGCGGGGGCGCTATCTCGGCCTGACGGCAGCCGAGATCGCGGCATTCAGCCCGATCCGCCATGTCGAAGCGCTGACCTGCCCCGTTCTCGTCGCTTATGGCGAGGCTGAAACCGACGAGTACCGGCGCCACGCCACGACGTTCCACGCAAGCCTGGAGAAGGCGGGAAAGGCAACGCAGCTGCTTCGCGCCGAAGGGCAGAACCATTTCGAGGTCAGCCGCATGCTGGCTGCGCAGGATAGCCCGATCTTCGACGCGGTCATGAAAGCCGTCTGATGTCTTGCGTCTCCAGGTCGCATTCCCGGCCTGCGCGAACCGGACCGGTCAAGCGGCTTGCCCTGCGCAGGCTGCTGGCGGGGCGCGCGTTGAAGCGCTCCCTGCCAACAAGCCAGCGTGGCTGACAGGTCTTCAGCCGCGGTGCCTGCGCTCTGTCAGCGCCCCTTCCGGTGCAGGACAGCGCGCAGATATCGCGTGGCGCAAAATAGCAAGCCGGACACCAAGTCTCCGGGCAGGGTCCCGACCTCACCGTCAGGAATGGCGCTTCCGGCTCCCCGACTTCAGCATTGTCCCTGACGCGTCACGTCGTAAGCTGCCTGGCTTCTGATCGCTTGCCTCCTTCGACTGGAGGCCACGATGTACGAGGCCGTCCGCTTCATGATGGCCATGCCGATGGCCTTGTTGGCGCTGATCCGCGAGGAATACCAGGCTCAGCTCCTGGCGGATTCCCGGACGGATTTCCTGACCGGACTGCGCAACCGGCAGGGGTTTTTCGAGCATGGCGCCAGGGCGTTGCGGGATGGGGTGGCGCAGCGGCCGGTTTGCCTGCTCGCCTTCGATCTCGACCACTTCAAGGCGATCAATGACCGCTACGGCCATGACGCGGGGGATGAGGTGCTAAAACTCTTCGCCACGGTGGCGCGCGAGATCGCCGGCGCGGACGCGATCCTCGGCCGGTTGGGCGGGGAAGAGTTCGCGCTCCTGCTACCCGGCCGGGACAGCAAGACGGCAAGCCAGATCGGCAAAGCCGTCGCCAGGGCATTCGCCGAACGCGCAGCGCGAGGCGATGGCTTGAACCTGACGGCGGCCGTCAGCATMGGGCTGGCCGAAGCGCAATCGAACGCGACCGAACTGGCCGCGCTGCTCTCGGCCGCCGACCTCGCGCTCTACAAGGCCAAAGCCCTCCTCGGGCGGAACCGCATTCAGGTCGCCGGGTCGACGAGGATTTCCGAGGCGGCTTGAGGCGGATGGGGCTGAATGGCGACAAGCCTGCCAGCTGCTTTCAGCGCCGCGGTGCCTGCCACCGGTTGTCATCGCGCAGCGGCAACACTGGTCAGCTCAAGCGGGCGCATCCGCTGGGTGTCCGTACAGACGCGCCCACTGCTCCGCGTCGCGCTGCTTTAGGACTTCGAACGCATCAACGATACGGTCCAGCACCGTTACTTTACGCATCTGACCTACAGCCCAGATTGCCAAGCCTCGTTCGTTGTCGATTAGCCCCACGTTGCATTGATGGACCAGTTCCAAGGCTTCATCGTCACTGACTACCCTAGCCATTTGAGCGCAGAGATAGAGGTATGTTGCTGGATGTCGCTGACGCAGCTCGTCCCAGATCTCTGCCGTCGTATCTCCGCATCTCCTTATAGCCTTCGCGATAATCCAACCTTCCTCACACCGAGCAACCAGCTCTGGAATGATCGCTTCCAAGAATTCAGGCTTGGCCTGATAAGCCAGCGCTTTAGCTGCCCGAAAATCTCCCGAGGCGCGCCAATAACCAAGAGCTATAGGGGCCTCAAAGTGGCTTTCGTGCGCTTTCACCGCCTTGATCCAGCGCGCCATAGCGCCGCGACCGCCGCGATCTACCCATCGCTCCAGGAGCATTTGCTGTGAGTTTAGAGGCAGGTATGCGAAAACCTCGCTGTGAAGCGCGTCTGCAGCGCGCCTCAAGTTGCGGGCACTGTCCGAAGCTACGGCTGTGTATTCGACTAGATCGACCACGGGCGCGGCGTCATCGAGCCCGTTCGCAAGAAGGCGCAGCAGACGTCGGCGAAGCGCTAGCCGCACAAGGAGCGGCGCATCGAGTGATGCAGAGATGGCCATACATAAATCTGGAAAGCTTAGACACGCGATATACGCGCGCACCAAGCTCCGCCKATCAGTCTGGTAAAAATCGTCCGTAACCAGAGTCTGGACGCGCTCCAAAACAATATTCACGTCCGGATGCATTGCGACCCTCTGCACTCTAGGGAACGTCCATCACAAGAATTGAGCTGTCTTGACTGCTGGTAGAGATTAGCCCGGCATCCAATCGGCTCTCAGGAGGCAATGGTCTCAACCTCGTCGTCGGCGAACCAGCCACGTTCTAGCAGGGCCGTGCGCGCCAGGTTGGGATTGTCGGAATAATAGACGATCGCCAGGCTCTCCTCAGCACGACTGCAGGTCACATAGAAGAGACGACGGGTGCGTTCGATACTGGTGTCGTTACCCGCCGCCTCATTTTCGAGGTCGGTTTTAGACTTCTCCTTGGTCCCCATGATCTTGCCGTAGCTAAACAGGAAGCCGCGCGCTTCGTCGTCGCTAATCACCACCATCACGCGCGGAAACTCGCGCCCCTTCACGCCCTGATGGGTATCGAATTGAGATACGCCGCGGACGTAGCGATCATATCTCTCGATCTCGCGAAATGGCGCGTCGAGCGCCCGACGCCAGGCGCCCGCTTCGGTGCTCTCGTCCTCCTCCTGCTCGGCCGCCGCCGTGTCCGCAGGCACCTCAGGAACGAACGGCTGCAGAACGTCGGGAACAACGAACAACTCGGTAGCGGCCACGTAGCGCAGCACGACGCGCAGAGATGGCGGATCTCCGGCCAGCAGTAGCGCCCGAAGCCCGTCGCACGCGGCCCTGGCACGCACCAACTCCTCCTGCTGCTTCTCCCCGGCTTCCGCCAGCCGCTGCCGACAGAGCAGCGGCGAAGTCTGGCGGATCGCCGCTGCGATCGCAAATCGGTCGCCTACCGCCAGAGCATTTGCCAGTGGGAGCAACTCGCGGGTGAAGAAGCCGAGACCGCGGCCAGTGCCGTCGAGCAGCCCAGTCCGCATCGGCTCATAGGCATAGAGCGACCCGAAAAAACGTTCGAACCCGAACCGGCGCGCCGACATCATATGCTCGAGCGCGAGGGTTTTCACTCTGTTACGTCCGGGGAGCCAGCCTTCATCGTCGGTCAGCTCGGCCATTCTCGTCGCTGCGGTCGCTTCGACATCCCTTTTACTGGCGACCGTCTCAGGCGCAAGGAACAGCCGGACGGTCCCTTCCGGTGCGTCGCTCCGCGGCTGTTGCTCTTGTTTATCATCATCGGCGCGAATCTTGTTGATGAGCGCAATCACGCGCTTGGGGCACCGATGGTTCATCGCTTTGCGCGGCCTCGCCCACGCTTCAGGGATCGCTTCGGCGAGGCCGACCTTACCATCGGCGTAGATACGCTGCATGGTGTCGCCGAACAGCCCCAGGCAGAACTGCGCGGGGAATGCCGCCTGGACATCAAGCAGCGCGTCCATGAGGCGCTTTGCGGTATCCTGGCTCTCGTCGATCAACAGGATGGGATAGCGGGCAATGAGGAGCCGGCGCAGGCCCGACTTCGCGTTAAGGAATGCCGCGGTCATAGCGATGACCTCGGCGTGATTAAGGGAATCGCGCGTGCGATTGTCTCCGGTCGGGCTGTAGATGAACCGCATGATCTCGCGGAGTTTCTCGCGGCGTCGGGCCTTGCTCTCGATCGATTGCGCGCGCTCGATCGCAGCCTTGCCACCCCGGCCCTTCGCCTGCTTTTCTTCAAGCTCCGCAATCTCGGCGAGCAAGTTCGCGTCGACCCACTTGCGTATGTCGGCGTCATAGCCGCGGATCAACGACCAGGCGAAGGCGTGTATGGTGGAAACGTCGACCCGGGGATCGAATTCGAGACGCTGCACGATCTCGTCGCAGGCGGCGTTGGTGTAGGTAATGACCGCAATCTTCTGGCCAGTCAGCGTCATCTGGCGGCCTTGGCGCTCACAAAGGTCGCGCACTGCACGGACCAAAGACCGGGTCTTGCCCGAGCCGGCGCCTGCGTAGAGGAAGAAGCTTCGCGGCGCGGCGAGATCGAGGCAGTCGCGAATGGTCTCGTCTGCCACTGCATCGATCAGATCGTCGGTGCTCACGGCGGTCATGCCGCCCCTCCCTCAATCGCCGGCAATATTTCGATCTGCTTCTTCTTGAGCCGTTCCTGCAGCCAGGCCAGCCCTTCGGCGATGTAGCGCGGCACCGTCAGGGTTTCGAACATCTCGGCATCAAGCACGTCGAGCGCGAACTCGGCCTTCTTGCCGGTCTTGAGCGCATCGAACATCGCCGCGCCAACCGCGACCGCCCCCCCGCCCCCGGCGATCGCCTCGCGGAACTTGGTGACCAGCCCGGAGCCCGGAAGTGCGGCGAAGAAGGCGAGGTTCTCGAATGCGAGCGCATCCTCGAACGTGTAAGGATAAGCTGTCTCGCTCGCGACAGCGCCCGGAAGCGTCACTTCGACAGGCAGCTGATAGGCGGCGCGCACCGCGAATAGTGGGTCCTCTGCGGGCTCAAGTATTCGCTCCGCCGGCGTCGCTTTCCATAGCGCGTCGACGTCGGCTTGCGCCGGCACCCATTGCCGCAGTGTCGTGTTGTTGGTGGTCTGCCCGGCACCCGGGGTGGGTGGCGCTGATGTGATCGTGCCGGCCGCTTGGCTGTCGATATCGGTGATGATTAGAGTCAAAAGGCCGAGATGGTCGATCAGCGGGCGAAGGCGATGGGCGTGGCTGCCGCCAATCTCGAGCAAGGTGATGTAGCTCTTGCTGAGCACCTCGAACTTGTGACGGATGAAGTTCGGCACGATCATGCGTTCCGCGGGCCCTTCGACCAGGATGGCGGCATCGGCGAAGAACAGGTCGGCGTGTTGAGCACGCAGATATCGCGTCACGAACCGGGCCGTTTCGTTGCCCGTGCCGAACACCTGCGAGAGGTTAATCACCGTAGAGACCGGTATCCGCGACACCATGCCGGCGGGCAAGCGCCGGAAGTAGCGCAGGCATTCGAACGATACCTCATGCGCGACATGGCTCGAATGCGTGCTGACCAGGAGTTGTGTGCGCCGCAGTTTGGTGCCGTCGAGGTCGGGATGGGCGCGAAGCACCTCGTAGGCCTTATTGATAAACACCTGCTGGACCTGCGCATGGAGGTGCGCCTCGGGCTCCTCGACGAGGACGAGATGCAGTGGCTCGATCACGGCGGCGGGATTAGTGCTCGCAGCCTTACCTACACGCATCCACGAATCCCGGAAGCTCATCAATCGGAAGATCATCGAGATGAGGTTCTGATAGCCGAGCCCATTGTTGTTCTCGGGCAGGCGGAGCACCGGCACCGCCGCCTCTCCCTCCGCCGGCTTCACGTCGACCACGAAGGTCACCGCTGAGGAGTGGTTGAGGCCGTCGATCGCCTTGAGCCGCGTCGACACCTTCGGCTTGGGGTCGGTGACGCCGGGATAGCCCATGCCCTCGACTTCGCTGAACGCCGCTTCAAAGCTCTCGGTGAGCTTCTGATCGAACGCGTCCTGCGCTGCTTCGATTGCCTGCAACGCCCCCAAATCCTTGACGTTCGGCCCCTTTGTTGGATCGAGGTGCTTCGAGTAATAGCTGCGCAGCTGATCAGAAAGCCGACTGCCAGGCGATCCGGCCGGCGCCTCCTCGTCATCGTCACGCGGCACTTCTTCGCCGAAACCGCGCTGCGCCGGAATATCGTGAATTCGCACCAGCCCCTTTAGCGGTTCGCCATCGAGGCTGAGCGAGGCGGCCGGGAGTGATTGCGGGCGCGCTTGGCCATTCAGCGGTGTCTGGACTTGTGCTGGGTCGAGGGTGAATGCGCGGATAATGAAGCTCTTGGACAGCCGCCGGCTCAAGTAATCGACGAGCGTCGACGGCCATATCGTGAGCTTGGGCTCGGGTATCTCTTGACCCTCGGCCGCGATCTTCTCGGCGTGCGCCTGCTTCGCGGCAGCGCGCAACGCCTCGGCATCGGCGACCGCGGCCAGGAAATCCCTGTAGAGGTCGCTGAGATTGGTCGGCTCGTAACGGAGCCGCACGCCGAGCAGCCCGCCTTCCCAATCAAGCGTCGGAATCAGGTCGCGAACGTGATGCATCTCCCCGGCGTCTACGTCGAGCCAGAGATCTAGTGTGGGGAGCAGCGGCAGCCACGGCTCAAGCGTAAGCTCGACCATCTCATTGGCCCGCTTCGCATCGACCCAACTCTGGCCGATGCGATCGATCGCCGGCCAATGACACAGCGTAACATCGTGAACCTCAAATGGGCAGCGTCGCGGTACGAGGAAGCGCCGCAAGGCCAGCATTGCTGAACTCTTACCGCTGTTGTTGGCGCCAACGAACAGAGTCTGCTTCTCGGCGAGGTCGACACGTACGGATAGCAGCTTACGAAAGTTAGCTATCTCGACAAACTTGATAAGCACGTCGCCCCCCCAGAATAGGCATCACTAGTACTCCGGCCCATACATGTTCTTGCCGCGCAAGGGCAAAATCAAAACGGATAGGAAAACTGCCCTCAACCTTTGATCGTAGCCCGAGTACGAGCGAGACCAGGCAAGACACTTCCAATCGAATCCGGGAGCGTTTCTCCAGTCCGGTAATCCCGACCTGACGCGCCCCAGCACCCCAAGTCTCACCCGCTGAACACCGACCTCTCCGCAAATCCCGTATGCCGCCGCATCATCCGGCCCACCACCCGGTCGCGCGAGATGCGGATGTGGCGTGCCACCGCCTCGCGGGCCGCGGCTGCGTCCCGGCGGGCCAGCGCCTCGATGATCTCGTCATGGTCGTGGCGGACCTCTTCGCCGTCTTCGGCCGCGCCGAGATCGGCGAAGAGCAGGCGCTGCATCTCGTCCATGGTCTGGCCGATGCCGCGCAGGAGGCGGGCGTTGTCGGCGATGGTGGCGATCGCCTCGTGAAAATCCTGGTTGGCGCGCATGAAGGCGCGGTAGCTCGCCTGGTCGCCGATGCGCAGCTCGACGGAAGATAGCCGGCGCATCATCGCGACATGGCTGTCGGTGATGCGCGGGGCGGCGAGTTCGGCCGCTGCGCATTCGAGGATCAGGCGCATCTGGATCAGCTCGTGGAAATCGCGGAGCGAAAGCTCGGTGACGCTGTAGCCGCGGCGCGGAATGACGCGGACCAGCCCGTCCTGCCTGAGCCGCGACAGGGCCTCGCGCAAGGGCGAGGTGCTGACCTTGAAGCGCGCGACGAGATCGGATTCGTTGAAGACCGCACCTTGCGCGATCTCCCCAAAAATGATCGCGGCGCGGAGCTCCTGATAGACGCGCTCGGCCAGCGAGAGCTTGGCATCCTGTCCTGCTTCGGCCTTGGCCGGCATTGTTCTTAGCCCTTCGTGAAAAGGGTCGCGGCGCCTGATGCRCCGCGACCGCTCCCTGCCCTATTGGTCGGCGGGTTCGGCAGGCCCCGTCAAGCCCGGCGCCCGGCGAAGAAGCGCTGGACGACGACGAGGATGATGAGGGCAGCGAGCGCCTCGACAAGCGCAACCGCAATCAGGCCGGGCGCGATCTGGCCCGTGGCGTCCTTCAGCAGGCCAAGGCCATAGGGGGCGAGGAAGCCGCCGAGATTGCCGAAGGAGTTGATGATCGCGATGCCGGCGGCGGCAGCGGTGCCGGCGAAGAGCCGGTTGGGCAACTGCCAGAACACCGGAATCGCGCCATAGGCCCCGGCGAGCGCCAGAGAAAACAGCACGACGACCATCTGCGGCGAGCCGTGCAGGGCGAAAGCGACGCCGGCCAGGCCGAGCGCGCCGACGATCAGCGAGCCGACGCATTGCAAGAGCGGGCGTCCGGTCCGGTCAGCCATCAGGCCGTTGCCGATCATCACCGCGGAACCGACGAGCGAGGCGCCCGAGACCAGCCAGCCAATGGTCGCGACATTGCCGAAACCGGCCTCGCGCATGATGGTCGGGCCCCAGAAGGCGACGGTGGCGTTGGCGACGATGATGCAGAAATAGACCAGCGTGAAGATCCAGAGCCGCGGATCGCGCAGCACCGTCGACAAGCCGTGCTCACGCGGGCCGAGCGCCCTTGCATCGCGCTCGAGATCGTCGCGGACCGCGCTGCGCTCAGCATCCGAGAGCCAATGCGCCTGTTCCAGTCGGTCGGTCAGCCAGGCCAGCGCAAAAAGCCCGATCAGGATCGTCGGAATGCCCTCGACGATGAACAGCCATTGCCAGCCCGACAGGCCGCCCATGCCCTGCATCCCGGTCATGATCTGCCCGGCAAGCGGGCCGCCGATGACGCCGGACAGCGCGACCGACGACATGAAGATGCCAAAAACCCTGGCCCGGCGCTCGCTCGGGAACCATTGCGTCAGGAACAGGATGACGCCCGGGAAGAACCCTGCCTCGAAGGCACCGAGCAGGAAGCGCAGGATGTAGAAAGTCGCGGGCGTCGTCGCATAGGACATCAGCGCGCAGATCGTGCCCCAGCCGATGGCGATGCGGGCGATGGTCTTGCGCGCGCCGATGCGCTGCAGCAGCAGGTTGCTCGGCACTTCGAACAGGAGATAGCCGATATAGAAGATGCCGGCGCCGAGCCCGTAGACGGCCTCGGAGAAACGCAGCTCGTCGGCCATCTGCAGCTTGGCGAAGCTGATATTGACGCGGTCGACCCAGGCCAGCACCCAGAGAACCATCAGGATCGGGATCAGGCGCCAGAAGATCCGGCGATAGGCGGCGTCGAGCAGCGTCGTGGCCGCGCGGGCGGCCGCGCCCGGTAGCGATGTGTCGGTCATGTCAAAATCCCCTCGGCGGCCTTCGGCAGCATGCGCGATGTCGTGGCCGGATTTGTGATGCATCAATAAAACATCATAAACAAATCGCGGCTGTCAACAGGCACGCCTGAGCCCATGGCGATACCGATCGGTTGAACGCACCCTCCCCTGCGATCCCAGCACGGACCTCTTGACCGCCGGCACACATTGCGAGCAGTAATTGAAACATCAACAAAACATTTAAGGGATGACCATGTCCATTCTGACGCTCGGCGCTGCCGGAGATATCGTAGTCCGCGAGCGGCTTTATGCCGGCGATGCGCTGATCGACGAGGGTTATGGCGAGACGCTCGCCTATCTCCGGCAGAGCGATCTGGTCTGGGGTTCCTGCGAGGTGCAGTTCGCCCGCCAGGGCTATCGCAGTGATGCGCCGATCGCCTATCTCGTCGACCCGACGGTGGCCGCCGATCTCGGCCGGTCCGGGTTCGGGCTGATGACGGTTGCGACGAATCACACCTGCGATTTCGGACCCCAGGCCTTCCTGGAGACACTGCGCCACCTGCAAGCGGCCGGCGTCGAGACGGTCGGCGGCGGCAAGGACCTCGCGGCCTCGCTCGTGCCGGACCGGCGCGTGATCAATGGCTGCAGGCTCGGCACCATCGCGGTCTCCTGCCTGCTGCCGCCGGATTATGCGGCAACGGAGACCCGGCCGGGCATCGCGCCGCTCGCGATCGAGCAATGGCCGGAAATTAACCCGGTCCTGCTCGCGACCGAGCCCGGCGCACCAATGCGAATGCGCAGCCGGGTCCGCGAGAGCGATCTCGCACGGCTGCGCGGGCAGATCGCCAGCTTGCGCCCTGAAGTCGACGTGCTGATCGTCAGCGTGCATTGGGGCTATGGCCGCGGCGACCCGCTGGCCGAATACCAGCGCCCGCTGGGACAGGCGCTGATCGATGCCGGCGCCGACATGGTTCTCGGCAACCACGCCCACAGCCCCGCCGGCGTCGAGACCTATCGGGGCAAGCCGATCCTCTACAGCCTCGGCAACCACATCGCCCAGCAGGACTGGGACAATGCCACGCCCGACCAGAAGATGATCTTCTCGCAGATCGATTCCTGGTCGCTGGTCTGCCGCATCGGCATCGGCCAGGGCGGCGTCGAGACGATCGAATTCCGCGCGACCGAGTGCAACAGAAGCGGGATGCCGGTGCTGATCCAGGAGCCGACCCGCGCCCTGCCCGTACTCGACCGCTTCGACCGGCTGTCACGCGGCATGGGCACGCAAGCCGAGATCGACGGCCTGAACCTGACCGTCCGGTTCGGTGGGTGAACGCGCCCCCGAGTGCGCCTTGGCTTACAGCAAGGCGCGCTCGTCGCGCCCCAACAGACGGAAGGCGAGATAGATCGCCCCGGCGCTGAGCACGAGCAGGATCGTCGAGAGCGAGGCGGCCGTGCCGTAATCGCCATCATTGATCGCGATATAGATCTTGACCGGCATGGTGATGGTGCCGCCGACATAGAGCACGAGCGACGAGGAGAGTTCGTTCACCGCCGTGACGAAGGAGAGCATCGCGCCTGCGATGATGCCGGGCAGGATCAGAGGGATGGTGACGCGCAAAAAGGCCTCGACCGGGCTGTAGCCGAGCGAGATCGCCGCCTCCTCCATGCTCGGCCCGACCTGGCGCAGCGCGGCGGCCGAGGAGCGCACCGCATAGGGCAAGCGCCGGATGAAGACGGAGAGGATGATGATCGCCGCCGTGCCGGTCATCACCAGCGGCGGCGTGTTGAAGGCCGCGATGAAGGCGACGCCGACGACGATGCCGGGCATGACATAGGGCACCATCAAGGTGGCATCGAGCAGCGAGGTCTGGGCGGTGTTGCGCCGCGCGACGAGGCAGCCGATCAGCGTGCCGATGACCACGATCATCAGCACGGAGGCGCCGGAGAACAGCAGCGAATTCCACACGACATCGCCGAGTGTGGCGACGATGCGGCGGTAGCTGTCGAGGCCGAAGCCCGGCTGGAACACCGGCCCGTTCGTCTTCCTGACCGAATAGATCGCCGCGATGATCGCCGGCATCGCGCCGCCGAGCGCGATGAAATAGACCGCGGCATGGGCCGCGACATTGGCAAACCCGCGCAGCCTGATCTTCTCCGGGCGGTTGATCAGGTTGCTGTGATAGACGTTTTTCCGCGACATGAAGCGCTGGATGAAGACGAAGACCATCGACATCAGGATCAGCGCCAGGCTGAGCGTCGTCGCCATGCCGAGATTGGAGCCGATCTCGGCGGAATAGGCGGTATAGGCCTCGGTAGCCAGCACATTGAAGCCACGCCCGAGCAGCCGCGGCGTGCCGAAATCGGCGATGGCATGGATCAGCGCCAAGAGCCCGCCGGCCGAGAGCGCCGGCAGGACCAGCGGGAACGAGATCTTCAGCACGCGCTGGAACGGCGTCAGCCCGAGATTCTCCGCCGCCTCCTCCAGCGAGCGGTTGACATTGGCGAGCGCGCCCGAGGTCAGCAGGTAGACATACGGATAGAACTTGAAGGCGAAGACGATGAGGATGCCCCAGACGCCGTAGATCGGCGGCATGAAGACGCCCCAGGACATCAGCGTCTGGCGCACGATGCCGCCCGAGCCGAACAGCACGATCCAGGAATAGGCGCCGATAAAGGGCGGCGAGACCAAGGCCAGGATCGCCAACATCGAGACGAAGCGGCCGCCCGCGATCTCGATGCGCGCCATGCAGAAGGCCATGACCGAGCCGAGCAGCAATGCACCCGCCAGGCCGCCGAAGCCGATGATCAAGGTGTTGATGAAGGCGTTGAAATAGCGCGTGCTGCCGAACAGCCTTTGCCAGTTGGCGAGCGTCAGCACCCCGCTCTCGTCGCGGAAGCTGGAGACCAGCACGAGCCCGAGCGGGATCAGCAGCAGGACGATCAGGATCGCCCAGGCCCCGACCGCGACCAGCGTCCAGAAATCCGGACGCCAGCTGCGGCGCGTGGCTGAAACCGCGATGGCGCTCATGCGGTAAGCTCCGCCGGGACACGCCGTCCCTTAGCGTCGAAGCCATGGAGATCGGCAGGGTCGAAGCTCAGGCGGATCTGCCGGCCGGCCTCGATCGCGAGATCGGGCGGCGGCGCGCCGATCTGGGCTACGAGCCTGTGCCCCTGCGCCTGGACGGTGAGATGCGCCTCACGGCCGAGATAGGAGAAATGCTCGACCGTACCGGCGATGCTGGCGGCGCCGTTTCCACTTCCCCCTTCGCTGCCCCCCGCCTCGGCGAGGCGCAGGCGCTCCGGCCGCAACGCCCATTGCGCCACGTCCTTCACCTCCGGCAGGCCGAAGGCGGCGGGCGCGAGCAGGTTCATCGTCCCGACGAAGGAGGCGACGAAACGCGTCGCCGGCTTCCCGTAGATCTGCTGCGGCGTGCCGATCTGCTCGACGCAGCCATGGTCCATCACGCAGATCCGGTCGGAAATGGCGAGCGCCTCCTCCTGGTCATGCGTCACATAGATCGCGGCGATGCCGATCGTGCGCTGGATCGCGCGGATCTCGTCGCGCAGGTCGAGCCGGAGCTTGGCGTCGAGATTGGAAAGCGGCTCGTCCATCAAGAGCAGGCGTGGCTTCACCACCATCGCCCGGGCAATGCCGATGCGCTGCTGCTGGCCGCCCGACAGTGCGGCGGGCAGGCGCTCGGCAAGCGCCGTCAGCCGGACGGTCGCCAGCGCCTCGGCGACGCGCTCGCGGATCTCGGAGGCCGCGACCTTGCGGGCTTTCAGGCCGAAGGCGACGTTCTCGGCGACCGTCAGATGCGGGAAGATCGCATAATCCTGGAAGACCATGCCGATATCGCGCTTATGCGGCGGCACCGAAAGCAGGTCGTGGCCGGCGAGATCCACCCTGCCCTCGGTGAGCTGCGAGAAACCGGCGATCGAGCGCAGCAAGGTGGTCTTGCCGCAGCCCGATGGGCCGAGCAGCGTGAAGAACTCGCCCTTCGCGACCGAGAAGGACACACCGTTCAAGGCCGTCGTGGCCCCATAGCGCTTGATCGCGCCGTCGACAGTCAGATACGCCATGCCGGCAAAGCACTCCCGTCCCTTCCCTAGTTGCGCATGGCCGCGATTGGACGGCAAGATGGAGAAACTGCGCCGGCGCAGATCGGTGTGACAGGGATGGGGATGAGCATGACAGCGAACGGAAACATGTCGCGCAGGACCTGGATCGGGCATCTCGTGCTGACGGCTGGGCTGCTTGGCGTGGCCGGCGGGGCCTCCGCGGCCGACAACAAGGTCGTGCTCTACACCGCCCATAAATCCTCGATCGTGCAGAAGATGATCCCGCTCTTCGAGGCCGAGACCGGAATCAAGGCCGAGGTCGTACAGCTCGGGTCCGGCGATGTCTTCCGCCGCGCCCGCGCCGAGGCCAGCGCGCCCAAGGCCGATGTGATCTGGAGCGTCACCGGCTCGCTGCTCAGCGAAAACGCCGATCTGCTCACGCCCTATACGCCCAACGAACAGGCGGCGATCGACGAGCGTTTCGTCGCGAGCCCGGCCTGGACGCCCTATACGACCGTGATCTACGTGCTGATGGTCAACAACAAGATGGTCAAGGACGCCGAGATCCCGAAGACCTGGGCCGAGCTGTCCGATCCGAAATGGAAGGGCAAGGTCGCCTCGGCCCGCGTCGACAATTCCGGCTCGGCCTTCCAGCAGATGACGACCGTGCTGACCGCCGGCGGCGACAAGGGCTGGGAGGTCTATGGCAAGCTCGCCAAGAACTTCATCTTCTCCGACAGCTCCGGCGCCGTGCCGCGCTATGTCGCCGATGGCGAGGCGCCGCTCGGCCTGACGCTCGAGGACAATGCGCTCGAATATGTCGCCGGCGGCGCGCCGGTGAAGATTGCCTATATCGCGGACGGCACGACGACCTCGCCCGACGGCGTGGGGCTGGTGAAGGGCGCGCCCAATCCCGAACCGGCGAAGCGCTTCATCGACTGGGCCTTGTCGAAGAAGACGCAGGAAGCTCTGGTGAAGGAAGCCGGCCGCCGCTCGGTGCGCAAGGATGTCGCCGCGCCGGGCGATGTCAAGCCGCTGGCCGAGCTGACCCTTGTCAAGCTCAAAACCGTCGAGGAACTCGGCGGCACCAAGGCGATGATAGAAAAGTGGAGGCAGGCGACCGGCCAGTGATGGCTTGAACGAGCCGGCTGAAGCCGCCTCGCGCCGATATCCACCATGCAGATTGAAAGCTTCAGCCTCGGCAAGCGCTTCGCCAGCCCTGAGGAGAACGAAGACAGCGTCGTCATCCTGCCCGGCCGCGGCTATGCCGTGATCGACGGCGTAACCGACCGCAGCGGCCGACGCTTCGGGACGATGCGGGCCGGGCGCTTCGCCTCGGCCCGGGTCGCGACCGAAGTCGCCCGCTTCCTCCTCAGCGAAGACCTGAGCGTGCGCGGCGGCGATGCGCGTGTGCGCCGGCTGGTCCTGGCGCTCAGCGACACGCTGCGGGACGGCTATGCGGCGCATGGACTGTCGGAACGGGCGGAGACCGATGCGACAACGCGGATCGGCTGCACGCTGGCGCTGGGCTATCACGACGGCCCGGCCCTGCAGCTGGTCTCGATCGGCGATTCCGGCATCCGCTTGAGCGCGAAAGGCCTGGGGACAGTCCGCCATGTCGAGGCGAAGCCCCTCGACCGCGTGACCGCGCTGATCCGGCGGGAATGCTGGGCCTATCTCGGCAGAATGCGGGCCGATCCCCTGCATCAGCGCACGATCTCGGACGATGCCGTCTGGAACGGGTTGCGCGTGCCGCCGGCAGGCCTGAGCGCCGAGGCCAGCGCCGAAGTCAGGGCCCATGTGCTGCATCTTTGCAGCGAGGAGATGCCGACTATCGCGCGCACCGAGATCGAGCGGCTGCTCGACAGCGGCATCAGCGGCCAGCGCGTCTTCGCCAATCATCCGACCAGCGATCTGGGTTACGGCGTGCTCGACGGTTTCGCCATCGCCGAGCGGCATGTCTTCACCGCCGACTATGCCGCAGACGAGGTCACGCGGCTCGAATTGTTCAGCGACGGCTATTTCGCCGAGCCAGAGGCCTTTGGCGTCGCGGCCTGGGAGGCGAGTTTCGCCGAGGTCGAGCGGCTCGACCCCGACAAGATCGGCCCCTATGCCAGCGTGAAGGGCTCCGGCCCCGATGGCTGGACCGACGACCGGACCTATCTGGGGATCGCGTTCGATCGCTGAACGGGGCGGTGCCGCCCCCCTATTCGGGCGCGCCCTCGCGCCGCCGGAGCGCCTTCAGCCGGCTGATCAGATGGCGCGCGCCCATCAGGATATGCTGCTCCAGATGGTCCTTGGCGCGCTCGATATCGCCCGCTCTGCAGAGATCGAGCAGGAGCTGGTGCTCGCGGTTCATGCGCTCGCGCCCGCCCGTCAGCCGGATCGGCAGCGGGAAATGGCGATAGGCGTTCAGATAGAGCTTTCGGATCAGCGCCAGCGTCTGCGGGCGGTTGGCCGGTGCATAGAGCGCGGCATGGAAAGCCCAGTTCAGGCTCGACCAGTTCTCATCCTGCTGGTCTTCCGCGATCTGCGCCAGGATCTCTTCGGCCCTTTGATAGTGCTGCGCCGTCATCAGCGGCATCGAGAGTTCGAGAAGCCAGGTCTCGAGCCGGGCCCGGATCTCGTAGGTTTCCTCGAGATCGTCGATCGACAGCCCTGAGACCACCGCGCCCTTGTGGGATTCCTGCCGGACCAGGCCCTCGGCCTCGAGTTGATGCAGGGCTTCGCGGATCGGCACCCGGCTGACGCCAAGCTCGGCCGCCAGCTTTTCCTGACGCAGCTGGATGCCCTCGGGCAAGGCGCCCGACAGGATCTGGTCGCGCAGCAGGTCGACGACACGCGCGGTCGTCGTCTTGCGCTGAAGCGCGGGAGGATTGTTCGACAGGATGGAAGCCGTCATCGCCTGCTCACGCGTCTCCTGCTCTGGCGCCCGGAGCCAATCCCTGCCCTGAAGCGCAGTTCATTTCAATCCGGGCGGCGGCCATAGGCAGGGATAACCGGTTTTGTATCCAATCCCGGCGCGCGATTGGAGGGGTCCCCAAACGATATATCACGCAATTCCGCCCCCTCTTGCGTCAGGCCTAGCGGCATCGTAATGGCAATTGGATCCAATATCCAATCTTGTTGAGAACACCCGTGATCGCGATCAGCAACAATGAAGGGGCCTGCGGCATTCCCGCGACCGCCCGCGCACTCGCCAAGGGCGAAGCGGCTCTCGACGCGATCGAGGCGGGCATCAGGCTTGTCGAAGCCAGTGAGAGCGTCCGCACCGTCGGCCGCGGCGGCTGGCCCAATCTCCTGGGCGAGGTCGAGCTCGATGCCTCCGTGATGGACGGCACCAGCCTGCGCAGCGGAGCCGTGGGCGCACTGACCGGCTATCTGCATCCGGTCAGCATTGCCCGCCAGGTGCTCGAACGCCTGCCGCATGAGCTATTGGTCGGCGAAGGCGCCAGGCGCTTCGCCGCCGAGATCAGCGCGGAGGCCGGCGAACTCCTGATGCCGCATGCCCGGACCGCCTGGGAGCGCTGGTTCCGGGACGAGGTCAGCGAAGCCGACCGCGCGAACTGGCCGGACGTGCCGATGGCGGAGCTCTGCGCCCAGGCGATCGACCCGGAAACCGGCCGCGACACCACGGTCTTCCTGGCTCAGGACGCGCAGACCCATATCGGGGCGGGCACCAGCACCTCCGGCTGGGGCTGGAAATATCCGGGGCGTCTCGGCGACAGCCCGATCATCGGCGCCGGTTCCTATGCCGATACGCGTTACGGCGCCTGCGCCTGCACCGGCGTCGGCGAAATGAGCATCCGGGCCGGCACCTCGCGCGCGGTCGTGCTCTACATGAAGATGGGCATGGGCGTCGAAGATGCGGTCTACGAGGCCGTTGCCGACATGCGCGCGCTGAAGGGCGGGCTGATCGGCCGGGTGACGATCCACGCCATCGACGCAGCGGGCGGCCACAAGGTCGTGGCCGTGAACGGCCTGCCGGAAAACCACTACTGGCTCTGGCGCGGCGGCGAGGCGGCGCCTTCGAGCCACCCTTGCGAGATCATCGCGATCAGCGAGGACCCCGCCCCCAAGCCAACCGCCCATCGCCGCTATGAGGCGATGGGGCTTTGACCTCCTGCCCTGGATCATCGGATCCGGAAACCTATCCGGTCCGATGATCCAACCCTTTGTGTTTGCATCGGCGTTGCCCCCAAAACCGCAATCCATCTTTCGGGCCGATGCGCGAGTTCCATCGATCATCAGGGATAATGACCATGGCCCATTCCGGAAAAATCGTTCTGTCTGCGCTGGCAGGCCTGTTGCTCGCCGGCACCGCCGCCCGTGCCGAGGGCACGCTCGATCGCATCAAGCAACGCGGGCAGTTGATCTGCGGCACGAGCACCGGCATTGCCGGGTTCAGCATGGCCGATGCGCAGGGCAGCTGGAGCGGGCTCGATGTCGATATCTGCCGGGCGCTCGCAGCCGCGATCTTCGACGACCCTTCGAAGATCAAGTTCGTTCCGCTGGCCAGCAAGGACCGCCTGACCGCGTTGCAGAGCGGCGAGATCGACGTGCTGCCGCGCACCACGACCTGGACGCTGAGCCGCGACGCCGGCCAGGGCCTGAACTTCACCGCCGTGAACTATTATGACGGCCAGGGCTTCCAGGTGCGCGCCAAGGCCGGGATCAAGTCGGTGAAGGAGCTGGATGGGGCCTCGATCTGCACCGTGCAGGGCACGACCAATGAGCTGAATCTCGCGGACTATTTCCGCGTCAACAAGATGAAATACGAGGTCGTCGCCTTCCAGGGCATCGATGAGACGGTGAAGGCCTATGAGAGCGGTCGCTGCGACGCAATCTCGACTGATATCTCGCAGCTCGTCTCCTATCGCCTGAAGATGTCGGACCCGGCCGAGCATGTCCTGCTGCCGGACGTGATCTCGAAGGAGCCGATCGGCCCCTATGTCCGCCAGGGCGACGACGAATGGTTCGACATCGTGCGCTGGACGGTCTTTGCGCTGATCAATGCCGAGGAGCTCGGCGTCACCCAGGCCAATCTCGCCGAGATGCTGAAATCCGAGAATCCGGAGATCCGCCGACTGCTCGGCGTCGAAGGCAAATTTGGCGTGGGGCTGGGCCTGACGCCCGACTGGATCGCCCGGATCATCCGGCATGTCGGCAATTACGGCGAAAGCTACGAGCGCAATCTCGGCACCGGCAGCCGCATCGGCCTGCCGCGCGGGTTGAACAATCTCTGGTCCAAGGGTGGCATCCAGTTTGCACCGCCCGTGCGCTGATCCAGAGCTTTCCAGGGGACGCCGCAAGCTCCCTGGATTGCGTCGCGGACAGCCTCTGAAAGCGGCGTCGTGGGCTCTCCTACGGCGCCGCTTTTATCATTCGCGGCGGGGCGCCGCGCATCCCCGCCGGGCGCCAATGGCCCAGCGCTGCGACATAGCCGACGCAACAGGCCAGGCTGCGAAGCTGGGCGATGTCGGAGCCCCTCGCTTGAACAGCCTCCCACCTGCACCGATTCCCTGGCTGATCGAATCGTCCGCGCAGGACTCACCGCTCCGGATCGACGGAATCAGCGAGTCCCTGTCCGCCCCGTCCCGCATGGCGAGCACTGAGCTACCTGAGACAATACGCTGCAACGCGCTGGCGTCTCAGGAGCGACCGAGTAGCCGAGGCGCAAACGCGTGTGCTGCGGGCGGCGGGACCGCTGCCAGCAGCGCTGTGGAACGGCCCCCGCGCGAGGCCGCCGGTCACGCAGGCCCTCGGGAGCCACACAGCTCTCCACACACATCATCCCCCGCATTCAACCGATTGGCAGAAAAAGCGTTTCCTGCCTTTCAGCACATTTCCGAGGGTTGCATTCCGGTAGGTGAAGGGCCGGATTTTTACGACTCGTTAACCATTCCATTCCTAGATCATGGCAACTGAAAATTTACCAAGATGACTGACGTGTTAACTCAACCTAGGCCGATCCGCCTCAAGGGGCGCTCCTATCTTGCTCTCACGCTGACCCCGGAGCTTCCCTTCGAGGATTGGCTGACGCGGCTCGACGAACTGGCTGGTCTGTCTGCCGGATTTTTCCTGCGGCGGCCGGTGGTGGTCGATGTCGAGGGCCTGAATATCGACCGGCCGCAGCTGCGCGACCTCGTCGGCCAGCTCGGCAAGCGCAATGTGCGGATCATGGGCATCGAGGGCGCACCACCCTCGCTGCTTGGCGCGGACCTGCCGCCGGCGATGTCGGGCGGGCGCGCGGCCTCGGATATCGAAGCCCCGACCGCCGAACAGGCCCCGCAGGCCGAGGTCGCCGAGAGCGTGCAGCCTCCCGCCCCTGCCCCGCAGCCGGTCAAGGCGACGCCATCGATCATCGTGACCGAGCCGGTGCGCTCGGGGCAGTCGCTGATCTTCACCGAAGGCGACGTCACCGTCATCGGCTCGGTCGCATCGGGCGCCGAGATCGTCGCCGGCGGCTCGATCCATGTCTACGGCACGCTCAGGGGCCGGGCGATCGCCGGCGCGATGGGCAATGCCTCTGCGCGCATCTTCTGCCGCAAGCTCGAGGCGGAGCTGCTCGCGATCGACGGCTTCTACAAGACGGCCGAGGACCTCGGACCCGACATGCGCGGCAAGGCCGTCCAGATCTGGCTCGAAGGCGAAACATTCAAGGTTGGATCACTCGCCTGAAACGACGGCGTATCCACAGAAAGCGGGAGAGTGCAATGGGCAAGGTCATCGTAGTCACATCGGGCAAGGGCGGCGTCGGCAAGACGACATCGTCCGCCGCATTGGGGGCAGCGCTTGCGCATAATGGCGACAAGGTCGTGGTCGTCGATTTCGACGTCGGGCTGCGCAATCTCGACCTCGTCATGGGCGCGGAACGACGGGTGGTCTATGACATCGTCAACGTCATCCAGGGCGAAGCGAAGCTGACGCAGGCGCTGATCCGCGACAAGCGGCTGGAATCGCTCTACCTGCTGCCGGCCTCGCAGACCCGCGACAAGGACAATCTCACGCCTGAAGGCGTCGAGAAGGTGATTGCCGCCCTGAAATCGGCCTTCGACTGGGTCATCTGCGACAGCCCGGCCGGCATCGAGCGCGGCGCGACGCTCGCCATGCGCCATGCCGATGTCGCGATCGTGGTGACCAATCCGGAAGTCTCCTCGGTGCGCGATTCCGACCGGATCATCGGGCTGCTCGATTCCAAGACGCTCAAGGCCGAGCAAGGCGAGCGGATGGAGAAACACCTGCTGCTGACCCGCTACGACCCGATCCGGGCCGAGCGCGGCGACATGCTGAAGGTCGACGACGTCCTCGAGATCCTGTCGATCCCGCTGCTCGGCATCATCCCGGAAAGCATGGACGTGCTGCGCGCCTCCAATGTCGGCTCGCCGGTCACCCTGGCCGATGGCCGCAGTGCGCCGGCGATCGCCTATTTCGAGGCTGCGCGCCGCCTCAAGGGCGAAAACCTGCCGGTAACTATTCCTGGTGAAAAGAAGGGCTTCTTCGGCAAGATTTTCGGAAGGAAAGCGGCATGAACTTCCTTCGTATTTTCACCCGCTCCCAGTCGTCGGCCCCCGCCGCCCGCGAGCGCCTGCAGGTGCTGCTCGCCCATGAGCGCGCCTCGGTCGGGGATTCCGACCTCGTCACCAAGCTGCGCGACGAAATCCTGCGTGCGATCTCGAAGCATATGCAGATCGATGACGACCGGGTCAGCGTCAAGATGGAGCGCGGCGCCAAGGTCTCGACGCTCGCCGTCGATATCGAGATCCCGTTCGACGCAGAGAAGAAGACGAAGAAGGCGGCCTGACGGCCGCCCCGCCCTCTCATCGGGAGCATCAGCCATGCTGGATCATCCGGCCGGAGCTCGTATCCGGTCAGATGATCCAGCATTTTGCGTTTGCACGCATCGAACAGGCCTGCGCCAGGGCTTGGCTCAGAGCGCGGTCAAGGCCTGACGATCGTCCTGCAATCCCGCCCAGCTGAGCCACATGGCAGCAGTCCAGGAGAAGTCGGGGCCGCCGCATCCTGTGCCGTCTCGCGGGTCGAAATACTCCCAGAAGCCGTTCTGCCGGACGAGATCGCCGCTGTCGCGCCGGAGCAGGCCGGCCTCCTCGGTCAGACCATAGGCAGAAAAGCCGTCGGCGATCATCCGGTTCATCATCAGCCAGACCGGGCCGCGCCAATAGCGCGTCGCATCGAAACGCCGATCGCGCGGATCGCTGCTGGCGACGGAGAAGCCGGCTGCGGCCCGGCTTGCCGCGAGATGGCGCTTGAGCGCGAGCGCATCCTCCTGGCTCGCCATGCGCGCGTAAAGCGGGAGATAGGCGGCGCAGGTGACGGCCTCGCTGAGACGCCCGCTGCGCAGGTCGAGCGACCGATACAACCCGTCGGGCCCCTTGAGCCGCGACATCGCCGTCTCGCTGCGTGCGATCCAGCCTTGCAGGGCAGCGGCCTCGGTGGTGAAGCCCAGTTCTTCCGCCAGCTTCAGAAGATCGCGATCGGCGCGCAGCAGGATCGACTGGATGCCGAGATCGCAGACCCGGAAGGAAAGCCCGCGCGCCACGGCCACCCCGTCCCAGCGCAGGGCCTTGGCTTCCTCGACCAGGGTCATAACCCGGTTGTAGAAATCATGCGTCGGGCGGTGGGACGCATCGACATGGCCGAGATCCTTGCGCAGATGCGCGACATCGACCTGTGGCACGACATTGGCGAGCGGCTCGTCCCAGTCCGGCGAATTGTCCCGCCCCGATTCCCAGGGGTGGACCATGGTGACGAGCCCGGTGCCGTCCGGGTCGCGGGTCTCGTGCCACCAGCGATGCGAGGCGAAGAGTTTTGGGACGAGAGCCCGGATCCGCGTGGCATCGCGGCCGGACAGCCCGTGCAGCACCCGCGCCGCGGTCGCTGCGACGGGGGGCTGCGAGATTCCCGACGTCAGCGGCTGGCGCTGGATGCCCCAGGCCTCGGGGCCGGGATAATAGCCGTCTGCCGGGGCGCGGAACACGATATGCGGCACCATGCCGTCCTCCCACTGGCCCTCGAACAGGGTTTCCAGCTCGCGCCAGGCGCGGTCGAGATCGAAGGTGGCGAAGCCGAGCGCGACGAAGGCCGAATCCCAGTTCCACTGGAACGGGTAGACGCGGCCATTGGGAACGGTGAAGCCGCCACGGTCATTGCGGCGCAGCACGGCGCGCGCCGCCTCGTCGCGGTCGGAGGGAGGTGTGGTCGACAGCATGGCTCAAGCTCCGGGATGAGTGCGGCCCGTTTCCGGGTCGATCCAGACAATGCGGGTAGGGTCGAGCGCCAGACCGAGCGTTTCGCCCGCCGCGATCCGGGCGGCGGGGGGCGCAACGACACGGGCAAGGTCATCGCCGATCCTGCCGGTGAGCAGGAGATGCGAGCCCATCGGCTCCGCGACCCGCACGGTGAAGGGCACGCCGCCGGCGGTCTCGGTCAGCTTCGCATCCTCGCCGCGAAAGCCGAGGACGATCGGCCCGTCGGCAGGCGATGCCAATGTCAGCCCGCCGAGCCGGGCCTGGCCGGAGGTTGCGACCGTGTTGACGAAATTCATCGGCGGCGAGCCGACGAAGCCGCCCACGAAGCGGGTCGCGGGCCGCGAATAGACCTCGGTCGGCGTGCCGATCTGCACGATATGGCCGCCATGCATCACCGCGATCCGATCGGCCAGGCCCATGGCCTCGGTCTGATCATGCGTGACGTAGATCGTGGTCGTTCCGGCCTCGCGCAGGACGCTGCGCAGCTCCGCCCGCATCTCCAGCCTGAGCAGCGCGTCGAGATTGGAGAGCGGCTCGTCCATCAGGAGCACGGCCGGCTCGACCGCGAGCGCACGCGCCACCGCGACGCGCTGGCGCTGGCCGCCCGAGAGCTTGGCCGGAAAGCGCTCCAGATACTGCTCGATATGCAGCAGCTCGGCCGCCTTGCGCACCTTCGCCTCGACACGCGCCTGGTCGGCGCCCTTCATGCGCAGACCGAAGGCGACATTCTCGAACACCGTCATATGCGGGAAGACGGCATAGTTCTGGAACACCATGGCAAGGCCGCGCTGGGCCGGCTTCAGAGAGGAGACGTCGCGTTCGCCGATCATGACCTTGCCGGCGCTCTGCACCTCCAGCCCGGCGATGATGCGCAGCAGCGTGGTCTTGCCGCAGCCGGAGGGGCCGAGCAGCGCGACGAATTCGCCATCCTCGACGGTGAGCGAAATCTCCTGCAGGGCAACCGCATTGCCGAACTGCTTGGCAACCTTGTTGATCAGGATCCCGGCCAACGGTCTCCTCCCTATTTGCTCGAGACGCCCCACATCGCGAACAGGTATTTCCTGACCGCGAAGATGAAGAGCACCGAGGGAATGATGAGAATGAAACCGCCGGCGAAGCGGTAATGCAGCGGCGACTCGGAGAGGACCGTCAGGAGATAGGCGGTGAGCGTGCGCTCGCGCACCGTCAGGACCGAGGCAGCGAAGACCTCGTTCCAGGAGATGACGAAGGCGAAGATCGCCGCAGCTGCGATGCCGGGAAGCGCCAGCGGCAACACCACCTTGCGGAAGGCCTGCCGGCGCGTACAGCCGAAGACCCAGGCCGCCTCCTCGTATTCGCGGGGGATGCCCATGAAGAGCGACGAGGTCACGAGAGCGGCGAAGGGCAGCGCCAGCGCCGTATGGATCAGCGAGACGCCAAACGGCGTGTCGTAGAGCCCGACCCGGATGAAAATGACGGTCAGCGGCAGGGCAAGGATCGCCAGCGGAAAGGCGCGCGTCAGCAGCACCAGCAGACGAAAGGCGCTCTGCCCCCGGAAGGAAAAACGCGCCAGGGCATAGCCTGCGGGTGCGCCGAGCAGGATCGAGAACAGCATGGTCAGCGATGCGGCGATGAGCGAGTTCAGGGCCGCGTTCCAGACGCCTTCGATCCTGAGGAAGGTGGCGAGCGCCGCGAAACCGGCCTCGCCGGGGGCGAAGGATTTCGGCCATTTGAACACGGCGAGCCGCCCGCCCATGGCGCCGAGCCCGATCAGGTAGATCGGCACCAGCACCCAGGCGCAGAGCGCCAGGACGCCCGTGACATAAAGCCATTTGCGGGGCGCGCTCATGCTTGCGTCTCCGGATCGACGCGCAGCGCCTTGAGGTAGATGATCGTCGCCGCGAGCGAGATCACCATCACGAGCACGGCATAGGCAGCCGCGACGCCGTAATTCTGGTTCTCGTTCTGCCAGGTGTAGGCCTCGCCGACGATGATCGGGAAATTGCGCCCGCCGAGCGCGTAGACCACCGCAAAGACCTCGAAGGCGAGGACCGTGCGCAGGATCAGCGCCGATTGCAGGCTGGGCTTCAGCAGCGGCAGGGTGATCTTGCGGAACTTGGTCCAGGGGGTGGCGCCGAAGATGTCGGCGGCCTCGCCGAATTCCTTCGGTATGAGCTGGATGCCGGCGACGAGAATGATCAGGACGATCGCGGTCGCACGCCAGATTTCGGCCAGGACGACGGCGAAGAACAGCGCGACCGGCGTCTCGCTGTTGAGATAGGCGGTCGGGCCGCTGATCACGCCGATCTGGAACAGCAGTGTGTTGAGATAGCCGGAATCCTGCAGGATCGCGAGCCAGACAAGGCCGGCTGCAAGATCCGAGACGCCGAGCGGGATCGTCCAGATCCAGAGCACGAGCTCGCGCCCGCGCGTCATCCTCTGCAGCATCAGCCCCATGACGAGCGCGAGCGCCACCTGCAGCGGGATCACCACCGCGACGAGGGCGAAGGTGTTGCGCAGCGCCGTGGGAAAATTGAGGTCCCCCGCCATGCGGGCATAGTTGGCGAGCGAAAACCCCTGCCCGCCATCGAAGGAGAGCAGGATGGTCTGGCCGAGCGGTACCAGGAAGAAGGCTGCAAGAAAGGCGACCGAGGGCGCGATCAGCAGATAGGGCAGCCAGCGCGGCTGGAGCATGGTCGAAGGCCTCTGCAAGGCGCTCCCGGAGGCTGCGCTTCGGTCGGGGACCGGAGCGCAGCTCGTCCTGAGCTCAGGTGACCGGGCAGGCGCCCTGGCTCGGCTTGTCGGGCGCCCAGCAGGGCGCAGCGGTCTGGACCATCAGGCTGCGCAGGATCTCGGCCTGGGCGTCGAGAACCGCGCGGATCGGCTCGTTGCGCAGCACGATGCGCTGGAACGTGTCGAAATAGACCTTGTTGAACTCGCCGCCCTTGTCGCCGAGGCCGATCGGCAGGAGGGCGACGATCGCGTCCTTCGCGCCCTGCGTCTTCGCCACGCCGTCGGCGAGCAGCTTGACGCCGGCCGGCAAGTCGGGCGGCAGGGGCGCATCCACGACCGGGAAGAAGCCGACCTCCTGCGCCGCGGCAAGCTGTGTCGCAGGCTTCAACAGATGCTCGATCACGGCTGCGGCCTGGGCCCGGTTCGGCGCATCCTTGGCGATGGAGAGCCCGGCAATGACGGGCATATAGGCGCGCCCCTTGGCGCCGGCTGGAGGCGCCACGACGAGATACTGGTCAGGCTCGGCAGTCAGGGCGTCCTTGACGCGGGCGATATGGTCCCAGGCGATCCAGATCTCGCCGGCCATCAGCGGCTCCTGCATGAAATTATAGTTGTTGGCGTTGGGGTTCACCGTCGCCCAGAGCGCCTTGAAATCGGCCCAGCCCTTCTCGGCCGCGGCCGAGCGGAACTCGGTCACCATCGAGCCGGTATAGGAGGGCACGAGATTGCCCTGCACGAAGCGGGCGAACAGGCCCTTCGGCCCGGCCGGGAAGCCGATGCGGCGCTGGCCGGTCTTCTCCTGGATCGCCTTGCCCCAGGCGGCGAGCTGCTCATAGGTCAGCGCGTTGACATCGGCGCCAGCCGGCAGGAAGGGCAGCGCCGCCTTCTTGATGACGAGGACATAGGTCGCCTGCATCCAGGGGATGTATTGCTGATTGGGCGTGCCGAGCTTGCCGAGTTCCATCAGTCCGGCTGGAATGCCGCTCGCGCCGAGTTTCGCCGCGATATCGTCGACCGCGTCGAGAGAGCCTGCCGGCACGAGCGGCTGCAATTCGCCATGCAGCGCGCCCATCAGGCTGATCGTGCGCTTGCCTGCCGCCTGTTCCGCTTTCATGCGCACGGCAAATTGCGGCGGCTCCTCGACCACATAGGTGGTTTTCGGCGCGCCCTTGAGCAGGACCTCGCGCACCTTCTGCGCCTCGTCGATCGGGCGCAGCTGCGTCGAGAGGAAGACGAGGTCCTGCGCCTTCGCAACGGGTGCAACAAGCATGGCCCCCGCCGCGACGGCGGCGCATGCCAGATGGTTTAGCGTCTTCATATCGTCCTCCCTGCCTCGCTTGTTCTGGTTTGCGTGGGATAAGGCCGGTTGCGAGCGCCTGGCCGTTTCCGTGATCGGATCAGCGACGCGCCTCCCCCAGCGAGGCGCGTGCAATGAACTCGACCGAATTGATCTCGGTCAGATCGCGGGGATCGGCTCCGCCGATGCGCGCCAGCGCCATCTCCGCGAGGCGGCGGCCGGTCGCGGCGATCGGCAGCTCCATCGTCGCGAGCGCGGGGTCCGAGAAGGCGGAGGCAGGAATGTTGTCATGGCCGATGATCGCGATGTCGCGCCCGACGACGAGACCGCGCTCGCGGATGGCGCGCATCGCGCCCAGCGCCATGCTGTCGGTCGCACAGAGCAGCGCGGTGGGCTGCGCCGGCTGCGCCAGGAGCAGCCCCGCCGCACGATAGCCGCCGGCCTCGTCGGCGCTGCCCTCGATGATCGCGCCGAAAATGCCAGCCTGGCGAAGGGCCCGCGCGAAGCCGCTGCGGCGCAGATGCGCGAAGGTGAAGGCCGAGGGCGCCGCAAGATGGCCGATCCGGCGGTGGCCGAGGGCGGCCAGGCGCAGCACGGCATCGTGGAACGCGGCCTCGCCATCCCCGTCGACAAAGGCATAGGGCTCTGGAAAATCGCTACGCCCCATCGCGACGAAGGGAAAGCCGGCATCTGTGAGGTAGCGCAGGCGAGCATCCTCGCGGCGGGTGCGGACGACGATGATGGCGTCGGTGCGGCGGCCGTCGACAAGGCGGCGATAGGTCTTGAGCTCGTCGGGGCCGGGCAGCGCGGCGATTAAGGTCAGATCATAGCCCTGCTCCGCCAGCCGTTCGCCGATCGAGCCCAGCAGCTCTAGATAGAGCGGCTCGTTGAAATGGCCCGGCCCGGCCGGAAGCACCATCGTGACGATCTCGGTCAGCCCGCGACGCAACCGCCGGGCTGCGGAATTGGGCCGGTAACCGGCCGCCTCCGCCGCTGCCCGCACGCGGTCTCGCGTGGCGAGCGCAACATCGTCATAGCCGTCGAGCGCCCGCGAGACGGTGGTGATCGACAATCCCAGCGTTTGCGCCAGCGCGCGCAACGAGCTCATCGGCATCTCAATGGTTGGACGATCGGCGCCTCACGTTCAGGATAACCCGATCCAAAACGTTTTGGGAAGTCGATTCAAGTTTGGCATGCGTCACGCCTTGCGGCGACGGCGCGGCGCGCTTTCGGGCTTGAGGTTGCTCGCGCCTAGGCCCGGCGGGCTGCGGCCGAGAGGCGCACGGCCTCGGCAATCTGTGCAAACTGCTTGGCGAGCGGGCTCGTCTTGCGCCAGACCATGCCGATCGTGCGCGATGGCTGGGGGTCCTTGAAGCGCGTGACGCAGACCGAGGCCGAGCGTGTCTCGACCGCGACTGCCATCTCCGGAATCAGGGTCACGCCCATGCCGGCATCGACCATCTGCACCAGGGTCGAGAGCGAGCTTGCATCCAGCAGGTCGCGCGGGTGCATGGTGCGCGGGTTCTTGTTGCAGAACGAGAGGGCCTGCTCGCGAAAGCAATGCCCCTCCTCCAGCAACAGCAACCGCATTTCGTGGAGATCCTCGCGATTGGGGGCTGGCTTCCCCTCGTCCTCGCGTGACCGGACGAGGACGAAGCTTTCCGTGAAGAGCGCGGCCTCGGTCAGCGAAGGCTCGGAAACCGGCAGCGCCACGACCGCCATGTCGAGCCGGCCTTCATTCAGCTCCTGCACGAGTTTCGGCGTCAGCGTCTCGCGGACATGGAGGTCCAGCCCGTCATGGAGGCCGGTCAGGTCGGCGATCAGGCCGGGCAGCAGATAGGGCGCGACCGTGGGAATCACACCGATGCGCAGCCTGGCGACGAGCCCGCCGCGCGAGCTGCGCGCATAGTCCTCGAGCTCGTCGACCGAGCGCAGGATGTCCTTGGTGCGCAGCGCGATCTCTTCGCCGAAACTCGTCAGCCGGACCTGGCGCCGGTCCCTTTCGAAGAGTTCGGCGCCGAGTTCCTCCTCAAAGGCCTTGATCTGCATCGACAGGGCCGGCTGGGAGATGGCGCAACTCTCCGCCGCGCGTCCGAAGTGGCGCTGGCGGGCCAGCGCCTCGAAATAACGCAGCTGTTTCAGTGTCAGGTTCGTCATAATCTTAGCTTATCGACGCAATCAGAAAATCGGAATTAATATAATGAAACCCTTTTGCTAAGAGGCTCCTTGCGACGATGAGGAGCAGGCAATGCCGAGACCGCCCCGCATGATCAAGACCGGTGGCGTTCCGCTCGTGGCCGACCTGGCCCAGTCCAGCCGCCGGCACCCGTCGATGTCCCTGTTTCCAGCCGCCCGGCTGGCAGGCCTGCCAGGCAGGCCATGAAAGCGGATCGCCTGCCCCGGCACCGACCCGCCTGTGATCGAGAAACGCGCAATCAGCGTAACGTGAATTGGAGAGAATCATGAATGCGAAGACTGAGGGGGGAGCCGGGAAATGCCCGGTCGCTCACGGGACCAGCGGCACCCAGAGCCGCGACTGGTGGCCCAACCAACTGCGCGTCGACCTGCTGAACCAGCACTCGTCCAAGTCCGATCCGCTGGACCAGGCCTTCGATTACCGGCAGGAATTCAGCAAGCTCGACTATGAAGAGCTGAAGAACGATCTGCGCAAGCTGATGACCGACTCGCAGGACTGGTGGCCGGCCGATTTCGGCCATTACGGCCCGCAATTCGTCCGCATGTCCTGGCACGCCGCCGGCACCTATCGCCTGAGTGACGGCCGTGGCGGCGGTGGCCGCGGCCAGCAGCGCTTCGCCCCGCTCAACAGCTGGCCGGACAACGTCAATATCGACAAGTCGCGCCGCCTGCTCTGGCCGATCAAGCAGAAATACGGCCAGCGGATCTCCTGGGCCGACCTGATGATCCTCACCGGCAATGTCGCGCTGGAGACCATGGGCTTCCGCACCTTCGGCTTCGCCGCCGGCCGCGCCGATACCTGGGAGCCGGATCTCGACGTCAACTGGGGTGCCGAGACCGCCTGGCTGACGCATCGCCCGCTCGATGCGTTCGACGCTCCGCTCAGCGCCACCGAAATGGGCCTGATCTACGTCAACCCGGAAGGCCCCGGCGCCAATGGCGACCCGCTCTCGGCGGCCCATTTCATCCGTGAGACCTTCGCCCGCATGGCGATGAACGACGAGGAGACCGTCGCGCTGATCGGCGGCGGCCATACCTTCGGCAAGACCCATGGCGCAGCGCCCGAATCCCACAAGGGACCGGAACCCGAAGGCGCAGGCCTCGAGGCGCAGGGCCTGGGCTGGGCCAGCAATTATGGCAGCGGCTTTGGCGCGGATGCCGTCGGCAGCGGCATCGAGGTCACCTGGACGCAGACGCCGGCGCAGTGGAGCAACCACTTCTTCGAGAACCTGTTCAAATACGAATGGGTGCAGACCCGCAGCCCCGGCGGCGCCATCCAATGGGAGGCGAAGGACGCGGAGGACGTCATCCCCGACGCCCATGATCCGTCGAAGAAGCGCAAACCGACCATGCTGACGACCGACCTGTCGCTGCGCGTCGACCCCGCTTACGAGAAGATATCGCGCCGCTTCCTGCAGAATCCGCAGGCCTTCGCGGAGGCCTTCGCCCGGGCCTGGTTCAAGCTGACCCATCGCGATCTCGGCCCGCGTTCGCGCTATCTCGGACCGGAAGTGCCCCGGGAAGAGCTGACCTGGCAGGATCCGGTGCCGGCCGTCGAGCATCCCCTGATCAATGACGAGGATGCGGCTGCGCTGAAGGCCAAGGTCCTGGCCTCGGGCCTGAGCGTCTCCGAGCTCGTCGGCACCGCCTGGGCCTCGGCCTCCACCTTCCGCGGCGGCGACAAGCGCGGCGGCGCCAACGGCGCGCGCGTTCGCCTCGCGCCGCAGAAGGACTGGGAGGTCAACCAGCCCCTGCAGCTCGCCAATGTGCTCAAGGTCCTCAAGGGCATCCAGTCGGAGTTCAACCTGGCCGCGACCGGCGGCAAGGAGGTCTCGCTGGCCGACCTGATCGTGCTGGCGGGCAATGCCGGCGTCGAGCAGGCGGCGAAGGCTGCCGGCCAGAATGTCACCGTCCCGTTCGCTCCGGGCCGCACCGATGCCTCGCAGGGACAGACGGACATCCATGCCTTCAACGTCATGGAGCCGCAGGCGGACGGCTTCCGCAACTACCAGAAGGCGGCGCTCAAGGTGCCGGCCGAGGTGGCCCTGATCGACAAGGCGCAGCTGCTGACGCTGACCGCACCCGAGATGACCGTGCTGGTCGGTGGACTGCGCGCGATCAACATCAATGTCGATGGCACGAGCCACGGCGTCCTGACCGACCGTCCCGGCGCGCTGACGAACGACTTCTTCGTCAACCTGCTGGACATGGGCACGCAGTGGAAGGCGAAGCCTGACTCCAAGGACGTGTTCGAGGGCACCGACCGCAAGAGCGGCGCGCCGAAATGGACCGGCACCCGCGTCGATCTCGTGTTCGGGTCGAACTCGGTGCTGCGTGCGCTGGCGGAGGTCTATGCCAGCTCGGACGCGCAGGCGAAGTTCGTGAAGGACTTCGTTGCGGCCTGGACCAAGGTGACGAACCTCGATCGCTTCGATCTGGTCTGATCCAGACGAATAATACCTTCAGCGGCCGCTCCCGGGCGGCTGCTGAAGCTCTGTCCTTGCCCGTGAGCCAGGCTCGACTTCGGGCCAGGGGTCAGTGAGAGCCCGGCGCCCCTGACGTCGATGGCCCCTGCCCCGTCTTGCAAGATCCGGCTATTCCAGCCATCTGATGGGCCGCGTTCCCCAGCCAGACAGCATGCAGCCATGACAACCCAGACCGCCGAAAGCCGAAGCTTCGAAGCCGATGTCTCCCGCCTGCTCCATATGATGGTGCACTCGGTCTATTCGGACCGGGACGTCTTCCTGCGGGAGCTGATTTCCAACGCCGCCGACGCCAGCGAGAAGCTGCGCTACGAGGCCATCGCCCGGCCGGAGCTTCTCGGCGACGACCTCAAGCTCGCGATCACGATCGCGGCCGATCCCGAGGCCGGCACGCTCGTCATTGCCGATAACGGCATCGGCATGAGCCGCAACGAGATGATCGAGGCGCTCGGMACCATCGCCCGCTCCGGCACGCGCGGCTTCATGGAGCGCATCGCGACCGCCGAGGGCAAGGAAGGCGCACAGCTCATCGGCCAGTTTGGCGTCGGTTTCTACTCAGCCTTCATGGTCGCCGACAAGGTCGAGGTCGTCAGCCGCCGCGCCCGCAGCGACGAGGCCTGGCTCTGGTCGTCGGACGGCAAGGGCGAGTTCACCGTCGCCCCCGTTGGGCTGGATGATGCCCCTCTGCGCGGTACGCGCGTGACGCTGCATCTGATGGAGGATGCCAAATCCTATGCGGAGCGCTGGACGCTGGAGCGCATCGTCAGGGAACAATCCGGCCATGTGCCGGTGCCGATCTCGCTGATCGAGAAGCCGGGCGCGGAGGCAACCACGCTGGCCGACGGCGCGGCGCTGTGGGCCAAGCCCAAGAACGAGATCAGCGCGCAGGACTACACGGATTTCTATCGCAGCGTCGCCGCGCAATATGACGAGCCCGCCACGACGGTCCATTTCCGGGCCGAGGGCCGCCATGAATACACCGCGCTGCTCTTCGTGCCGGGCGGGCGTCCGTTCGACCTGTTCGACGCCGATCGCAAGGGCCGCATCAAGCTCTATGTGAAGCGCGTCTTCATCACCGACGAGGCGGAGTTCCTGCCGCGCTATCTGCGCTTCGTGCGCGGCATCGTCGACACCGCCGATCTGCCGCTGAACGTCTCGCGCGAGATGATCCAGAACAGCCCGCTGCTGAGCGCGATCAAGAAGGGCGTGACCAGCCGCGTCCTCTCCGAGTTGTCGAAGCTCGCCGAACAGGACGGCGATAGCTTCGCCAAGATCTGGGAGAATTTCGGCGCGGTCATCAAGGAGGGGATCTACGAGGATTTCGAGCGTCGCGCCCAATTGCTCGGCCTCGCCCGCTTCAAGACGACAGCCGCAAGCGACGGCCGACGCAGCCTGAAGGACTATGTCGCAGCGCTCAGGGAGAACCAGACGGCGATCTACTATATCGCCGGCGACGACGCAGACCGGATCGCGAACTCCCCGCAGCTCGAAGGTTTTAGGGCGCGCGGCATCGAGGTGCTGCTGCTCAGCGACCCCGTTGACAGCTTCTGGGTCTCGGGAGCGCCGGAATTCGAGGGCAAGCCGTTCAAGTCGGTGACGCAGGGCGCAGCCGATCTCAGCCTGATCCCCCTGCTCGACGATGCGACGCCGCCCTCCGCCGAGACGAGCGAGGCGGTGCAGGCCTTGCTCGCGGCGATGAAGGAGATTCTCGCGGGTGAGGTCGCCGATGTCAGGGCCTCCGACCGGCTGACCGACAGCGCGGTCTGCCTGGTCGCGGCGGAAGACGGGCCGGATCGCCAGTTCGAGCGGCTCTTGACCGCGGGCGGGCGCATCGAGCGCGCAAGCAAGCCGATCCTCGAGGTCAATCCGCGGCACGCGATGATCCAGGGACTGGCCGGCGTGCAGAACGAGGCCGTGCGCAGCGATGTCGCAAACCTCCTGCTCGATACAGCCCGCGTGCTCGACGGCGAGCGCCCCACCGATGCCAAGGCGTTCTCCGAGCGCCTGAGCCGGCTGGTCGCGCTTGGCCTTGCGGCCTCGTAGGAACCGGATGCAGCGTGCGTGCCGGTTCGGCGCGCACGCCCTCTCGGCTCCAGGCGAAAGGCGCCGGCGACGCTTCCGCGTCAGGCGATTTTTGGGCGCAAAACCAAGGCGTTGCTAGCGAATTCTGCGACTTTGAATCGCCTGGGTTGACCTGCCTCTCACGGGAGGCATGAGCCTCAGGCGCTGGTGAGCTGCGCCTGCAGATCGGCGAAATCCGTGAACACCAGATCCGGCCATTGGGCGAGCAACGCGGCAGGGGCGTTGTAGCCGAAGGTCACCGCCCCGCAGGCCATCCCGGCCTTGCGGGCGGCCTCGATGTCGCGGAGCTCATCGCCGATCGCGATCGCGCGCTCCCGGGGGACGCCCAGCCGCTTCGCAACAGCCTTGAACTTGGCGCTCTTTCCCCAGAGCGAGGCGCCGCAGTCGAAGGCGCTGACATGCTCCGCAGCCCGGCCCAGCGTTCGCCGGATCGTCTCCTCCGCATTGGAGCTGACGACGGCGATCCTGATGCCGTGACGGGCGAGGTTTGCGAGCGCCTGTTCGACACCGTCGAAGAGGCGAACCTCGCCCTGGCTCTGCGCATTGAGCTGGCGCATATGCGCGGCGATCGCGGGGATCTTCCACAGGGGAACACCGAGATGGGCCACAATCTCGCGGCTACCGAGGGCACGCAGATCGTCCCTCTCCTGCTCCAGGACCTCGCGAAAGCCAAATCGCCGGGCGGTCTCGTTCAGCACCGAACAGAACCATGGAAAGCTATCGGCCAGCGTTCCGTCGAAATCGAAGATGGCGAGCGCGTAGCGAGGCATGGCTGAGCGTGGAGTGTGAGAGGTTTGCGGGGATAACCCGAACTGCGGCGGCGGAGGACATTCATTCGAATGAGACGCCGCTTGTCCGGTATCGCTTCGTGGTCGTGGATGACAGAGGCATTATCGCAATGTCCGGGTTCTGTGCATGGCCCATCGCTGTTGCGGGTCCGATCCGGAGCCCCGCGGCAGAGCAGAGCGAACTCACTTCTCCGCCGCGAACCGGCGGCGGCGGGAGGCGCGACGTGGCTTTCTGGCGGCAGCTATTTCGGGAACAGGAACTGGAGCTGGGCCCTGAGCTGCCAGTCGGCGCCACCGCTGGGCTTTGCGACGTTGTAATAGGCTGCGAGCTGCGCGTTGACCGGCTGATGGCCGATCTTGAAGACGCGTCCGAAGCCGCCGCCGACCGGCACCGTCCAGCGGTCGCCATGGCCGGCCTCCCAGTCGGCGGTGATGATCGGGGACGAGGTCAGGTACCAGCCGCCGTGGAAATTGTAGTTCACGAAGGGCTGCAGCGTCATCGCGTTGACCGCGCTGCGGTTGCTCTTGCCCGCGA
>NZ_JBFTKS010000027.1:0-93426 GCF_056396065.1 Allobosea sp. 05T433 | reverse complement strand
GTTCTCCGACACGTAGTCGTCAAGATACTCGGGAAGCAGGACACCCTGCCGACGGTCTTCACTCTCAACGAAGCGCTTCATCTAAGCTCCCGGAGCATCACCTCCAGGAATCCTAGCCGACTCGGCTCTTTTCACACAGCCTCGGTGGTAAGCTGACATCCACCGCCCGCCGATTTAACCTGTACGCACCGGAACGTTGGTGGCTCATGACGATCGTCGTGCTTCGACTTTTTCTCATGCTCTTCGTTGCTATGGCAGGCTCGACCGCAAAATCGAGTGGCCCCATCGCATTCTTTGGGCAGGTAGAGGGAACGAGTGAAACGTTGTCGGGACACTTGGAATTGCGGGAGGAAGGCTGGCCAACCGACAAATTCAAGTTTCGGTCGAACGGCGGTATCGACTGCGTTGGGCCGATGTACCAGAAGGCAGGGGTTCTCCATGAAGCGGTGTTGCGATGCTCAGATGGCCGATCTGGTTTAATCAGGCTTCGCATATACGGCGAGAATTCTGTCACAGAGGCCACTCTTGGTGAACGCAAGCTAATATTGTCGATACCCAATCATCCGCGTCATCGTTCTCGATAGTAGAGCATCGGCAGGAAAGGTCGCTGACGGATCTTGTTGATACCACCGCCGCACGGGAGCTTGTTAGAACTTGTTGTCAAAAAGGCCGCCAATGGCACGCTTGAGGCGATGCATCTTGGGCGCGACAGCTCTCGTCTTCCTGACCGGGATGGCGTCTGAGATGCCAATCAATGGCCTGATCTTCCCGACCAGAGAAAAGCTCAGCGGACACCTGATACTCGCCGGCGCCAGGTTTTCGGTTGAGCTTGTGGCCGGTTCCGGCGCGCAGTGCAGCGGGCACCTGAGCGATGAGAGGGGGGCTCTGTCTTGCTCAGACGGGCGCGAAGGCAGCTTCGTTCTGCGGCAAGATGAGGACAGGATGCGGGGAGACGGTACGCTGGGGGACGATAGCATGGTCCTGTGGTTCCCCGCGAAACCAACAGGATCGGACTGAATCCCGCATCGGCCATCAATGTCTCGCGGCAGCTGACATTCGCCAATGTCCGACATGGGTCGGGTCGATTCCGGCAGTGGCGACGACGCGCCGCCAACGTCTGAGTTGGGTCGACTCCGGAAATAGCGATGACGCGCCGCCTATGTCTCGGTGGGAATCGGACGGCCAAGATCAAAATCTGACCGAGGCAATCAATGTCCCTAAGCTCTCGTCTGGTCGGCATTCGGATGCCCGCGGTCGCTCTGCGTTCAACAACGGGGCGAAAGGTCGATCTGGCGTCACTGCCTGGAGGACGCACGGTGATCTATTGTTACCCTCGGACGAGTGAACCGGGGACGCCTGCGCCTACTGGCTGGGATGTCATTCCCGGCGCTCGAGGCTGTACCCCGCAGGCCTGTGCATTTCGTGACCATCATGACGATATGGCTCGCGTTGGAGCGACCGTGTTCGGTCTCAGCACCCAAGCAACCTCCTATCAGCAAGAGATGGCGACACGTCTGCACCTACCGTTTGAAGTGCTGAGCGATGAGGACTTCCAGTTGACGGATGCGCTGTCGCTTCCAACGTTCGTCGCGGACGGAATGCGCCTCATTGAGCGGTTGACCTTGGTCGTCAAGGACGGAGCGATCGAACACGTCTTGCATCCGGTAACCAGGCCCGAAAAGAGTGCGGAAGACACGCTTGAATGGCTGTCAGCGCATCAGGTTTAGTTTCGCTTTGGGTCCGGGAACCGAAGTCAGGCGAGACCCTTGGCAACGTCTGCTTCCGGGCGGCTTGCATGGCGCCGCTTGTTGCGCGATCGGGAACAGTCCAACGGCAAAGGCTATGAGCAGGAAGCCACGTCGCTCCGGCTGCAGGGCCCCTCGAACCTAAACCCCCAGCAGCTCGTCATAGGGAATGATCCGCAGCATCTGCTTCACCCGCATGGCGTCAAAGCGGAGTTCCTTCGGCGGGTTGTACTGGGAGACGACGATCGTCTTTGCGCCGCGGGAGACCAGGGTCTTGACGTAGACGGGGCCCGGCTCGCCATCCTCGTCGGAATAGAGCTCGAGCAAAACCTCGTCGCCGATCTCGGGGCGGCGGCCGTCCTCGTCGGCATAGATCTTCTTTCCCGCGCGGTAGAGCGGGTACATGCTGTTGGTGATCAGGTTGACCGCGAAGGCGCGCTTGCGCCCGGCCAGCGCCGGCGGCCGCGTCGTGCGCTCCAGCACATCGCCGTTCAGCCGGAAATCGCCGTCCTCCTCGCTGCCGCCCACCGCCGTGCCCATCACGGGCAGGTCGCGCGCGCCGCCGAGCGGCTTCAAAAGCTCCGGCTGGCCGGCGATTGCGGCATTGGGCTCGGGCTCGTCATCGCCTGACATCAGGGCGCCGTCCAGGATCAGGTGCTTCAGCCCGACGGCGGCGAGCACGCTGGTCAGATGCTTCGAGCGCCTTGTCTGGCCGTCCTCGATCTTCTTGATCGCGACCTGGGAGACGCCGATGCGCCGCGCCAGCTCGGCCTGGGACCAGCCAAGCGAATTGCGGGCATCCTTGATGAGCGGGCCGAGTTCCATAGGCCAATCAATAACTTAGGATATCGAGAACGTCTCGATAACTTTTGTGATTGACTAATCATAACTTAAGTTATCAATATGCGGCATGAACCCAGCCGCTCACCCAACCTCAACCCTCCCAGCCACGCCGCTGGCGCCAGCGACGCCCGTCGTCTCCACCACGCCTGCCGATCTCATCCCGCCGCGCGATCTCCTGCGTCGTGAGATCGACCGGGCCGGTTCCGAAGCCAGGCTCGCCGCTGCCGTCGGCTGTTCGCAGGTCGCGATCAACAAGGCCAAGCGCGCCGCTTCGGTCTCGCCCTGGATGGCGCTCAGGCTCGAGGCCGCGACCGGCGTTTCGCGCCAGCATTGGCGGCCGGATCTCTGGCCGGCCGACGGCGTGCCCTCTGCGCCGCCGGAGCCCGCCGTGCCCAGCACCCGTGCGCATCCCGGCCGCATCGCCCGGTTTCGCCGGGCCTGCGAGGCGCAACTGGCCTTCCCGCTGGACGGGGTGCGGCCATGACCGCTCTCCCGATCAAGGGCTATGCCAGGGAGTATGGCAGCGCCGAAGAGATGCTGGCAGCCTATCGCGCCAGGCAGGCCCTGCCGTGGAAACAGGCGGCAAAGCCGGACGAGCCGGCGCCGGTGGTGGCGGCCGCAGGGCCGGAGCGCGAAACCCGCGCCAAGCCCGCGACAGGCGCCTGCGAGGCCGACACGAGCGCGGCGGGTAAGTCGCAAGAGGAAGCCCGGCCCGGCGCCGTGCCCTGGGCAGTGGTGCGCAAGCAATACCGTCTGCACCATGCCAGCACGCCGCTGCGCGGGAGGATGCAGGCTGGCACGATCATCGCGGCCGTCGCTGCCGAGACCGGCATCACCATCGATGCGATCAAGGGCGAGCAGCGCGTTGCGCGCATTGCCGGGGCGCGCCAGCTTGCGATCTGGCGGGTGGCGGATGAGACCGAATTGTCGCTCTCCGAGATCGGGCGGCTGTTTCACCGCGACCACACCACCGTGCTTCACGCCATCCGCGTCACCAATCAGCGCCGCGGCGCCGATGTGCGGGGCTATGGCGGGGTTCCCGTTGCCCGGACCGAGGGCAAGAAACCTGCGAACCGGGCGCCTGCCTCCGGAGGCACGCGATGAGCCGGGCCTGGATGCCGCTCTATGTCGCCGATTATCTCGCCGATACCGGCCATCTCAGCGCGGCCGAGCATGGCGGCTATCTCCTGCTGATCATGCATTACTGGCAAAATGGCGGGCTCCCTACCGAGGACCGCCGGCTGGCCCGCATCGCCCGGATGTCGCCGGCGGAATGGGGCGCGAGCCGTGACACGCTGGCCGATCTCTTTGCCGAGGACTGGGTCCATAAGCGCATCGATGCCGAACTGCAGGCGGCAGCCGAGGCCAGCGGGAAGGCCAGGGCCAAGGCCGTCAAGCGTTGGCAGGTCCATGCTGCGGCAGATGCTGCGGCAGATGCCGCAGGAGTGCCGGGGCATGTGCCGGAGGCATGCAAATCACAATCACAATCGCAATCACTAATTCAATCACCCCCAGCCCCCAGGGGGACTGGGCGCGCCAGGGCGCTTCCTGAGCACCGGGAGATCGAGGCTGCGCTCGGCGCCGTGCTCTCGAAGGAGCAGGCTCAGGCCGTCATCGCCCATCGCCGGACGCTGAAGAAGCCACTGACGCTGCATGCGGCGAGACTTCTGGCGAACCAGCTTGCCCTGGCCGCCGAGCCGGACCGCGCCGCGGATCTGATGATTTTGCGGGGCTGGCAGGGTTTTGCGCCGGAATGGGGCGTCAATGCCGGGCTCGCGCTTGCCACCCCGCCGGACCAGTCCGGGAGCGATGCCGGGGCCGGCGTCAGGATCTCGCCGGTCGACGATCCCGAAGCCTGGGATGCCTGGCGGCAGGCGAGGGGCGGCAGGCCGCTTCCGACCGACAGGACCGGCTGCTGGACCGTGCCCAGCCGGCTTCCCCCGACGACCCCGCAGCCAAGCGAGCCAACAGCATGACCGAGACACAAGTACCGCCAGCGGGCGTCGCCGCACGGGTCGCACCAAGCCCCCAAACCCCAGCAGAGCAAACCCCAGCAGAGAAAGACGAGACGATGGCACGCGCAGGACGCAAACCCCGCACGGATGTCGGCCGCTACCGCAATGGCCGGATCAGGAATGCCGAGCGGGGCGAGCGCCCCGAGAAGATCATGGCGGTGGCGCTGGCGCAGCCGCACCGCAAGGGAAATGCCTCGCCGATGGCCGGCTATGCCTTTGGCCGGATGTTTCTGGGCGGGATGATCGACCGGCGCCAGTTCGAGGCGGCCGAGACGGTGACGCGCCGCTTCGTGCGCTATCATCGCCACATCACCGACAGCCTCCCAAAGCTGCCGAGCATGGTCGCCGAGCTGGTCGCGGGCACGACAGGCGAGGGGCCTGAACTCGACGTCGAGACAGTCGCCAAAATCCGCTCGCAGTATCGCGAGCTGCAGGACGCGCTGGCCGATTCCGGCCTGCACCATGACGGCAACGCCATCCTGATGCGGGTCTGCGTGCTCGACCGCGACATCACCGACCACGCGACCATGGGCATTTTCCGCTGCGCGCTGAACGTCATCGCGCATCGGCTGCGCTTGAGCTGATGCCGTAGCTCACGGTGGCGAGCTGCGCCCGGACCAGCGATGGCCGGGCGCCTTTCCGTTTCGGGCAGAACAAGGATGCCGCCACTGCTTACAGGTGCGCCGTGGCGTCTGCTTCAGCCCACAACCATCCCCGACAGGTTTACGGGGCAAGCCGGCATCGCGCCGGCCTCGTCGGTTCTTTTCAGGCTGCAACCCGCAGCTTCAACCCGAGCGCCTTCATCACGCCCATCAGGGTTGAAAGGCGAGGGTCTCCCTTCTCGCTGAGCGCGCGATACAGGGCTTCGCGCGTCACGCCCGCATCCTTCGCCACCTGGGTCATGCCGCGCGCCCTCGCGACCTCGCCAAGAGCCTTGGCAAGAAACGCCGGGTCATCCTCATCGAGGGCGGCCTCGATATAGGCGAGCTGCTGCTCAGGGGTTTTGAGATGCTCCTGGATGTCGAAGCGGGTCGTTTCGAGGGGCATGTCTCAGGCCTCCTGTGCCATGCGCTTTGCCTTGGCGATATCCGCCGATTGGCTGCTCTTGTCGCCGCCGCACAGCAGGACAACGATCGTCCTGCCCTGCTGGATGAAATAGACCCGATACCCCGGCCCATAGCTGATCCGCATTTCGCTGACGCCTTCGCCGACCGGCTTGACGTCGCCAAAATTGCCGTCCTCCATCCGTTGGATGCGCGTCGCAATTCGCAGCTGAGCGTTGGTGTCGCGCAAGGCCCCGAGCCAGCTGGAGAAGATCCTGGTCTGGCGGACTTCGAACATTCGTAACTTATAAGTTACGGCGCGATGAGCGTCAACGGATCGGGAAACAAGGGCTGCAGTCCCGCCGCGAGCGAGGCGAGCGAGCCGACAGGATCATGGCGGTGGCGAGCTGCGCCCGGACCAGCGATGGCCGGGCGCTTTCGCGGTTCAGCCCCGGATCATCCAGGCGAGGTCGAGCGCGTCGGAGCGCACCGAGGCGGCCGCCACCGTGGGGTTTTCCTTGCAGACGGCGCATTGGAGCGAAACGCGTTCCATCGCCAGGGCGTGAAGGGTGTTGACCTCCTCCCCATCGGCCCCCGTCTCGATCTCCTGCACGGCTTCCGGGCTCAGGCCGAACTCCAGGGCAAGGTCGTCCTGGCTCAACCCGCAGGCCTGGCGAAGAGCGGCGAACTCGGCACGGGTCATCGGGCAACCTCGCTTGGGGCGGCAGATTCCGGGCAGCGCTGCAGCCGGGGAGGCGACCGCCCGGCTGAAGGAGCATACGAAAAAACCGGCGACCGGTCAGGCGATCAAACGTGCCTTGCGTCCTGTTTCGACGAAGACGCTCTAAACTATCGGAGTCGAGCACGTTTTCTGCGTTCGGACGATCTCGTCGAAACGCAGCCTGAGCTAGGCCTTGTCGACAAAGCTGCCGTCCTGACGATGCATGGATTTGCCTGGGAGCGCGATTTCGCCACGGAAAACGGTCGCGACCCTGCCCGTCAGCCACACGCCGCTTCCAGCCTTCCAGGAAACACCCACGCTTCCACCATCACAGATGACCTCGACTTCCTCGTCGACAAGCCCACGGCGGATGGCCGCCACGGCCGCGCCGCAAGAGCAAGATCCTGACCCCGCCGGCACGCCTCCGCCTCGCTCCCAAATGCGCAGCCTTATGCGCTTCCGGTCCAGCACTTGAACGAAATGGACGTTGGTTTTTTCAGGAAACAGAGGATGGTGTTCGATCTGCGGCCCTGCCGACCAAGGGTCGATCGCCGAGAGATCATCAACGAAAAACGTGCAGTGCGGATTGCCCATGCTGCAAGCGGCAGGCTCGCCATCGAGCGGCAATCGCAATGTGTCGCAAGGCTCGGCGAGGGGAATGTCGCGCCAATCGAGCTGAGGTGCGCCCATATCGACGCTGATAGGCCCGTCCTGTGTCGACAGGCAGCGCAACACGCCTCGCTCGGTGCGCAAGGTCGTTTCCTGGCTCGCGGCCTCCTTCATCATCAGGTGAGCGACGCCGCGCGTTGCACTGCCACACGCACCCAAGGTCGTGCCGTCTGGATTCCAGAAGATGAGACGAGCGGCGGCATCGTCGCAGGGAAGCACCACCGCCAGTTGGTTGAAGCCGACGCCGCGGTTCCGGTCGCCAAGGAATCTCGCGACATCGGCATCAACCGGATTGGGGCTCGTGCGTGCATCGACGACGACAAAGTCATCACCGTTGGCATGCATCTTTACGAAGCTGAGAGTCATGCGCTTTCCCAGTCAAATCCGACGGTGCAGCCATGCGCTGCCCAGACCCCGGCATTGAACGTGGGCTGCCTGCCCAAGGCAATAACGGCGCGTCTTGACGCACGGCTGACATGTCGATTCAACGCGTCGTCCTGGCGGAAGCCTTGGGCGAGCGGATCGGTCTGGCGGAGGATGCATGGGCGCTGGTCGCGCCTTTGCTGCCGGCTGAGCGCGGGCGTGGCTGCCGACCCGCACAAGATAACGGCCGGCGACGAGGCCCAGGACGTTGGACCGGCGCGGGTGATTTGCGGCCGCGCCAGGAATGACCGGCGCTTCGGCGTTCCGGTCTCGCAACCGTGCGACCCTGACTGAAGTCTCACATGCACGATGCGCCGGTCTTCCCTCGCCGATCTCGGCTTTCAATGCTCCGTCGCGGGTGAGCGCGACAAATGGGTGCAGTCCAGCCCGCGTTATCTCCTGGCCAACAACGTCCCCGGAGTTCCCGAGGCAACGATCACAAGGCTGAAGCAGCGCTGAGCGGCGCGGCGCTCCCCTCCATGGTCGGGGCCCGAGAACCTCCGCCTCACGGCACCGCGATCAGGTGGATGAGGCCAAGCGAGGTCGCCGCGAGCGCCAGCAGCGAGAGGATGACGGCGGYTGCGACGCGGGGGCCGGCCCGGGCGACGGAGCGAATGTCGACGCCGAGCCCGAGCGCCGCCATCGAGATAATGGTCAGCAGGTTCGCGATGGTCGCGAGCGGCGCAAGCAGGACCGCCGGAATCAGCCCTGCCGAGCGCAGCGCCGCCAGCACCAGGAAGCCGAGGATGAACCAGGGCACGATATGATGCGGCGCGATCCTGTGCGGGGCAGGGCGATCGCCAGCCGTCACGTGAGGTGCCGGCGCGTCCGTTTCCGCGCGCAGCCGGCCTGACAGCAGCGAGAGCACGAGGATGACGGGGCCGAGCATCAGCACGCGCACCAGCTTGACCAGGGTCCCGATCTGGATCGCCGCCTGGCCGGCTGGCGCCGTCGCCGCGATGACCTGGGGCACGGCATAGACCGTCAGGCCCGACAGGATTCCGAACTGGTGAACGCTGAGGCCGAGCGCCGGGATCAGGAGCGGCAGGCACAGCACGACCGCGACCCCGAGCACCGCGGTAAACGCGATCGAGGCGGCGACGTCCTCGCCATCGGCGCCGATGACCGGCGCGGTGGCCGCGATGGCTGAATTTCCGCAGATCGAATTGCCGCAGGCGACGAGGATGGCCATGCGCTGCGGCAGTCCGAGCAGGCGGCCGATGCCGTAGCTCAGCCCGATCGCGACGAAGACCACGGCGGCGATGCCAAGCAGAAGCGGTGCGCCGGCGCTGGCGATCGTGGCGGCGCTGAGCGACGCCCCGAGCAGCACGACCGCGACCTCCAGCAGCGTCTTCGCGCAGAACGAGATGCCGGCGCGCCAGCTTCTGGCGGGGCTCCAGAGCGACCGGACCAGGGTTCCCAAGAGAATGGCCAGCACGAGCGCCTCGAGCCAGGCGCGCTGGAAGAAGGCGGTCTCCAGATGCTCGACGGCGAGAGCCGCCCCCGACACGGGCAGGCAGAGCAGAAGGCCAGGTCCAAGGCGCTTCAGGCTGCCGGGGATCCGGCCGGTTGAGCTCGTTTGATCGTGGATTTGCAGCGTCATGGCGGCACCTGGCAGTTCGATGCGCCGTGTCTGGGCTTTTTCATTAAAGCAATCCAACATGTTGTTTGTCTTGTTTCGATCGATCCGATCGATCATTCCTACCGCGGGCTCCTTTCGGGCCGCGCAGGCCATCCGCGCGCTTCTCGGAGACGCGCCCGCCGCAATAGCGCGCGCAGCCGCAGGGATGACGGGGCTCGCGAACCAGGGCGCCGGTTGAAAGCCGCTGCGGCCTATGCTCTGACCGGCGCAGGAGGAAGGGTTTCATGCTTCGCCATGCCGCAATCATCGTCTCGCTCGCACTTGCCGGGTGCCAGGCCGCGAGCGACGCTTCGCCGGGGCCGCAGCGCACCGCTGTCCGGCCAGGCGCCGGCAATGCGACGCCCGAGGCGCTGGCGAACAGGGACGCCGCCGCCTGCATCCGCGAATCCAACAAGGCGGCGGCGAAACCGGTCAGTGGGGCGAGGGGCACCGGCGCAGACCAGGCGACCGCCCGCCGRAGCGACGCCATGAAGGCGGTCTATGACGACTGCATGGCCAGGCGCGGCTACGCCACGCCGCCGGCGTGAGTGGAGACGCCCGGCAGCGCTCCGTTGGCTCAGGCCGAAAGTGATACACAAAAATCGCATACAGGGGCTTTACATGCGTTTTTTGTGCATGCTATGCCTTTATTCAAGGTGGTGATTTGCGCCCGGGCCAGGGATGGCCGGGCGCTTTTGCGTTTCAGACCGCGCGCATTCTCTGCCGGTCCGCCAGGTCTTTGCGAGCCTCCGGCGCAACGTGCTCACATTAAGTATCTGAACTGGGAGCTGTTGACCCACACCCCGATTATGCCATGGTTCCTCCAAGGGAAGCTTGGGGGATTATGGTGGCTGAGCAAGAAGTCCCCGCGATGAGCAAGCAAGAATTTGCTGTCGCCTATATCGACAACTGGGCCCGCGCGATCCGCCATACCGGCAAGATCCTGGTCGACCTGATCCCAAAAATCTACGACACGGCCCGGGTGCTGCGGATCATCGGCGAGGACGGCAGGACGCAGGAGATCAGGATCAACCAGCTCGGCGGCGTCGCCGCCGACGGCATGACGCCGCGGCTTTCGAATGACGTCACGACCGGCGCCTATGATGTCGCGCTGCAGATGGGGCCGAGCTATGCGACCAAGCGCGAGGAAGTCCGCGACGGCATGACGGCCTTCATCCAGGCGGCGCCGCAGACCGCGCCGCTGATCCTCGACCTCGTCGCCAAAGCCCAGGACTGGCATCTGGCCGACGAGATCGGCGAGCGCCTGGAAACCGTGCTGCCGCCCGAGATCCGCGCGCTGAAGGCGCAAAAGGCGGGCAGGCCGCTGCCGCAAGCGATGCAGCCGCCGCCGCCCGATCCCGCGCAACAGGCGGCGCGGCAGATGGAGCTGGCGACGCGCGAGGCGGAGCTGGTGGCCAAGCAGGCGGAGGCCCGCCGCAAGCAGGCCGAAGCCGGCAAGGCCGAGCTGGCGCTGGAGGCTGCGCAGGTTGCGCAGATGCTGGGGCGGGGGGGCGGGGGAGCAGGTGGCTGAGCCGCAGGCCGACCCGGCGCTCGCCGGCATGGCGCAGGCGATTGTCGAGCTTCAGGGCGTGGTCGGGGAGATCGTGCAGGCGCTGCAGGGGGCGCCGCCGGGTGAGGTGTCGGCGAGTACGCCGATGGGTTCTGGCGAGCCTATTGGGCTGGAGCCTGAACTGATGGCGGGCCTGATGCCGATCAACCAGCCGCCGCCCGCCGGGGCGGCGCCTTTAATGGCGGAACCACAGGGCCAGCTCCCGCAATTCTAGCCGCTTCGGGCGGGCCTTCGCAGGGTGCGGATGTGGCGGCGTTGACCGCGAAGCTCCCGATCGGGCGGCATTTCGGAGGCGAGGCGCCCGACGCGACGAGTGTCCCAGTTGGGAGTTCGTGGAGCGCCTCGCGGTGTTGCGATCGTCACCTCTAGACATTGAGAGCTGCCATGAACCTGCCGTTCGCATTGGACTGGGTTCCTTCTTGACAGTCCACAAGCGGCCAAGTTGCTCCGCGGACGAGATCGCGAGAGCCGGACGCCGCCCATTTCAAGCGTAGTGCGAACGCTCCAGGTCGCAAATTTGCGAGCTCAAGCACTTACCGTCTGCCCAACCTTCACCTAAGGTGTTCGTGGATTCGACACAGCACTGTCTTGACGCGACCCGGCGCGCAGAACTGTGACGGACACGCAAACGACCGTGGGGGAGCGGACGAATCTCTCATGGGTTCGAAGCGAGTGATCAATTAAGGCAGCTATGGCTCGTAGTGATCTTCTTATTAATCTCGTTCGCGCTGGCGCGGTCGGCGATCGTGAGGCGGTGCGCTCCACGGCCGAGGCGTTGGTCGCAGATGAGCGGGCTAAGAAGCACTATATTGTTGCCGATCGTCTACAGCGGGCCCTTTCGGCTGTACCGGTCACGCCGCCCGCGTTGACCGCCAGTTCGCAGCACCTTAACCCCGTCAATGGTCGCGAAGCCATTCTAGAGGTCACAGCTCGGCTGCGGCTCGATGATCTGTTGCTCCCGCTTCCCGCTCGGCAGAGCGGTGGTCAGCTTATCGAGGAGCACCAGCGCGCCGATGTTCTGCGTGCCAATGGCTTTGAGCCCCGCCACCGTGTCTTGCTTTCCGGACCACCTGGTAACGGCAAGACCTCGTTTGCAGAGGCCATTGCCGAAGGACTTGGTCTGCCATTCTACGTCGTGCGCTATGATGCGTTGATCGGCAGCTATTTGGGTGAAACCAATGCTCGGTTGCGCAAGCTCTTCGACTATGTACGTACGACGCCGAGCATCTTGTTCTTCGACGAGTTCGATGCGATTGGCAAGGAGCGCGGTGACACCCACGAAACGGGCGAGATCAAACGGGTGGTATCCTTCCTGCTGATGCAGTTGGATCAATTGCCTAGCTACGTTGTAGTTATCGCGGCCACCAATCATGGCGAGTTGCTGGACCGTGCGGTGTGGCGCCGCTTCCAGATGCGCTTGGCTATACCGGCGCCGCACCTAAAGGAAGTGACGGTTTTCCTTGATCGCATCTTGTCCGATTGGCCGAATACGCCGAAGATGACTCCGGCGAGAATCGCCGCCAGGTTGGGCAAGGTCAGCTATGCTGAGGCGCTCGATTTCTGTCAGAACGTAAGACGACGCCAGATTTTGGGGTTGGGGGAGATGGCTATTGATGACGCGTTGCGAGCCGAACTTGACTTGTGGGTTTCGCGAGTAACGCCAGAGGTCATCAATGCCGAGCGATCCGACGAAGCCACTCCTGAGGCTGACGCCGCAACCTGATCAACCGCGTCTACTTGGACGGCCCGCATACGTCCCACCTCCTGACTCATTTCCGCGCGATCGCCAGACGGGGACTTTCGGTCCCAAATTTACCCGATTGGCGGAGGTTCTTGCGCGCGGTGCCAATGCGCTTGAGCTGCGCGCCGATCCGTCCGGACTTGCGCCTGAACGATTGCTCGTCTTCGAAGTTCGAGGCTCGATCGGCGCGTTCGCCAACGCCGTACAAAATGTCGCCGGGCTCGAACTTGTCGATGAGGAAGAGCTCGAGACCGACGAAGGCGACCAGCAGCCCTATGCTTATCTGCTCGTTCCGGACATCGTCGCGCTACGCAATCTCGAGTCCCTCTGGCGCCGTTGGCAGAATGGCCAGTTAGTCCGAGGCGAAACACCTTGGGCAAATGTATTCGATCTGCTGAGGGACTTACGGCCTTGGGGGCCGCTTGATCGCGTCAGTAGCATCGATGCAAGTTTTCTCGCTGTTGTAATCGATGGCCGTGACGATGAGGAGTTGGTTAGGCTCGAGGTTGAGTTGGTCTACCGCGAGCGGGAGGCCGTAGCGAATGAGCAGGAGGCGAATGTCCGGGCGGCTATTATCGGTCGCGGAGGAGCGGTCGTCACTCGCGCCCGCATCGGCGACATCGGCTATCATGCACTATTGGCGGACATTCCGGTGCGAGCGGTCCGGGAGATCTTGGACCGACGTTCCGAGGGCATTGCCGGCCTCGAGCCGGTCTTACACATTCGACCCCAAAGCGCACCGACCACGATCGAAATCGCCGATGTGGCTGAGGAACGCGAAGCCGCCGCAGCGAGACACCCGCTGGGAGACCCGATCCTCGCGCTGCTCGACGGGGTCCCGGTCGCGGCCCACCGCTTACTCGCAGACCATATGGATCTCGACGATCCCTTTGGCCTCGAGCCTGAGGCGCTAGTAACCAGTCGCTCTCACGGCACGGCGATGGCGTCGCTGATCGTGCATGGCGATCGCAACCAGGCGGAAGCAGCGCTTCCGCGTCGCATCCACGTTGTACCGGTGATGGGCAACAATGACGAATTTCCAAGCGATCGGCTGATTGTCGATCTCATCTATCTGGCGGTCGTTCGATTGCGCGAGCAGCGCCCAAACGTAATCATTGTGAACCTGTCGCTGGGCAATCGGTTTCGGCCCTTCCACGGGCAATTGTCGCCGTGGGCTCGCCTTCTCGACCGTCTGGCGGGCCGCTTCGGCTTGCTATTTATCGTCAGCGCCGGCAATGCGACCACTGACTTCGGTGTGCCCGCTTATGCAACCGGGTTCGACTATGAAGTCGCAGACGGGAACCACCGCGCAACGTCGATGATCGGTGCGCTCCACGCGCTCATCGGCGAACGCCGGATATTCTCTCCAGGCGAGACTGTGAACGGGTTAACGATCGGCGCGTCCAATCGGGATGCCGTACCGCCTGCTGAGCGCGCTCTCGCCCGAGCACTTATCGACCCCTATCCTTTGCATGAGGCGGCGAATCCATCGAGTACACTTGGGCCTGGTTTTGCCCGATCAGTGAAGCCCGATATCTTGATGCCGGGCGCGCGCGAGCATATGCAGATCGTCCGCAACCACGCTCATATCGAAGTGCGTCCTGGGCGGGCGTCACGCGGCGCGGGCCTTAAGGTCGCGGCGCCTCCCGCGGGGGGACGGGAGAACCTCGACGGTTATACTAACGGCACTAGCGCGGCGGCTGCCCTAGCGTCGCGCACCTGCCATCAGATTCACGACGCGCTCGAGGCGAGTTACGGCGATGCATTCCTTTTGCTTCCGCCTATCGAGCGAGCGGTCTTGCTGAAGGCCTTGCTCGTTCACCCTGCACGCTGGCCTCGCAACGTCGCTGACCTCATCAAGGCGACGGTGGGGCCATGGGGCCGCGGCCAGGCCAGCAAGCAGAAGGATAATATCCGCCGTTTCATTGGCTTCGGCTGCGTCGATGCCACGGATGCGGTGGCCTGCGCGGCGGATCGCGCCACTTTCTTCGTAACCGGCAGCCTGCGGAACGATCGAAACGTCACGATCGAGGTACCCGTGCCTATCGCCATGGGTGGCAAAGCGCGCCCGCACAGTCTATCGGCAACTCTCGCCTGGTTCACGCCGGTCGCGCCCGGTCGCAAGAGCTATCGCACGTGTCGCCTGAAAATTCTGAAACCCGCGTCAATCGGCGAGCTTGGAGTGAGCAGCCACAGTTGGCAGCCAGACGAAAACCAGACGAACCGGGGAACAATCTTCTCTCGATGCTGGGATGGGAGCGATGCCCCTGTCGTCGCTGCTGATATGACCATTCCGTTGATCGTACAGCGCGATCCGGACCAAGGCACCCCGATTGACGAGCCCGTGATCTTCGGCTTGGCCGTCACACTGGCCATGCCCGGCGAGGTAGCATTGTACGACGAAGTCTATGCGCGCGTGAGGCCGCCGATCCGCGCTGCCGCGCGGCCTTGAGTTCGGCGCCATCAGGATGCTGTCGCGGTAGACGCCGTCGCGCTTCCAGTCGCGCCGGCGCCGCCCTTCAATCTGGAAGTCGAGCCCTCGTAGAGGGCACACGCCGTCGCGTTGTCGTCGAGAAACCAGGTTGTGAGCCGATGGCCGGCATGATGCCGATGGACCAACCCTGCCTTCGGGCGCGCCCCGGACACTGGCTGGTGATAGACATCGAACGCCGTGGCGTCCCTGGTGGGGACGGGCTTCGGACAGGCAGCGGTATGAGCCACGCAAAAGGGAATGTGCGCGACAATTCGGGCGCCGTGATACGGCCGCCGATCGCCTGGGCGATCGCGGTGCTCGTCGGGCTCGGGCTCGAATGGCTCTCTCCGCTGCCATTCCTCGCGCCGGAGATGCCGGCGGGCGCGCTCGGCGGCATCCTGTTCCTCGCGGGCCTCGCCCTGCTGATCTGGGCGGCAACGACGTTTCGCCGCGCAGGGACGCAAATCCAGACCACCCAGCCGACGACGATGATCGTCGAGGCGGGGCCGTACCGTTTCACGCGCAACCCGATCTATCTCGGCATGGTGCTCGGCCTCATCGGCCTCGCCGTCGCCTTCAACAGCCTGTGGCTCTTCGTCCTGCTGCTGCCGTTCTATCTCGTCATCCGCTACGGCGTGGTCGCCCGCGAGGAGGCCTATCTCGATCGGAAATTCGGGGACGTCTATCGCGCCTACAAGGGCCGCGTCAGGCGCTGGCTGTAGCGAGGCACGGCGCTGAGAAGGGCCCTCTCTCAGGGGTCCTTGCTCGTTTCGCTTCCGACAGTCGCTTGCGTCAGGCCGCCTGGGCGTGTCCGGGCACGACCACCGCCGACAGCGCGATGCCGATGGCCTCCGGGTCGTCCTTCAGCGCACCATCGGCGAGCGAGACGACGCCGACGAGGCGCTTGTCGCGGTTGACCACCGGCAGGCGCCGCACCTGGAGTTCGCCCATGTTCTGCGCGACATCGTCCATGTTCTCGTCTTCGAAACAGTATTTGACGTCGTGTGTCATGATTTCGCGCACAAGCGTGTCATGGCCGCGCCCCTCGGCGACGGCGCGGATGACGATGTCGCGGTCGGTGATCATGCCGACCAGATGGTCGTTGTCGCCGACAGGCATGAAACCGATATCTTCGGCCGCCATGCGTCGGGCGACCTGCAGCAAGGTCTCGTCCGGTCGGGCGATCTGGGCGCCCCTGGTCATCACATCCGATACGATCATGGTCTGAACCTCCATTCCTTCGGGGATAGCGCCTAAAGCTTCGGCAGGCCGTTCGGCTGATCCTGATTGCAGGCGATCGCGCGTCGGGACCGAGGACAGGACGGGTTGCAAAGACGATCCGCTTTGCGCATGTCCTGCTCCGGCGGCACTCCCCAGCCAACGAAGTACGCGGGCGAGGGTTCCCGATGGCGCCTTGAGAATATCGCTTAAGGGATGGCCGCCGCAGCTGCCGCGCGCCCCTGGCCGGGATGGCTTGCGAGCGGGGCCATGCCGGGGGCTCAGGAGTTGAAGCGACCTCAATCGACCTGCGCGTCTCCTCGTGACCTGCCTGTGCAACCGTGGCGGGAGAACGCTTCGCGAACCTGCGTTCGGCAACCGGAACAGAGGGGGAATCGAGGCTGCAGAAGCCGACCAACGTCGCATGAATAAGCCGAGAAAGGACCCGCCGCGGGCACGCGCTGCCGCGAGCCGGGCCTCCGTCCAGCGGGCGGCGGCCGAGGCGCAGCCGGGTCAAGGCAAGCTGGATCAAGGCAGCCATGGTATGGTGCGACAGGCGGTCGCCGTGATCCTCGCCAATCCCGTGATGATCGAGGCCTACCGGGCCGGCATTCCCGGGAACGGCAAAGCTTTCCCCGATGGCGCCAAGATGGCGAAGATCCATTGGAACCCGGCAAAGAACCAGTACTTCCCGGACACGACGGTACCGGGCACCCTCCATGACGTCGACTTCATGGTGAAGGACAGCACGAGGTTTTCAGATAGCGGCGGATGGGGATGGGCCGTGTTCAACCATGACGCTGCGGCCAACACGTTCACACCGGGCACCCTGACTGACCAGCCGCCGCAGGGGAACGACGCCAAGTGCGGATTCTCCTGCCACACGGGCGTGAAGGCCCGGGATTACGTCTTCACGGAGTACGGCAAGCGGTGATGGGCGGACGGTGAACGGACCCGATCAGGCCCGGCGATGGCTAAGAGCACGGAACAGGACTTGACTGCCGTGGCTGCCTCCCGGGCCCTCTCACCAGGACAGCGATGGCAGCCGACGAAATCGCTCGCGCAGGCATCGTGTTGTTCGATGCAGCCCGCCTAGAGCAGGAGCCAACCGAACACGACATTCAGGGCGCTTACCGCTGCACTGGCGGCAAGGAGCACGCCCATGCTTCTCCGTGAGCCCGGCGTCCGCTTCCGCCTTGCCGTCAGGAGGGGAATATCCCGCAGCAGCGACACGGACTGGCTTCCGAATGCCAGGACGCCGCCGAACGGAGCCGCCAGGCGCCGCCACGCAGGCCCCATCTCCGGAACTACAATGGCCGCGCCCCCCACGAGTATGAGGAACAGCCCAATAAAAGCCAGGGCGGTGAGGATGAACGAAGACCGCCATTGGGAGGCTTGGACGTGCACGGTGAGCCCTCGGCAGCACTGAGTTGCCAATCTTAGAGGGCCGAACTCCGATCGGTCTATCCCAAGGGCAGGGAGCAATCCCGGTTGCTGGCCAGCCCTGAGATCCAGGCCCTTCGGGCAGACGTGCGCATGATGCGGATGCGGCCGGGATGACCGCGCCCCTGCCGAACCGGGCGGGACTTGGATGGGGACACAAGGCACCCGGGGCGAGGAAGTCTCGGCGGGTGGAAAACAGGTTTGGGCCGGGATGCCGAAAGCGCATGCTCAAAGCAGCGCCAGGCCGATCCCGCTCGCAGCTGTCATCAGGACGACGATCCAGGGCGGGGCCTTCCAGATCGTGAGGAGGGCGAAACCGACAAGGGCGACAGCGAAGTCGCGCGCGTCCAGGATCGCGCTCGTCCAAACCGGGCTGTAGAGCGCAGATGCCAGGATGCCGACGACCGCGGCATTGGTGCCGCGCATGGCCGCCTGCGCGAGCGGCCGGGTGCGGAAGGCGTTCCAGAATGGCAGCGCACCCGTCACCAGCAGCAGTCCGGGAAGGAAGATTGCCGCAAGGCAGATCGCGGCACCGGCGAGCCCGTTGGGCAACGGCGTCATGGCCGCACCCAGATATGCGGCGAAGGTAAACAGCGGCCCCGGCACGGCCTGCGCCGCACCATACCCGGCGAGGAAAGCGCCAGGGCTGATCCAGCCAGGCTGCACCACGGCGACTTCCAGCAGCGGAAGGACGACATGGCCGCCGCCGAACACGAGCGCGCCGGAGCGGTAGAAGGCATCGAGGAGCGCCACCCCGTGCGCTCCCGTGGCCGTCGCCGCCAATGGCAGGCCTGCGAGCAGCACGAAGAACAGCGCCAAGGCCACGAAGCCGACTGGCCGCGATACCGAAAAGGTCAGATGGCCGGGCTGGATCGTCGCGGCGTCCCGACACAGCCACACGCCCGTCAGGCCGCCCGCGAGGATGGCCGCGATCTGGCCGAGCGAGCCCGGAAAGAAGACCACGACCAGGACGGCCCCGAGCGCAATGCCGGCCCTCGGCTTGTCCGGAGCGAGGGAGCGCGCCATGCCCCAGACTGCCTGGGCCACCACGGCCACGGCGACGAGCTTCAGGCCATGGATCAACCCTGAGCCGATGGGACCGCTGAAGACTGTCGCACCAAGGGCGAAGAGCACCAGCAGCAGGGCGGAGGGCAGCGTGAATGCGCACCAGGCCGCGAGCCCACCCAACGGCCCGCCCCGTAGCAGACCGAGCGCATAACCGACCTGGCTGGAGGCCGGACCCGGCAGGAACTGGCACAGGGCGACGAGATCGGCATAGCCGGTTTCATCGATCCATTTGCGCCTCACCACCAGCTCATCCCGGAAATAGCCGAGATGGGCGACTGGGCCTCCAAAGGAGGTCAGGCCGAGCTTGAGGAAGGTCCGCAACACTTCGCCCGGCGTGCCGGAAACGGCGGTCCGGGTCGCCTCGTTCGGCTCACCCGGTTGGGCCGGAGACGCTGAGCTGTTCTGCACGCTGCATTCCACTGACGACTGACCCGCCATGCGCTCTACCGCGCGAGAGGTCCGGGCGGAAGCCGCGAGCAGCCCCTGGACCGGAAAAAGCACAGTCCCGGAAATCCGCGACAGCCCGGACCCTGTTCCTTGCCCGCGAGCAGATCGGGCGCGCCGGCGCAGCCGCCCCCGAGCTGGTCTTTCAATTTCTGAACCGCGGCGCCAACGCGTTCCCACCGCTTCGGCAGGCCTTTGCTGCGGATGCGGCGCCGATGACCCGCGCAGCTCCCGACCGGGAGACCAGGGCGGCTCGCGCGAGCCGGCTTAATGGGACGGCTTCGCGTTCCCGCGCGTGTCGTCATGGGCGAGATAGCTCAGGACGCTGACGATGGGCTGAAGCACCGAGATGCTGGCGGCGTTGCCCTTGGTGTTCGCCAGGAGCTGGTCGTAGCGGGCCACGAGCTCGCCGCGTTGAACAAGGCCCTTGTCGATCAACAGGTCGAGGAGGGTTGTGACAATCAGGAACTGGCTGCTGCTCAGGTCTGCCAGGACGTCAGCGTCATCGTCGTGCGTCGCTCCGTCTCCCTCATTGAGCGACCAGCTGAACATTTTGAGGAACGTGCCGCAACGGCGGAATGAATGAGGGGGGCGACGCCCCGGTGAGCGGCGCAGATGAGAGCGGCGGGCGTCGGCGCAGGGCGGAATCGGTCCGAGCTTGTCCGGGCCTGTTGCTTGCCGGGGCCTGGTTCGATGTCAGTTCATGAGGCGGCGTCAACGGAACACAAGGGAGCGGCCACTAGGGCGCCCCGAGATCCAGCGCCATCAGGATGCTGTCGCGGTAGACACCATCGCGCTTCCAGTCGCGCCGGCGCCGTCCTTCGATCTGGAAGCCGAGCCGTTCATAGAGGGCGCGCGCCGCCTTGTTGTCGTGGAGGACCGAGAGTTCGATGCGCTCGAGCCCGCGCTGACGCGCCCGGTCGAGCGCGAGCGTGAGCAGGCGCCGGCCGAGGCCTAAGCCGCGATGGCTGGCGAGCAGCCCCATCCCTAGTTTGCCGACATGGGCGCGAACGGGGGAGGCATCCGGGATAATGTCGCACCAGCCGACAACCTCGCGATCGACTGCCACGACCCGCGGGGCGTTGGCCTCGCGCAGGCCGGCGATGAAATCCGCGTAGCGCTCGATCGGCGGCGCGCTCAGGCGCGAGAGCCAGCGCCCCTCGCGGGCGACGTCATCAAGGCAGCGGTGACAGCCGGCGAGATCGCTCTCGGCGGCATAGCGTATATCCACACTCATCTCAGTCCTCAGCCCAATACCCGCATGTCTCGGGCAGAATAGAGCCGTAAGCTGCGACCAAAGGGAAGGGCGGGGAGGGGTGTGAACTGACGAGCGGCCGCCCCTCGGGGCGGCGTTGAGCCGAAGCTCGGATTCAAACCGATCTCAGGCTTTGAAACCAGCATGTCTGGCTGCTCAACAGGAACAGCAGGGCGACACCGACGATACCGGTGACGAATGAAAGCCCCAACAGCTTCAGGCGAGTGTGCCGAAGCAAGGCTTGATCTTGCGGGGACGGCGTCGGCCCGGTCCAGCGACGACGCTGCACGCGATGAACGCCAACCAGGGCGAGGAATAGCGAGCCCCTGAAGTGAGTGCTGTCTTGCGATCGGGATCGCGCATTCCCGAGGATGCGGGCGGCGAAAAATAGGTTGATTGACGCAGCAACTGCCACAAATGCGTAGAAGGCAGGCGTTGCGATCTCGTTTGGAATGCAGGCGGACAATGGCGAGGCTCGGGCAAACGAGGCGATCTTCAGCGGATCATTCCAGAGCTTTGTGAGAAAGCCAAGCGACGCAAGCCCATACGGGCCCATGAGCTGACTGCCCCGCCTTACATGGCTCCACCCAAGGCACCTTGGCCGCTTTCAGCGGACCGAACCCTCTGCTCGCTCGCGCAGGCGGGCGGCGGCGAGTTCGGTCGCAAGCCGCCGCCGGTCGATGAAGGGCGCGATCTTCTGGCGCGTCGCCTCGACCAGGGCGGCTGAGGCCGAACGCGGCGATCCGCCGTCGAAGGGAGGTTTTGGGTCATATTCCATCTGCAGCTGGATCTCCCGGGCGATGTCCTCTCCCAGGAGATCGGCGACGACGGTGAGCGCAAAATCGATTCCCGACGTGACGCCCGCGCCCGTGATGCGGTTGCGGTCCTTCACGACACGCTCCGCGACCGGGATCGCGCCGAGCAAGGCAAGCTGGTCGATCGAGGACCAGTGCGAGGTCGCCCTGTAGCCCTCGAGCAGGCCGGCCGCGCCGAGCACCAGCGAACCGGTGCAGACGGAGGTCACCAGCTGACAGCCGGCTGCGATCCGCCTGAGAAAGCCGAGCGTCTCTGCGTCGCTCATCAGCTCGATCTGGCCGGGGCCGCCGGGCACGCAAATCAGATCGAGGGCGGCGCAATCGTCAAAGCGCATCGTCGGCAGAATCGACAGGCCACGGTCCGATGTAACCGGCTCCAGGGTTTTCCAAAGCAGATGAACCTTGGCCCCGGGCATGCGGAAAAACACCTCGGCCGGGCCTGTCAGGTCGAGCTGCGTCAATTTTGGAAAGAGAACCAAACCAATCTGCATCTCTTAGTCCCCGCTGGAAAGCCGGACGCACTTATAGCGTGCAGCGCGACGGCCGCCATGGGGGATGACATCGAAACCGGGAGACCAGAACTGCCGCGGTTCGCGTGCCGTGCTCAATGGGACGGTTTCGAGAGCCCTCGCGTGTCGTCATGGGCGAGATAGCTCAGCACGCTGACGATGGGCTGCAGCACCGAGATGCTGGCCGCGTTGCCCTTGCTATTCGCCAGGAGCTGGTCGTAGCGGGCCACGACCTCGCCGCGTTGAACAAGCCCCTTGTCGATCAACAGGTCGATCAGGGTTGTGACGATCAGGATCTGGCTGCTGCTCAGGTCTGCCAGGACGTCAGCGTCATCTTCGTGCATCGCTCCGTCTCCCTCGTGAGCGATCAGCTGAACACTTTGAGGAACCTGCCGCAACGACCGAGTGGATGAAGCGGCTTCGCCTGGCCGCGTTTGGCCGGCGGCCTTTCCATTTCTGAACCGCAGGGCAGCCCCCCGCCGTTCCCAAAGCTTCGGGCAGGTCTTCGCATGATGCGGAGGCCGCCGCGATGACCGCGCCGCCCCTGACCGGGCGGCTTTTTCATGCACGGAGCACAGACATGACGCGTCGCATCAGCGATGAAGGCCTGGCGCTGATCAAGCGCTGGGAAGGATGCCGGCTGACCGCCTATCGGGACGTGGCAGGCGTCCTGACGATCGGCTACGGCTCGACGGGGGCCCATGTCCGGCCGGGCCTGAAGATCACGCAGCAGGAAGCGGAACAGCTTCTGATCAAGGATCTCGCCCGGTTCGAGCGCGCCGTCGCGAGCCTGGTCAAGGTGCCGCTGAACGAGGGGCAGTTCGCGGCGCTCGTCTCGTTTGCCTTCAATGTCGGCGAGGGGGCGCTCGCCCGCTCGACGCTGCTGAAGACGCTGAATGCCGGCCAAGTCGCGGCCGTGCCGGGCGAGCTGATGAAATGGGTCCATGCCGGCGGGCGAAGGCTGGACGGCCTGATCAACCGGCGCTCGGCCGAGGCCGGCCTGTGGGCGCGCGGCTCGCATGTCTCCAGCAATACGGTTGCGGCGCGCCCCGCAAAACCCCCGGTCGTGACTGTAGACAATGCCATCAAGGTCGCGACGCCGCTCTCTGGCCTGCTCCAGGCCTTCACCAGCGGGCCGGCGCAGCTCGTGCTTGCGCTCGCCTTCGTGTGCGGGGGCGCCTTCCTGCTCTGGCGCTGGCATCGCGCGCAACAGGAGGCGGCGGCGTGAGCGTGCTTTCCGCACTCTGGAGCCGCTTTGCCGGGGCCATCGCCGCGCTCGGCGCGCTGCTCGCAATCCTGGTCGGAGCCTACGCGAAGGGCCGGCGCGAGGGGAAAGCAACCCTTCAGGCCGAGCAGGAGCGCGCTCGCCGAAAAGCCATCACTGACAAAGGGAAGCGTGACGATGAGATCGACAGTCTTGGCCCTGCTGCTCTCGATCAGCGCCTTCATCGCTGGCTGCGCCGGGATGGCCGGTGATTTCTGCGACACCGCCCGCCCGTTCCGCCCCTCTGCCCAGGCCGCGGCGGCGATGAGCGATCGCGAGAAGGCGGATGTCGTGAAGCATAACGAGCATGGCGAAAGGCAATGCGGATGGACGCCGTGAAACCCCGTCTCGATCTCGGCCTCGGCAACATCCTCTCGATCGGGATGACGGTCGTCTCGCTGGTCGCGGTCATCGTCACAGTCAGCCTGTCCTATGGCCAGTTGCGGGCCAAGGACGATGTCCACGACATGCGAATCGCCATCGTCGAGGCGCAGCTCGCCAAGCGCGAGAGCGCGGAGCAGGCGGCGAATAACCGCCTGTCGACGATCGAGGGCGATATCCGCGTGATCCGCCAGATCCTCGAAGGCGTGCGCCCGCCACCGCGATAGGCGCAACAGCCATCAGCCCCATTCATTTCGCCCGCCGGTCCCGTCATGGGGCCGGCGGGCGCATTTTTGCTTTTGGCGCGTCAATCCAGGTCCGCCGGCAGCGCCTGCAAGGGCAGGGGGCGAAGCAGACTACGCTCCGCCGAGAGACGCTCGCCTATCCCTGCGCCTTCCGGGCGACGAACAGCCCGATCTGCTTCTCGGCTTCGAGCACGCCGTTCCCCCGTGCGAAGGCGGCCTCGATCGCGTCGCGAAACCGGCCGAGCTCGGCCTCTGTCGCCCTGTCTCCCGGTGGATAGGAGGTGAGCGCCAGGAAGACGTCGTCCGGCTCGGTGATCCGCAGCTGCGCCGGCTGCCGGGCAAAGCTCACATTGCCAAAGCGCGCGCGCAGCAAGTCTTCGGCGGTCTCAAAGCCGAAACTTGCCCCGGACGGATCGACCGGTCGCTGCCGAAGACCGTGGTGAGTTCGTAGAGCGCCCGCAGATTGCCGATATCGTTGGTCGTGACCGCGAGACAGCCGCCGGGCTTCAGAACACGCTCCATCTCGGCGATGGCCGCGGCGGGGTCGGGCAGATGATAGAGCATATGCATGGCGATGACGGCATCGAACGATGCGTCCGCGAAGGGCAGCGCTGTCGCGTCGGCTGCCTCGCCGCGGACCGATCCGAGCGACAGGGCCTGGCAGCGCCCGACCGCCTCTTGGACCATGCCGGGCGACAGATCGGCGAGCGTCAGGTTGATCGGTTGCGGCAGCGCGTCCACCGCACCGGCCCAGAACCAGCCCGGGCCGCAGCCGATATCGAGGACATGGTCGCCGGGGCGCAGCGGCAATTGCCCGGCCACCCATGGAAACCAGCCCGTCTCGGAGATGCTGTACTGGCTGTGGAGCCGGGCCCGCGCCGCAAGCTTGCGGTTATCGCGGTATTGCTCGGCATTGTCCGTGATGATCGCTGTCATGCGGCGTTCCCGATCCCTCGCGCGATCTGCGTGTCCGGCGCGAGCATAGGCAGCGCCGGCAACGGCCGCTACGGGGCGAGGGCCCCCCGGTTTCGTGCGGAGGAGGAGGATTGGATCGGCCTCCCGCCACGCAAGCTCCGTGTGGGTATGCCCCTGGACCTGCGCCAACGCCCCCGCGCCGGCGCTCACGGCGTGATCGCCACCTTCAGCACGCCGTCGCGCTGGTGGCCGAAGAGCTCGTAGGCGGTTTCGATCTCGTCGAGCGTGAAGCGATGGGTCACGAGCGGCTTGAGATCGACACGCCCCGAGGCGACGACGCTCATCAGGCGGCGCATCCGCTCCTTCCCGCCCGGGCAGAGCGTCGAGACGATGCTGAGATCGCCGAGGCCCGCCGCGAAGGCATCGAGCGGGATGGCGAGGTCGCCGGAATAGACGCCGAGGCTCGACAGCGTCCCGCCCGGTCGCAGGACGCGCATCGCGGCCTCGAAGGTCTGCTGCGTGCCGAGCGCCTCGATCGCGACGTCGACGCCACGTCCGTCCGTCAGTGTCATGATCTGCTCGACCGGGTCGCCCACCTTGAAGTCGACCACGTGATCGGCGCCGAGCGCTCGCGCGACCGCTAAGCGGGCCGCAACGGTGTCGACGCCGATGATCGTGCTCGCGCCCATCAGCCTGGCGCCGGCGACAGCGCACAGGCCGATCGGGCCGAGCGCGAAGACGGCCACGGTATCGCCGATCCTGACGCCGCCGCGCTCCGCCCCCGAGAAACCCGTCGACATGATGTCGGGGCACATCAGGACCTGCTCGTCGGTCAATTCGTCGGGGACAGGCGCGAGATTGGCGATGGCGTCCCTGACGAGCAGGTATTCCGCCTGACAGCCATCGATGGTGTTGCCGAATTTCCAGCCGCCCGCGGCCTTGAAGCCGTGGCGCGTTCCCGGCCCATCCTGCGAGCCGCAACCGCAGAGGCATGCATAGCTGTGTCCGCTCGGGGTGATGGCGCCGGCGATCACGCGCTGCCCCTCGGAATAGCCCTCGACGCCCGATCCGAGCTTCTCGATGACGCCGACCGGTTCATGACCGACGATCAGGCCCTTCTCGACCGGATACTCGCCCTTCAGAATGTGGATATCGGTGCCGCAGATCGTCGTAGTCGTGATCCTGACGAGCGCGTCGGTCGGCCCTACATCGGGAATCGCCTTGTCCTCGAGGACGATCCGGTTCTTCCCAACGAACACGGCAGCCTTCATCTTGGCCATGGCTTGGCTCCTTCCATCATCCGCAGGACAGAGGGGACGTGGTCGGACCGGCGACGATGCTCGCTCTGCCGTCGGCCTTTCCGGCCAAAGCCCCGGAGATAACCTTTACCAGCTCACCTTGATCCCGAGCCGGCCGTCATAGGCGTGCGAGCGCCCGTCGAAACCGATCGAGTAGCCGGCGGTGGCGTAGAGCGCGGTGTTGCGGGTGAGCTGCGCGTCGATGCCGGCCTTCAGCTCGGCCCAGGCGCCGCCGAGGTCGGAGCGGAAGGGAATGAAGCCGGTCGCCGAGGAGAACGAGGTTTTGGGATTGCCCAAAAACTCGTTCCACAGGCTGGCTTTCAGCCAGGCGGTCATCAGGCGCGGCCTGGCGCCGGGCGTCGCCTCCTCAAGCGTCCAGCTTTTCGCGAGACGCGCGCCGATGCGCCCGGCCAGCGACTCCGCATCGGAGAAGCGCACCAGCGCCGCGGTGTCCAAAGCCGAGCCGCCTGCCACCGTCTGGTAGACCAGCTGCGCCTGCGGTTCGAGGATGAAGCCGTTGCCGAGCTGGAGGGGATAGCCGCCCTCGAGCGAGGCGGCGAAGCCGAACGTGTCGCGGTTGAGCACGAAGCCGCGTTTGGAATCGGCCTTGGCATCATACCAGGTGCCCTGGAGGACGCCGTCGAGATACCAGCCCGAGGGCCCGAAATGCGTCCAGTAGGCGCCGAGCGAATAGGCGTCGCTGCTATTGGTCCCGGCTTTGATGCCGTTGAAATGCGTGACGTCGCCCTCGATCCGGCCGATCGCGCCATAGATGCCGGCATGGTCTCTGCTGCCGTCGGCGCTGACGCTGCGATAGAGGTCGAGCCCGGCCTGGAAGGCGTAGAGGTCGTAATCGTAACTCGGGCCATTGCGAAAGATGCCGCCTGGCCCGCCATCATGGTTGCTGTGCTGGCCGATGATCCTGGCCCAGCCTGATGAGGCATAGGAGCGGCCGGGCGCCGTGGCGCTCGCCGGCAACTGCACCACGGTCGTGCAGCGGAAATTCTTCTCGGGGTTCTTGCACCAGATCGTGCGCTCTTCGGTCACTGCAGGCGCCTCCAGCGGGCGCAATTCGCCGACGCGCTCATGCAGGCTGTCGATCAGTGTGCGGCCATAGATCAGCTGCATCGCGGGCAGGGCGGCGTGGAGCGAGGTCTCCTGCCGGAAGTTGGGGACCGGATCATCCGGTCCCGGATTGAGATGCGAGCGCAGGTACCAGTTGTCGGGACCCGAGGCATCGACGCTGCTGCGGAAGAGCAGGTATTCATAGGGGCCGGCGACGACGGGCCGCCCCAGCGTGAAGGCGCCAGTTGCGGTCGTGCCGCCATTGATCGCGTCGACGACCAGGATGCCGTTGCTGCGCGTCAGGTCGCCGGCGCCGGTCGTGTTGGCGATCAGCAGCGGCGATGAGCCCGTGGCGCGGCCGCCATCGATGATCAGTCGGTCGGAGGGGGCGCTGTCATTGCCGAGGAAGGTGTTCAGGCCGAGCTGGCCGCCTTCGCCGAGATAGTTCACCACCGTCAGCGTCTTGTAGCTTGCAAGCAGGGTCGGGTCGCCGCCGGGCGGGGTGTACTGGATCAGGCTCGGGTCATTGACGAGATTGGTCAGGTTCGAATTGCCGGTCATGATCCAGGTGCTGTCGACCAGGGTCACGTTCGAGACGCTGCCGGGCGCGGTGAAGGCCGAGCCGGTGACGGTCGAGCGCGTCACCGTGACGTTGGCGAGGCCAGGCACCACCGGGAGCGCGGTCGGCGGCGGCAACCCGGGCAGGGCGCCGGGAAGCGGCAGGTCGGGATCAGGATCCGGCAGGTCGGGAACGCCGCCGAGCGGAGGGAGCTGGGTCAGCGGCGGGAACGCGAGGCTGCTGCCGACGCGCAGCCACTCGCCGCTGCCACCCGCGGTCGAGCCGGTCAGGCTGACATTGCCGTTGCCGGCAACACCGATCGTCGGACCGCTGACATTCGTCAGCGTGCTGTCGGTGAACTGCGCGTTCGAGACGGCTCCCGGCGCACCGATGACGAAGAGCGCCGCCGATTGCGCGCCCGTCGCCGTCACACTCGCCTGGTTGCCGATGATCAGGCCGCCGGCTTCGGCGACGGAGCCATGCGCGGTCGCGCCCGTCGCCAGCACCGAGGTCTGGTTCATCGTCACCGAGGTCGGATTGTCGCGCGAGAGCGTGCCATGCGAGCTTTCGCCGACCGTGAGCACGGTCGTGCGGTTGGCGATCACCGCCGCTTCGCCACGCCCGGTGATCGGGCGCGTGCCGTAATCGCCGAGCACGGCGCGCAGCCCGACCGCGTTGTTGCCTCTGGTGGTGATCGCGGCATCGTTCACGGTGGCGGTCGCCTTCGGCGCGGAGATATCGTTGCGCGACTGCGCGGTGACGCCATGTGCCAGGTTGCCGGAGGTCTCCAGGACAAGGTTGCTTGCGGTCAGGTTCGCGACGAATTCCGCCCCGGTCTGCTCGGTGACCGAGAACAGGCCGATGCCGCTGACGCCGCTGGTGGTGATCCTGTTGTTGGAAATCGTCACCGTGCCGCCGTCATCGGCGACGACGCCCATGGCAATGAAGCCCGATGTCGTCACGCTGGTCCCCGTCGCGGTCAGCACGCCGCCCGGGTTGCGGCCGACGAGGCCGTGTGGGCGCGCGCCTGCCCTGACCTCGCCGCCGGTCGTCTCGACGCTGCCGCCATTCAGGGTGATCGAGCCGTTGAGATCGGCGATCACACCCATGGCATTGTCGTTGCCCGAGGTCCGGACGGCGACATTGGTTGCCGTCACCGTGCCGCCCCCGGCCGCCGTGATGCCGGGGCTGTCGCGTCCGTTCGTCGAGGAGGAGCCGCCGGTCATGGTCGCGGTCGCGCCATTGATCACCCGCAGCCCGTAGCTGATCACGGCGGCGCCGCCCGTGCCCTGGATCTGCGTGTTGGTCAGCGTGATGGCAGAGCCGGCATCCTGGACCAGCACGGCGTTCGGGCCGGCGGAACTCAGCGAACTGTTGCTGAAACTGCCGGTGCCGCCGGTGAAGAGGAAAACCGCGTTGGCGCGGGTTCCTGCCGCCGTGACGGTCGTGCCGGAGACGGTGGCCTGCGATCCCGCGCCCTCGACCGAGATGCCGGTGCCGCGCTGGCCTGTCGTGGTGATCGTGCTGTTCACCACCTGGGCCGAGCCTCCGGAGAGTACGCGTATGGCTGACGCGGGATCAGTGTCTGCGCTGGAGGTGCCGCTCGTGGTGAGCGTGCTGCCGGCGAGCGAAATCGAGCCGCCGATCTCGGCCCGGGCGGCGCTCGCAAATGCGCCGGTCGTGGACAGCGTAATACCGGTCCCGATGATCGTGCTCCCCGCGCCGGTGGAGAGCAGGGCATGACTGCCGATGTTTCCGGCAACGATCTGAGCGCCGCTGGTGGTGACCTGGGTCGTGTCGGCCAGGACTATCGTGCCGCCGCCTTGCGCGAGCACGCCGAACGAGCCCCGGGAGGCCGTGCTGACGGTGCCGCCGACGAGGTCGATCCGGCTGCCGGTGCCTGTGGCAACCACCGCGTGGTTGGAACTGCCGTTGCCTCCGCCAAGCGTTGCAACATTGGCGGCGAGCGCAAAGACAGTTCCGCCGCCGCTGGCAAGGATCGCGAGATTGTCGGTGACCGCGACCGCCCCGGTGCCGAGCGTTATGTTCGCGCCGTTCGCAGAGATATGGCTTCCCGCGCCGGATGAGACGAGCCCGCGCTGGCCGGTGGCGGCCTGTACGGTCGCCAGGGTGCTGCCATCGAAGTTGATCACGCCGCCATCGACGGCTTCGGCGCCGATATAGTTTCTCGGGGCCGCACCCGGTCCGAGATTGATCGTCACGCTGTTTGCACTGATCTGCCCACCGGGATTTGTCGCCCGCAGTCCTGGCGTCGCGGCCGAAATCACCGTGATCGTCGAGCCCAATGGCACGACACAACTCGTGCCGTTCACCGCGACCGGCCCAGGCGGGCAGGCTTGTGCCTGGGCCGCGCCAGCCCCGAGCAAGGGCAGCCCGCAGCTACCGAGGAGCAGGCGCGCGCCCCAGGGCCAGGATTGGGAAAGCCTCGCTTTGCGTGCCGCCATCGCCCCCTCCCGTCACCGCGGCCGTTCGACGGCCGCCTCATGGCGCCCGGTTTCGGGCGCGGCAGGACTCAGATCAGTGGTCGAATCGGTTCGGGCCTGGAGAAGGCCGTGAAGGCCCGCAGCCATGCCGCAATGCCGCTTTGCGTCCCGAGACGCGGTATCAAAAGGAAAAGATGCTGCCGCCTCGCGGCAGGAGGCCATCGCAGTCGTCGTCGCCATCCACACCCTCCGCCAGGGACCGTGAATACAGACGTCAGGCGCTGCTTGGCGCCACCGCGTCATATTTCGCCCGATTCGATGTTCCTGTCGAGGTTCTGTGGCTAAGTTTCTGAATTCGATGACGATCGTGTCTGAAAAATTACAAGCAAAGCGCTCAAAATTTACCCGATGACTTCACGCAAATCTGCCGATACTGGCTGAAGCGCTCCACTTCCAAGATGTCGAAGCCGGGCCGCTTCCGGGATCTTTGCCGCAGCACGTACGCGCGCCGCGCTGGCATGGATTGCGTGTGTTCTGCTGGCGCGCGAGCCTCCGACGCGGCATTGCTTCTCCCCAAGACGGCCTCTCCGAAACGGCCCTTCACCTGAGGACCCTGATGACCATCGCTCAGACATTCGACCAGTGGATCGACCGCCGCGGCACGCATTGCGCGAAATGGGACACGATGGAGACCCATTACGGGGTTTCGCCCTCCGGTGGGCTGGCCATGTGGGTGGCCGACATGGATTTCCGGCCGCCGGCCTGCGTGCAAGCTGCGGTCGAGGCCATGGCGGCGCACGGCATCTACGGCTATTTCGGCGATGAGCGGGCGAGCAACGACGCCATCCGCTGGTGGATGAAGGCGCGCCATGGCTGGGAAGTCGATGAGAAGGCGATCTTCACCACGCATGGGCTGGTGAACGGCACGGCGCTCTGCGTCGATGCCTATACCAAGCCGGGCGAGGGCGTCATCGTGATGACCCCGGTCTACCACGCCTTCGCCCGCATCATTAAGGCGGCGGGGCGGCAGGTCGTCGAATGCAAGCTCGTGAACGGGGGCGGTCGCTACCTCCTCGATATCGCCGGCTGGGATGCGCAGATGACCGGCAACGAGCGCATGCTGCTGCTCTGCTCGCCGCATAATCCCGGCGGGCGGGTCTGGACCCGCGACGAGCTGCGMGAGATCGCACAGTTCTGCGTGCGTCACGACCTGATCCTGGTCTCCGACGAGATCCACCATGATCTCGTCATGCCCGGCCACAAGCACATCGCGATGCCCGTGGCGGCGCCCGAGATCATCGACCGCCTGGTGATGATGACCGCGACGACCAAGACCTTCAACATCGCCGGCTGCCATTCCGGCAATGTCATCATCCCCGATGAGGCGCTGCGGGCTCCGTTCCGGGCGCGGATGAACGCGCTCGGCATCTCGCCGAACTCGTTTGGCATGGCGATGGCGACCGCCGCCTACAGCCCCGAGGGCGCGGCCTGGGTCGACGAGCTCGTCGCCTATCTCGACGGCAATCGCCGGCTCTTCGACGAGGGCATCGACAGCATTCCCGGCCTGCGCTCGATGCCGCTGGAGGCGACCTATCTCGCCTGGGTCGATTTCTCCGGCACCGGCATGGAGTCAAAGGAGTTCATCGCAAGGGTCGAGAAACAGGCGAAGATCGCAGCCAGCCATGGCGCGACCTTCGGCTCCGGCGGCGACAATTTCCTGCGCTTCAACCTGGCGACGCAGCGCGCCAATGTCGCCGAGGCCGTCTCGCGCCTGAAGGATGCCTTCGCCGACATGCAGTAGGAGCGGCCTTCCACCGCCTCCCGATGAATGACGTCGCGATGTCCCGGCCGGTCATCGCGGCGCAGCCGCGCTGGTCGTCCTGCGGGCCGGGCCGGTGGGGTTGCGCCAGTCGCGCTTTGAAAGCCGCAACGTCCGGTCCATGGTCCGCCTCGCGTTGGGGAACGTCCGGGCGCGCATTCCCATTCCGGGGCGGAGGAATAATCGATGAAGCAATGTTCTTTGGCGGGGCTGGTGGTGTCCATCGGCCTCGCTGGCCGGGTGCCAGTCGACCACTGACGCCGTTCAGAACAAGGAAGACATGCTGTCGGCGGCGGGCTTCGTTCCCCAGCCCGCCAATACGCCGGAACGCCTGGCGACCTTGCGCAAGTTCCCGCCCAACAAGTTCGTCCAGCAGGTCAAGAACAACCAGATGGTCTATGTCTATGCCGACCCGATCGTCTGCCAATGCGTCTATTTCGGCGACCAGACGGCCTATGCCCAGTTCCGGCAGATGGTGTTCGCCAAGAAGCTGGCCGACGAACGCCAGATGACGGCGGCGATGGCGCAGGATGCCTTCKATTTCGGGCCCTGGGGCGGCCCGGGCTTCATGTTCTGAGCCAAGCATCGGCCCGAAAACTGGATTGCGGTTTTCGGGCCAAGCCGATGCAAACACAGATGCTTAGCTCATCGGCACGAAAACTGGATTGCGGTTTTCGGGCAAGCCGATGCAAACACAGATGCTTAGCTCATCGTCCCGAAAACTGGATTACGGTTTTCGGGACGGTCCGATGAGCTGAGGGCGAGGGCGCCGATCTCCGTGCCACCCAGTCGCTGACCGAAATCGTGGCGCGGGCTCGCCCCGCGCTGCAATCAGGCGCTGCTGCCCCTGCGGGAAAGGGCAGGCTCCGGGATGCTGGCCCCTCCGTCCGATCCCGCCCCGCGGCCCGCGCCATGGCTGGGACGTGCTGCAGCGTCCGCTCCGGCGGGGGCGCATCGCGACGGCCGCGCTCGGTTATGCGGCCCTGATGATGCGCAAGCGCGGAAGAGTTTTTTACGCGCAATACGTGCGGATACTGTCGGATTTCCCCCAGTGCCGGGACGTTGTGGCCTAGCTCCACAATAATGTGTAACCTTTGCGCAACCTGCCGGGGTGGATTGGCGTTCCCTTGCAGGTGAAGTGGAGACGTAATGGTCCGCTAAGACCGCCTGAACAGGCGTCTATTAAATGCGCAACGAGATCGAAACCGCACCGAAGGACGGGACATTCGTCATCCTCGAGGATGATTCGAGTGGCATCTATGACGTTGCTCACTGGATGGCGGCGACAGGCCAGTGGATCGGCAAGAACGATGAGCCGATCACGATCACGCCGACGCATTGGCACCCATTGGCTCATGACAATTACTTCCTTCTCGAGGGCGAAGGACCGGATGATCGCGCCACGGAGCGCCGCTCGAGGCGACGCCTCTATCTGCCGATCGCCGCCGCCGCGCTCGTCGCTGCGGCGCTGCTGTTTTTCTATTGGATCGGCGGCCTGGTTCAGCGCGACGATGGCGGCAAGGCCGGGCCGCAGGTCGCGATGCGCGCCCCGTCGCCGGACCGGAACGCGAAGAGCCCGCCTCCAGCGCCGCGAACGGGCGAATCCAGCCGGGCCAACGCGCCGGCGGACATCCGGCAGCTGACCACGGCGCCGGCGCCCGATGCGCAGAAATCCCCGAATTCCCGGCCGCCCGAAACCCGGGTGGAAGATCCGGTCGAGGCCGGGCGCACCCTCGAACAGCTGGACGTGCTGCAATTGCGGGCCCAGGCCGCGAAATCCGCGGAAGCGCTCCGACGGGAGCGCGAACAGGCTGCAAATCTGACGCAACAGGTCGCTGCTGCGCGGCAGGAACTCACTGACAGCACTGCGCAATATCGCCAGGCCCTCGAAGGCGAACGGGCCCGCAGCGCCGCACTGGCTGGCGAACTGGCGAAGGCGCAGCGCGACGCCGGGATGCAGGCCGAACACATGCGCAAGGCCGGCGAAGACGCCGCGCAACTGAAGCAGGCGGAGGTCGCAAGGGCCGCGGCCTCGCTTGGACAGGAGCGCGAGCAGGCGGCTGCGCTGGCGCGCGAGGTTGCCGCAGCGCGGGAGGCACTGAGCGCGGACACCGAGCAGCAGCGTCAGGCGCTCGAGGCGGAACATGCCCGCAGCAGCGCCTTGGCCGACCAGCTGGCGTCGGCGCAGCGCGATCTGGAGATGCAGGCGGCACAACTGCGCAAGGCGGGCGAAGAGGCCGAGCAGCTGAAGCTGGAGCGCGAGCGGGCGGCCGCGCTCGCAGGTGAGGTTGCCTCGGTGCGGCTGGAGTTCACGGCCGGCACGACGCAGCAGCGCCAGGCGCTCGACGAGGAGCGCGCCCGCAGCGCGGCGCTCGCGGGCGAATTGGCGAAGGCGCAGCGCGAGAGGCAGCTGCAGATCGCAGAGCTGAGCAAGGCGAGCGACGAGGCGGCGAGGCTCAGGCAGGCAGAGGTCGCCGGGACCGCAGACGCCGCCAAGGCTGCGGACGCGTTGAAGCAGGAGCGTGAGCAGGCCGCCGCTCTCGTACAGCAGGTGGCGGCGGCGCGGCAGGAGCTTTCTGCCGGCACGGCGCAGCAGCGCCAGGCGCTCGACGAGGAACGCGCCCGCAGCGCCGCGCTCGCCGGCGCTCTGGCGAAGGCGCAGCGCGAAATCGAAACGCAGGCGGCGCAGCTGAGCAAGGCGAATGCGGATGCCGCAGGGCTCAGGCAGGCACAGTCCGAAACCAATGCGGATGCGCAGGGGCAGGAGCGCGGGCAGGCGGCGGCCCTTGCCGCCGAGGTTTCAGCCGCGCGCGAGGCGCTGGCGACGGGCACGGCGCAGCAGCGCCAGGCGCTCGAGGAGGAGCGCTCCCGCAGCGCGGCACTCGCCGGCGAACTGGCGAAGGAGCAACGCGAAGCCGGATTGCAGCTGGCGGAACTGCGCAAGGCGAACGAGGAGGCCGCAGGGCTCAGGCAGGCGGAGGCCGCCAGGACGGCAGACGCCTCCAAGACTGCGGACGCGCTGAGGCAGGAGCACGAAAGGGCGGCAGCGCTCGCGCTTCAGGTCACGGCGGCGCGCGAGACATTGGCCGCGAGCACGGCGCAGCAGCGTCAGGCGCTTAACGATGAGCGCGCCCATAGCGTTGCGCTCGCCGCCGAGCTGGCGAAGGTGCAGCGTGAAGCGGGGACGCAAGCTGCAGCGTTGCGCAAGGCCAGCGAGGATACGACGCAGCTGAAGCAGGGGGAACTGGCGAAGACCGCAGACGCGCTCAGGCAGGAGCAGGAGAAAGCCGCCGGGCTGGCGCGGGAGATTGCAGCAGCGCGCGAGGCCCAGGCCACGAGCGCGGCGCAACAGCGCCAGGTGCTCGAGGAGGAGCGCGCCCGCGGCGCCGCACTCGCGGACGAATTGGCGAAGGCGCGGCGCGACGCCGGGGTGCAGGTCTCGGACCTGCGCAAGGCGGGCGAGGAGGCGGGAAAGCTCAGGCAGGCGGCGGAGAGCGCCGCGGCGGAACTGCGCCAGGCTCTGCAGGACGAGCGCGGCAGGGCGGCTGCGCTGGCGCGGGAACTCGAGGCGGCGCGGCGCACGGCGGTGGCGCGCGCCACGCCCGAGCCTGCGCCGGCCAGTCAGGCCTCCAGCCAGGCCGCGAACCAGGTCACCAGGCCGGCCGCGTTGGCCGAGCCCGTTGCACCGCCAGCGCCGCCGCAGTCACCGCCGGTCGCCAGCGAGGCAGAGGCGACGCGGCTGATTGCGCGCGCCAGCGTCCTGATCGGGCAGGGCGATATCGCCTCGGCGCGGATCGTGCTCGAGCGCGCCGCGGAAACCGGCAGCGCCCGGGCGTTCTTCATGCTCGCGGAAACCTATGACCCCGCCATCCTCTCGACCTGGCGGACCTATGGCACACGGGGCGAGGCGGCGAGGGCGCGCGAGCTTTATGCGAAGGCGCAGGCCGGCGGCATCCCGGAGGCGAAGGAGCGCTTGAACGGCTTGCGTCAGTAAAACGCCGGGGCGGGGGCGGAGACGGCCGAATGGCCGAATGGGGATGCCAAAGGGGAGTTCGGGAATGACGCTGTTTCCAGGACGATGCCTGTGCCTGCTCGCCGCCTTGACCCTGTTTGTCCCGGCGCTCCCGCCAGGCGATCTGCAGGMGCAGACGACACGGCTGGAGGCCGTGCGCGGGGCTGCGCCGCGGCGCGCGCCGACCTTTGAGGCGGAAAAGGAGCGGATGAATGCCTGGACCGTCGGTCTCGCCGGCGGCCTGATCGAGGGGGCGCCGCTGCGCTTCGCGGCGGAGATGGCGCGCGTCGTCGATGACGGGCCGAACCTGCATGTCCTGCCGATCGTGACCAGGGGGCCCACCGAGAACCTGAATTCGCTGCTCTATCTGCGCGGGATCGACACCGCGATCATCAATTCCGACGCGCTGGACGAATACAGGAACCAGATGCCGCAGATCCGGCGGCAGATCACCTATGTGCTCAATCTCTTCCCCTCGGAGCTGCACATCTTTGTCCGGCCGGAGATCCAGAGCCTGCAGGACCTCGCCGGCAAGAAGGTGAATTTCAACACGCTGGGCACGGCTGCCGCCTATTCCGGCCCGCTGATCTTCAGCCGCCTCGGCATCAACGCCGAGAAGACCTTCATCCCCCACCCGATCGCGCTGGAGCAGATGCGCAAGGGCGAGATGGCGGCGGTCGTCTTCATCACCTCCAAGCCCGTCGATGCCTTCGTGCGTGGCCGTTTTGAGCCGGGATTCAAGTTCCTCTCTGTTCCCTATGACAGCAAATTCGAGGATTATTATCTGCCGGCCGTGCTGGAGGCGGGCGAATATCCCGGGCTGATCAAGGCCGGCGAGCGCGTCCCGACCATCTCGGTGCCGACTGCGCTCGTCGCCTTCAACTGGCAGCCCCAGACCAACCGCTATCAGCGCGTCGCCCGTTTCGTCGACACGCTGTTCAACCGGATCGACCAGCTCCAGGCGCCGGGCTTCGACCCGAAATGGAAGTCGATCAACCTGGCCGCGACCGTGCCCGGGCTCGAGCGGTTCTCGGCGGCGCAGCAATGGCTCGATCGTCAGGCGCGCGCCCCGCGGGCGCTGCAATGAAGGCCTTCGCGCTCTCCGTCGCCTTCGCCGCCGCAAGCGGGATCGCGCTCGCGCAAGGCGCACCCAATGCGGCGCCCGACCCGATGGCGCATCTGCGAGCCTGCTCCCAGATGGCGCAGGCCGAGCGGCTGAAATGCCTGGACACGCTCTCGCAGCGCCTGGAGCCGGCGGCGCCTCAGGCGCGCGGGGGGGAGAACTGGATCATCAGTGAAACCACCTCGCCGGTGAATTATAGCCCGATCGTCACCGCCACCGCGGCTGCCCGCACCGGTTCCGACGGCGCGCTGAGCCAGCTCGCCATCCATTGCCGTGGCGGCCGCACCGAGCTCGTCGTCACAGGCCCCGCGCTCGCCAAGGGCGGCACGGACTACACCATCTCCTACCGCGTCAACGACGGCCAGTCGGTGCAAGCGGCGGCCGCGCAGCCCTCGTTCGGCGCCGGCGTCGCCTTCAAGGGCGATGTCGCGCAGCTCCTGCTGGCGCTGCCGGACGAGGGCGACCTCGCCATTCGTCTCGCTCCGCGTGTCGGCGCTGCCCATGACGGCACCTTTGCGCTCGGCGGGCTGAAGCGGGTGAGGGAGAAGGTCGCCGCGGCCTGCAACTGGCCGGGCGCCATCGCCAGGCCGCGGAACCCGTAGTCTTCGCCCAAGCCTTCTCGCCCAAGCCGTCGCCGAACTCGTCGCAAACCACGGGAGATGAAGACCATGACTGGATATGCCAAGGCCATGAGGGTCTCGCTGGCCGGCCTCGCAGCGTTGCTGATCGTCGTGCCGCCGGCGCTGGCGCAGCCGAAGAAGCAGGTGACGGCGCAGGCCGCAAAGCCCGCGGCGGAAAAGAAGCCGCACCAGCTCATCCTGCAGGTCAACACCAACGAGCCGGCGACGATGAATCTCGCGCTCAACAACGCGACGAACGTGGCGCAATACTACAAGGACCTCGGCGAGAAGGTGGAGATCGAGATCGTCACCTTCGGCCCCGGCCTGCACATGCTGCGTGAGGATACCTCGCCGGTGAAGGCACGGATCAAGGCGATCACGGCGAGCACGCCGTCGATCTCATTCAAGGCTTGCGGCAACACCCAGGAGAACATGAGCAAGACGGAAAACAAAGAGATCGGCCTGATCCCCGAGGCGACGCTGGTCAAATCCGGCGTCGTGCGCGTCATGGAACTGCAGGAGAAGGGCTGGACCTATGTCAGGCCCTGAAGCATCGGCGACCAAAGTGGATTGCGGCTTTTGGCGCAGCCGATGCCCGTCACAACTGCGTGCTAGCGGGGAGAGCGCGCGGCGTCGTGCCAGGCGCTCCCCCACCAAACCTCTCCGCAACGGAACGTCCCCGTTGCCGAGAGTGTCCTGCGAATGGCCGCGGCCGATCAGTCGCTCGCTGAGCGCTCTGCGGAGACCAGCAGCATCATCGGCCGCTCGCATTCCGCCGCCAGGCCCGGGTTCTCGGCGATCTGATCGGCTGTCGGGGCAAATTCCTCGACCTGGCGGATCGAAAATCCCGTTGCGATCAATGTGTTGAGCGTCGTGGCTAACGTCCGGTGATATTTGAGCACGCCGTCGGTGAACCAGTTGGTCCGGCGCTCGCCTTCGATCGCATAGCGGTTCACCGGCCAGGTCTTACGGCCGTCCTCGTCGGTCCACCAGCGCGGATGCGTAGCCGCCATGTAGATCGGGTGTTCGATCGTGAACACGAACTGGGAGCCTGGCGTGAGGGAGCGATGCACCATGCGCAGCAGGCGCCCGAAATCCGCGATATAGTGGAAGGTCAGCGCGCTGAAGGCGAAGTCGAACGCAGCCTGGGGCAGGTCGAGCAGCTCGAGATCGGCGATTGCGTACGCGACGCCCGCGTCGGAGGTATCCGCGATCGCCCGGGCGATCATTTTCTCGGAGACGTCCAGTCCGAGCACGGACCCGGCCCCGTGCTCGCGCGCCCACCGGGCAAACCAGCCGAAGCCGCAGCCGAGATCGACGACGCGCTTGCCCGTCAGGCCGGGCAGCATGGCGCGGATCGCCGGCCATTCCGGCGCGCCGGCCAGACCATGAACCTGTCGGGGAAGCTGGCTGTAGCCGGCGAAGAATTTTGGATCGTCATAGATGTTCTGTGCCACGTATTTCACTCCATCACATTCAGATGGACGAGGCACAGGCGTGAAATTGGCCCCGTCCGTTTCCGGCGAGGCTGCAGGGGCGCGATACGCGTGTGTTAACGCAGCGATCGGCTGTCCCGCATCCCGCCTGTTGGGATGCCGGCAGCGCGGGCAACGATATGCGTATCCGTCTCGACCATCCCGGATTTATCGGGAACGGCACGATTCCTGTCAACGTCGCAGCGCGGTCCAATCCCCCGGGGTCAATCGGCGGCCGCTGCAGCGGACTTTCCCGGCACCCGAGACGATTGCGCCCCTGTAGGCCCGATTGGCCATTGCCTGCCATGAACCGTGTCGCTACCGAACGGCAGGAACGGCGTCTGAAGAGAACGAATCGCCGGGGTTGGGGGACTGACGATGAAGCTCTTGGTTGCTGTGTTGGGTTGCGCGGCTTTGGTTGGCGGCTGTGCCGGTGCATCGGCGACACGAACCTCGCGAACACCATGATGATCGACGCCGGCGCTGCGCCGGCCTGCGGCCCTCAAGGGGCGGCAAAGGTCGCAGCCAAGAGCGCCGCGATCGAGACGATCAGGGCAGGCTACGACCGCTACATCATTGGCGGCGCAGCGTCTCAGAACAATGTCTCGGTCAGCCAGATGCCGGGGAGTTTCCAGACCAGTGGCTCGTTCTCCGGCAACACCTATCAGGCCAGGAGCACCTATGTTCCTGGCCCGACCATCGTGAGCGGCACCCATGACAGGCAGCTCGCGGTGATGATGTTCAAGAACGGTGAGCCGGGCTATCAGAACGCCCTCGACGCGCGGGAAGCCCTCGGCCCGGAATGGCCAGAAATCGTCAAGAACGGGATCCGGACCTGTCTTTGATCCGTTTCACGCATCTCGCATCCCGCTAGCTATCGTCATCCCGTTTTGGATGGCGCCAGCCTGCGAGTGCGCAAGCTGCCACCTATCCTTACTACGGCCATTTCAGTCCGCAGATCGTCCGCTCCGGTCGTTGACGTAACGCAAGGCTGGATTTAACCCCGCTCTTCCCCGGTATGGGGCCACAGCTTTTGCGGGGGGCGGGGGCAGCGATGCGAATGACGATAGACGGCGCGCACGAGATGGCGCGCCACGCCGTGCTGGCCGCTGGAGGCAGCGATGCTGTCGCGGCAGCGCTCGCGGATGCGACGATCGCTGCGGAAGTGTCGGGTCGTCCCTCTGTCGGGTTCGCGCATCTCCTGGACTATCTCGATAGCCTCGCGGCCGGGCGGATCGCGGGCTCCGTCACCCCGGAGGTCAGCTTTCCGACCTCGGCCTCGATCCGGATCGAGGCCGGGGGAGGCATCGCCCAGCTCGGTTTCGATCTCGCCTTTGCTGAATTGCAGGCGCGCGCCGGGCTCTACGGCCTCGCGCTGCTGATCCAGGCGAACAGCTACACGGTCGGCGAACTCGGCTACTACACCCGCCGTCTCGCCGAAGCAGGATTGATCGGGCTTGCCCTTGCCAATGGGCCGGCGCTGGTGGCGGCGGGCAAGAGCCAGGAGGCCGTCTACGGCACCAATCCGCTCTCCTTCGCCGCGCCCGTCGCGGGCGGCCAGCCTTTGGTCATTGACCAGGCCACGAGCGCGACGGCCTTCGTCAATATCAGGCAGGCCGCCGCGACCGGCGAGGCGATACCGCCGGGCTGGGCCGTGGATGCGAGCGGCCAGCCCACCACCGACCCACGCGCGGCGCTCACCGGAGCGCTTCTCGCTTTTGGGGGCGAGCGCGGCGCCAATATCGCGCTGATCGTGGAAACCCTGGCAGCCGGCATGACCGGCGCGAACTGGTCGCTCGATGCGCCGTCCTTCGCTGGCGGCAGCCAATCCCCCGGCGTAGGGCTCCTGGTCGTCGCGCTGAAGCCGGAGCTCTTCGCTCCGGATTTTTCAGCCCGGCTGGCTGCGCATCTCGAACGCCTGGCGGGCAAGGGCGTCCATATTCCCGGACAAAGGCCGGCTCGCCAGGAGATCGAGCTGCCCGATGCGCTGGTGGAGGCGATCGCGCGATACTCCCTCGGGCGGGGCCAGCGGCGCGCTACTCCATGACCATCGGATGGTCATCCGACGGCGCCTTCTTCTGCTTCGAGGTGACCAGCAGGGCGAGGAACGGCATGGCCGCGAGGCACAGGATCATCAGCAGCTTGAAATCGTCGATATAGGCGATGATCATCGCCTGGCGCGTGATGACCTCGTCGAGCGCGGCGCGCCCGGCCAGCGTCAGCGGATCCCAGGCCTCCTTGATCGCCGGCATCTCGAAGATGCGGTTGAAGGGCGTGACGTAAGTCGCGATCTCGGCGTGGTTCACCTGGACGTTGCGGGTGAGCAGATAGCTGACGATCGAGATGCCGACACTGGAGCCGATATTGCGCGACAGGTTGTAAAGGCCGGTGGCGTCGCCGCGATCCTGCGGCTGCAGCGTGGAGAAGGTCACAGTGGTCAGCGGCACGAAGAGCAGGCCCAGACCCGCTCCCTGGATGAAGCCGGTGACGATGATCGTCTGCTGCGAGACGTCCGGGGTCCAGCCGGCCATGTCGTACATCGCCCAGGCGCTGACGGCCAGGCCGGCGCCGAGCAGGATGCGGATGTCGACCTTGCCGATCAGCCGTCCGACCAGGAACATGCAGAGCATCGTGCCCATGCCGCGCGGGCCCATGACGATGCCGGCGGTGACGACGGGGTAGCCCATCAGCGTCTGCAAATAGGGCGTCATCAACGCCAGCGAAGCGAGATAGGTGATGCCGACGATGAAGATGAAGATCATGCCGACGCTGAAGTTGCGATCGAGGAACAGGCGCGGCTTGATGAAGGAGTTCTCTGCCGTGAGGGTGTGGACCACCAGGATGTAGATCGCCGCGACGCAGACCGTCGCCTCGACGATGATCTCGAGCGACGAAAACCAGTCGAGCTGGGCGCCGCGGTCGAGGAAGAGCTGGAGCGAGGCGATGGCGAGGCTGAGCGCGCCGAAGCCGATCCAGTCGAGCCTGGCCAAGGCGTTCGATTTCGTCTCGGTGACGAAGATCCCGACGCCCGCCAGGGCCAATGCGCCGAGCGGCAGGTTGATATAGAAGACCCAGCGCCAGGAGATGTTCTCGGTCAGCCAGCCGCCGATGACGGGGCCGAGCACCGGGCCGACCATGACCGAGACGCCGAACAGCGCCATCGCCGAGCCGCGCTCCTCCGGCGTGTAGATGTCGAGCAGGATGCTCTGGGACACCGGCACCAGGGCGGCGCCGAAGAAGCCCTGGAGCAGGCGGAAGCCGACGATCTGAGTCAGCGACTGCGCGGCGCCGCAGAGCATCGAGGCGACGACGAAGCCGATGATCGCGACCGAGAGCACGCGCTTCCTGCCGAAGCGGGCGGCAAGGAAGCCCGATGGCGGCGTCATGATCGCGGCCGCGACGATATAGGAGGTCAGGACCCAGTTGATCTGATCGGCGCTGGCCGAGACGCTGCCCTGGATATAGGGCAGCGCGACATTCGCGATCGTCGTGTCGAGAGCCTGCATGATCACGGCGAGGATCACGCAGACGGTGATGGCGCCGCGATTGGCGACCACGGGGGTCGCCGCCGTGGCGACACCATCAGCCATTGTGAGTCTCGGTCTTGCCGAAGAGGTCCGAGACGAAGCTGGGCAGGCCGCGGGCGCGGCCGGTATCGACATCAAGCACGACGCTCATGCCAGCCCGCAACAGCGGCTTGCCGGCGGGCGTGTCGATCTTGACGCGCATGGCGATGCGCTGGACGACCTTGACCCAGTTGCCGCTGGTGTTCTGGGCCGGCAGCAGCGAAAAGCTTGCGGCCGAGGCCGGGCTGATGCTGTCGACCGTGCCGGTCCATTCGGCGCCGGGATAGGTGTCGACATAGACCCGCGCCTTCTGTCCCGGGCGGACCCAGGTCAACTCGGTCTCCTTGGGGTTCGCCTGGATCCAGACATGGTCGGCCGAGACCAGGCTGAAGCCGACGGTCGCGTCGGCAAGGTACTGCCCCTTCTGCAGCGAGGGCACATTGGTGACGATGCCGTCCATCGGCGCCTTGACCACGGTGTGATCGAGCTGGCGGGCAGCCTCGGCCCGGGCTGCGACGCTGTCCTTGTAGCGAGGGTGGTCCTCGATCGGCGCATCGGGATTGCCGTTCAGGCTGGCGGCGATACCGATGAGCTGGCTCTGGAGCTGCGCGAGCTTCTGCACGGCGCCATCGAGATCGTGCTTGGCTGAATCATAGGTCACCTGCGAGGCCACCGCCTTGGTCGCGAGGTCCTGCTGCCGCTTGAAGGCGGTGGTGTAGTAATCGATATCGGTCCTGGCCTGGGCGATCTTGCTCTGCATCGCCTTGTAGTTCGCCTTCTGCGCTTCAAGATCGTTGCGGACCACCCCAATCTGCGCGTTCGCCCGGTCGAGGGCGAAGCGGAACTGCGCGTCGTCGAGCTTGAACAGAACGTCCCCGGCCTTGACCTGCTGGTTGTCGCGCACGTCGATTTCGCCAACGATGCCGGCGACGTCGGTCGAGATGCCGACGATGTCGGCTTGCACATAGGCGTTGTCGGTCGACATGACCTGCCCGCCGACGACGTACCAGTAGCCGCCCGCGGCAAGCGCGACGGGCAGCAATGCGAAGAGGATGGAGCGCTTCAGATTGCGCGGCTTGGCGGCGGGAGCGGTGCTGGCCGGGGCAGGCGCCTGCGCCGTGGTCTCGGGAGCTTTAGTGACAGGGGCGGGCTGAGCCGAAGGCAGCCTCGGCTCGGGGCGGCGGATTTCGGTCACGTTGCTGGCCGCAGAAGGATCCGAGCCGTCGTTCCGGACGGGGTCGGGTTGTCTCGCTGTGTCATCCATCGGTCTTCGGTCCTACGGCTGGCGGCATCGCACAGGCCGCCGAGAGGTTCCCACGCATCGTCGTGAGCAGGGCGAGGAGCGCCTCGCGCTCGGCTTCGGAGGTGTCGGCGAAGGCCTCGGCGCGGGTGATCTCGCCGAGCTCGCGCATGGTCGCGAGGGTCGGCCCGGCCTTTTCTGTGAGGGAGAGCCGCCAGACGCGCCGGTCCGTGGCGTCGTGCCGGCGTTCGATCAGTCCGCAGCTTTCGAGCTTGTCGAGGATGCGGCCGAGCGTGATCGGCTCGACCTCGAGCAACTCGGCAAGGCCGCCCTGCCGGATGCCTTCATTCTTGTCGAGATAGGCCAGCACCTGCCATTGCGACCGGGTCAGCTCCAACCCGAACCCGCGGGCATTCTGCTCGAAGCGCTTGCGCAGCAGTCGCGCGACATCGTGCAGGAGGAAACCGACAGTGCGCGAGGGCTGCTCTTTGGTCAGGGCTTTAGGCATGCTGTTCATAAGCATCCATATATTATTTTAGCTTAGGTTCTGCAATGCGCCCGACTCGTCTGGCCAGTTTCAATGTCGCGTTCGCCTCGCCGGGGCATCGATATGCGGCTCAGCCCCCGCTCAACGCTCGGGCGGCATGGTCGAGCGGCATCACGTCGATTCCGTCCCGGAGTGGGTATGGCTCGACGCCCGGATAGATCACGATGCGTCGCTCGGGGGCGATATCCTCGCAAGCGTGATGAAATCCTCGCTCCACCTTCGGCGTGAGGCTGCGCTTGATCTCGATCGCCCAGGGCCGCCGTCCAGGCAGGGTCAGCACGAGATCGATTTCTGCGCCCGCAGCTGTGCGATAGAAGTTTGCCTGAGTGCCAGGTGGCACGGCGGCGATAAGAGTCTCGATCGCAAAACCTTCCCAACTGGCGCCGGCGATGGGATGTCCGAGGACGTCCTCCAGCGTTTCCAGGCCGAGGAGCGTATGCGTGATCCCACTGTCCCGGACGTATACACGGGGTGATTTGACCAAGCGCTTTCCGGCGTTGGCGTGCCAAGGCTCAAGGCGACGGACGAGAAGCAGATCGACCAGGAGATCGAGATAGGACGCGACCGTCTTGCCGTCGACGCCAAGGGAACGTGCCAGCTCCGCTCCATTCAGCAGGCCCGACTGATGATGCGCGAGCATCGTCCAGAAACGCCGCAAAGTCTCAGCCGGGATCCGAGGACCCAACTGCGGAATGTCACGCTCAAGATAGGTACGAACGAAATCCTGTCTCCAGCGCTGGCTCACGCGAGCGCTGGCGGCCAGGAAGCTGTCTGGAAAGCCACCTCGCAGCCATAACCTGTTCAGATCCTCCCGAGGGACCTCAAGACCGTTGATCGGCCCGAGTTCAAGATACGAAATCCGGCCCGCAAGGCTCTCGCCTGATTGCTTCAGAAGCTCGATCGAGGCCGAGCCCAGCAGCAGGAAGCGCCCTGTCCGGTGGCCGGCACGTCGACCACGGTCGATCAATCCTCGCAGGTTCTGAAAGAGGCCGGGCAGGCGATGCACCTCGTCAAGGATCACCAGCTTGTCTTCGTGGCCTGCAAGATAGAGCTCGGGCTCGGTCAGCTTGGCGCGATCGGCATCCGATTCCAGGTCAAGATAGATCGAGGGGCGCGTCTCACCTATTTCGTGGGCCAGGGTCGTTTTTCCGACCTGCCGTGGCCCCAGCAATGCGACCGCCGGATAGCTGTCGATCAGATGGGTTAGTTCAGAAGCAATGCGACGCGGTATCATCCTTGCAATTATGGAGGAGAATTCCCGATTTGCAAGGTAATCCGTTTCCTGAGGGAGTGAAAAGGATGAAGCCGACTGCGGCCGCGTTGACGAGCCGGTTCGCAAGATGATGCTCCCCGCGATCATCTGAGACAGCCCGCCGATCAAATGGCGCCGGCTCAGCGACCTCCCCCTTAGGGATGATGGTGCGCACGAGATCGAATGGGGTAGCTGGGATCCACACGATGACAGGCGGTGCGGGTTCACTCCACATCCTATCCGAGGCCATGCAATGAACGATCAAGCCCCGTCCAAGACGTTCCCCGTCGAGAGTGTACGCAGCCGGTTTCCGGCGCTTTCCAGGGTCGCCAATCCGCCGATTTATCTCGACAATCMCGCCGGAACACTGGTCCCGCAGCAGGTGATCGACGCCGTCGGCGCGGCCATGGCCGGTGCCAGCAGCAATCTGGGTGGGTTCTTTGCCGGTTCCAGGCGGGCTGACGCCATCTGGCTCAAGGCGCACCAGGCCGTGGCCGACCTGCTTGGGGCGGCATCCGAGCGCGAGATCGTCATCGGCCAGAACATGACCACGCTGACGCTGCATCTCTCACGCTCGATCGGCAGGCGGTTCCGGCCGGGCGACGAGATCATCCTCACCCGCATGGAACATGAGGGCAACGTCTCGCCCTGGCTGCTAATGGCGCGGGACCTGGGGCTGGAGGTCAAATGGCTGCCCTTCAACCGTGACAGCTGGCGCATCGAGCCGGAGGACCTCAGGCCACTCCTCAGCAACCGTACGCGCCTGCTCGCCCTCAACTACGCCAGCAACATGACGGGTTCCATCAACGACGTCGCCGCACTCACGGCCATCGCGAAGCAAGCCGGCGCATTGGTCTATGTCGACGCGGTTCAACTGGTGCCGCACCGGCTTCCCGAAGTCCACGCATTGGGCTGCGATTTCCTGGCCTGCTCGTCCTACAAGTTCTTCGGCCCGCACCTCGGCATGGTATGGGGGCGCGAGAGCCTGCTGGCCGAACTGGAGCCGTACAAGTGTCGCTGCGCCAGCGACGCCCTGCCGGAGCGCTTCGAAACGGGCACCCCGCAGACGGAGCTTCTGGCCGGACTTGCCGCGACGGTCGACTATCTCGAGTGGCTGGGTGAGGCCACCGGCCACCACGGAACGCGTCGCGAGAAGCTTTTGGGCGCTTACCGCAGCTTCGAGGCCTATGAGAACGTGCTGTCGCGCCGCCTGATCGGGGGGCTCCTGCGGCTGCCCCATGTCACCGTCCGCGGCATCACCGATGCGGCCTCCCTCGCTCACCGGGTACCAACAATTTCCTTCACGCATTCGCATGTCTCGACCCATGTCATCGCGAAAGCTCTGGCGGAGCAGGACATCTGCGCCTGGTCGGGGCACAATTATGCGCTCGAGCCTGCGCGCCTGCTCGGGCTCGACGAAGACGAAGGCGTCGTTCGGCTGGGTGTCGCCCATTACAACACGATCGAAGAGATCGACCGGACCCTTGCCGCGATCGCCAAGATTGTTGGGCAGGATGCGGCCATGTTAGCCTGAGTCCGGCGGCAGTACAGGCGGGTCACGCAGCTGGACGAGGACTGAGTGCGTTGAATCGGGAGATACACGCGGGCATGATCGCGGCATTCAGCTTGGATGCCGCTCGCGCAATCGATCGGTTTGACCGTTCCGACAGCCCCTATTTGCTTCTGGACGCGATCAACCGCATCGTCCCCTTCAAGCTAGCGATGTCGGTGGTCTATCGGCGCGAGGCCGCCCCCGTCTATGTGGCCGACACCTTCGCCAACCGCTCCGGAAAGCGAGCGCTCGAGCTTTACATCGCCGGCACCTACATCCTCAACCCGGTCTACAATGCCTATCTCAACGGGCTGAAGGCGGGCATCTATCGCTTGCGGGAGCTCGCACCGGACGCCTATTTCACCTCCGACCACTACCGGCACTTCAAGGTCCAACAACAGGTGGACGAGGAACTCGGCTACCGCACCTATGGCTGGCCGGCGGGGATGGAGGAGGTGGTCGTCGCCGTCGAACTCCCCCAAGACGAGATGGCGGAGATCAGTTTTTATCGGCTGGCCAGCCTAGGCGGGTTCTCCGATGCCGACTGCGAGGCACTGCGGACCATCGAGCCCCTGATAGGGGCAATCTACCGCCGAATCTGGCAGCATTGCCGCCAGGACAGCAAGCGTGACACGCATTGGGCCTCCTTCGACCTCTTGCTGGGCGATTTCGGCAAAGGGAAACTCAGCCCGCGCGAATGCGATGTAGCCCACCTGATCCTGAAGGGCCATTCGGGCGAGTCGATCAGCCGCAATCTCGGCATTTCGGTGACGACGGTGAAGACCCACCGCCAGAACCTCTACGCCAAGCTCGGCCTTTCCACGCAACAGGAGCTGTTCTCTCTGTTCCTGATGTCGCTCCAGAGGCAGGATGATGTGTCGAGCCGCTCCGGCGGAGCGGCAGGTATGGTCCCCGCACGCTGAACGAGACCGCCGGCCGCAGGCATGATCCAGCGGCGGGCGGCAGAACCGGCCTTCCTCAGCCCCTGGCGTCGCGGATCGCCGCGGAAATGCCATCCAGGCCCTCAGACAATTGCGTCAGCGTCGGCCAGCCAAAACCGACGCGGAAATAGTTGTCCGGCATCTCGAACCAGCGTCCGGCACCGACATAGGTGCCATGGACACTGTAAAGACGATGATAGAAGGTCGGCAGATCGAGCTTCACATCAGGCCTGATCCGCGGCAGGCAAACACAGCCGCCTTGGGGCTCGACCCATTCGACGAACTCGTCGCGTTCGATCCATGCCTTCACCAGCTCGAAGCCCTTGCGGATCAATAGGTTGTTGGGCTCGAGCCAGTCCCTGCGCTGGCTCAGCGCGATGTAGCCGACATACTCGTCGATCATGCTGCCCGAGATTCCGATCTGCTCCTTGGCGGCAAGAAAGAGCTGCATCAGCTTTGGATCGCGGCAGATCAGCCAGCCGATGCGGATACCCGGAATGCCATAGGTCTTCGACAGCGAGGAGACGCTGATCACGCGGGGGCTGAGCGTCGCGGCCACCGGTAGCATCTGGCCGAATGTCATCTCACGATAGGTCTCGTCGAACAGGAGGAAGCAGCCCTTCCTTTCGACGAGGGCGACGATGGCGTGCAGCTCGGCCTCCGAGATCATCACGCCGCTGGGATTATGCGGATAGGTCACCGAAACATATCTGGTGTTGGGCCGGATCGCCGCCTCGATCCGATCGATATCCAGGCGGAAGCCCGACTCGAAATCGAGATCAATGAAGGTGATGTCGCAGCCGATCGCGCGCGGCGTCTCGATGTTCGTCGCGTAGTTCGGGCGCACCACGACGAGATGCTGGTCCCTATCCAGAAGCGAGGTGGCGACCATGAAGAGGGCGGCCGAGGCGCCGGCCGTGATGAGGACGTCTTCTGCGTCGAGACCGGTACCGAGGCTCGCCACCGAATCCCTCAGGTCGATGCTGCCCTTATGATCGCCATAGCAGAGCAGGACGTCGTCCAGCTTGACGTTGAGTTCGCCCAACCTGCGGTCGGCGACCGAACTTTCTGACAGATTCCGACGGATCGTATCGTATCCGAGCTGCTCTGGCGCTTCAATTTCGATCGGCATGCGCACGAATTTCAAGACCGGCCTCCCAGGCAAACGAGCACGATGCCGGGAAACTACGCAGCCTCCTCACCCCCGCACCATCCTCCCTCAGGGGGATAACACCCGCGCCGGAAACGCTGGAATAGTATGCCGGCTAGCTGTGTGCGGGGGGCGACGCTCTTCGGCACGACTTCGAATATCGGCGATAATCAAAGAAGGGGAGCCGCTATGACGATGAGGAAATTGGTTCTTTCGGCAGCGTTCGCGGCGGTCAGCGCGATCGCGACAGCGACTGCCCAGGCGGAGACGCTGCGGGTCGGCATGGAATGCACCTATGCGCCGTTCAACTTCCGCGCGCCCGGCGGCGAGATGACCGGCTATGACGTGGACGTCGCAAAGGGCGTCGCGGAACTCATCGGCGCCGACCTCCAATATGTCTGTCAGCAATGGGATGGCATGATCCCTGCGCTGCTGACCAACAAGTTCGACCTCATCGTCGCATCGATGTCCATCACCGACGAGCGGCTCCAGAAGATGGACTTTTCGGTCCCCTATCGCGTCTCGATCGGGCGGTTCCTCGGTCCGAAGGGGAAGGATCTCAAGCTTTTTGACGACAAGGGTAAGCCGATACAGAGCAGCTTCAAGAACCTCGCGGTCGGCGTCGAGCGGGCGTCCACCTACGCGAAGTGGATCGAAGCAAAGCTGCCCGGCGCCAATATCCGGCTCTACGACGGCGCCCAGGCCATGCTGCTCGACCTGCGCAACGGCCGTGTCGATGTCGCCATCACCAATCCGATGAAAGCCTATCTCGAATTCCTCAGTACTGATCAGGGAGCGAAGTTCGAGTTCGTCTCACCCGCCATCGACGAAAAGGAGTATTTCGGCACGGGCGTGGGCATCGGGATCCGCAAGGGCCAAGAGGATCTCGTCAAGCGCGTCAACGGCGCGCTCAAGACACTGATCGAAAACGGCTCGCTCGAGAAATACGGCCACAAATACTTCCCCTTCTCGATCAGTCCCGAGAACTGGAAGGGCGTCGGCATCAACTGAACATGGCCGATGGCGGTCCGGCCGTGCCGGTCCGCCATGATCGGGGGGAATGATACATGGCCGCACTTTCCGGCTGGTGGGACGATTTCTTCTTCGGGACCGTGATGGTCCTGAAGGTCTTCACAGCCTCGCTGGTCCTCGCTGTCATCTTCGGATTGCTTGGCGCGAGCGCCAAGCTCTCCCGCAATCGGGCGGCGCAGGTTCTCGCCAAGGCCTATACGGTCGTCTTTCGCGGCACGCCCGAGCTAGTGGTTCTGCTGCTGTTCTATTTCGGCACGGCCGTGGTGCTGACCCGGATTGCCCAGATCTACGATCCGCAGATCAAGTTCGTCGACGTCCCGCCCTTCTGGGCTGGCGCGATCGCGATCGGGCTGATCGTCGGAGCCTATATGACCGAGACGTTCCGGGGCGCCTTCATGGGTGTGGCGCACGGCCAGGTCGAGGCGGCCCACGCGCTGGGGCTAACCAAAGGCCAGACCTTCTTCTATGTGCGCATGCCGCAAATGTGGCGGCTCGCGCTGCCGAACTTTGGCAATCACATGCTGTCGATCATGAAGGACACCGCCCTGATCTCGATCGTCGGGCTGGAGGAAATCGTCTTCGTCGGCCAGATGGCGACCGCCGTCACCCATAAGCCCTTCCTGATGTTCATGACCGTGGCGCTGATCTACCTCGCCATCACGACGGTCATCACCATCCTGACATGGTGGCTGGAGCGGTATGCGAACAGCCATTTGGAGAGGGCKCGATGAACTTCGACTTCAACCTCATCCTGTCGAGCTTGCCGCAGATCGCCGCGGGGCTCGGCATTACGCTCAAGCTGATGGCCTATTCGACGGCGATTGGCCTGGTGCTTGCCGTTCTGATCCTGCTGATGCGCATCAGCGGCCGCTGGTACCTCGCCTGGCCGGCCATGGGCTATATCTACTTCCTGCGTGGTACGCCGATCCTGGTGCAGATCTTCATCATCTATCACGGGTTGCCGCAACTCGACTTCGTCCGGGAAAGCGTGCTGTGGCCGGTGCTGCGCGAGCCTTTCGGCTGCTGCGTCGTCGCGCTCTCGCTCAACAGCTCCGCCTACATATCCGAAATCCTGCGGGGCGGCGTTCTGGGGGTCGACAAGGGCGTCAACGAGGCGGCGAGAGCGCTTGGCCTGAGTGCCCCGCAACGCTTCATCTATGTCGTGACGCCGATCGCCGTGCGCCTCGCTTTGCCGGCTTATAGCAATGAGTTCATCTCAATGATGAAGGCAACGGCCCTGGCGAGCACGGTCACACTTCTCGATATCACCGGCGTTGCCCGCACGATCGTGTCCAACACCTTCGCCCCGTTCGAGATCTTCATCGCGGCGGCACTGATCTACCTGGCCATGGCATGGGTCTTCCAGGTCGGCTTTGGCAAGCTTGAAGATTACCTCGGCAAATACATGAAGAGAGGGGCATCCGCATGACACCGCCGGAGCAGATCGTTCTGGACAATGTATGCAAGCAATTCGGGTCGTTCCAGGCGCTGAAGAATGTCAGCCTCACCGTCGCCAAGGGGCAGAAGTTGGTCGTATGCGGGCCGTCCGGCTCGGGCAAATCGACGATGATCCGCTGCATCAACGGATTGGAGACGCATGACAGTGGCCGCATCACGGTCAACGACGTCGTTCTCGAAGGCGAGCGCAGCTCCATCGCCGTGCGCCGCGAGGTCGGCATGGTGTTCCAGAGCTTCAACCTGTTCCCGCATCTGACGGTGCTGAAGAACCTGATGCTGGCCCAACGCCTCGTGCGCAAGAAGGATAAGGCGGCCGCGCGCGATACGGCGATGACCTATCTCACGCGCGTGCGCATCGCCGACCAGGCCGACAAGTATCCCAGCCAGCTTTCCGGCGGCCAGCAGCAGCGCGTGGCGATCGCCCGTGCGCTCTGTATGAACCCGCAGGTCATGCTGTTCGACGAACCGACATCGGCCCTTGATCCGGAGATGATCTCGGAGGTGCTGGACGTGATGAGCGACCTCGCCCGCGACGGCATGACGATGGTGTGCGTCACCCATGAGATGGGCTTTGCCCGGTCCGTGGCGGACAAGATCATTTTCATGGACGCCGGCGAGATCGTCGAGGCCGCCGCGCCCGAGGACTTCTTTTCGAAGCCGAAGAGCGAACGCGCGCGGCAATTCCTTGGCCAGATCCTTTCACATTGAGCACAGACATGACCGACCCCATCGCTTCCGAACTCCTGTCATTCGCCCAGCAACTCGCCGACGAGGGCCGCGCCATCGTCTCCGAGGCCTTGCGCACGGCCCACAAGATCGACATCAAGGCCGACCAGAGCTTCGTCACCGCCACCGACCGCGCCATCGAAAAGCGCCTGCGCGAGCGCATCGAGGTCGCCTATCCCGACCACGGCATATTGGGCGAGGAATTCGGCTCGCACGGGCTGGATCGCGAATTCGTCTGGGTCATCGACCCGATCGACGGCACCGCCGCTTTCATTGCCGGAATCCCGGTCTACGGCATCCTGATCGGGGTCGCGCGCGCAGGTCGCCCCTGGCTGGGGCTGATGGACCTGCCGGCGACCGGCGAGCGCCTCTCCGGCATTTCCGGCGCCGGCGCGGAGCATAACGGCCGACCTATTCGCTGCAGGCCTCGCAACTCGCTGGAGCAGGCCTTCCTGACGAGTTCCAACCCCCGCTTCCTGACTGAGACCGAGCGGAGTGCGGTCGACCGGCTGGATCGGACGGTCGCCTTCACCCAATACGGCGGCAGCTGCTATGCCTATGGCTGTCTGGCGCGCGGCAATACCGACATCGCAGTTGACGGCGGCCTGGACGCCTTCGACGTCTTCGCCCCGATCGCCATCATCGAGGGAGCCGGGGGCGTCGTGTCGGACTGGTCCGGCAAAGCCATCGACCTTTCGTGGAAGGGACAGATCGCCGCCGCCGGTGACCGCACGCTGCACGGGCTGGCGCTCGCGCAGCTCAACCCTTCTTCCTGATCGACCCGTCTGTCTGGCCCTTGAACGAGATGCGCCGGCGAGACGGTATCCGGGTCGGTTGAGCCCCCCGCGCCGGGCGCGCTCATTGCCTTGGGGCTCCAGCCCTCACGGCAAGCGTCGTCGAAGCGCGCCATGAGTTCAGGAGATTTGATATGAACCACGATTGGTTGCGCGCCATCGCGGAACAGTTCGGGAGCACGGGGGGGCTGCGGCAGCTTGGCGGCGAGCATGACCTGAACTTCCGCGCTACAGCCCCGCAAGGCGATATTATCATCAAGGCGATGCGCGCTCATGGCGATGCCGCTCTGGTCGAGCAGCAATGCGTGGCCATCGCTCACGCCCTCTCGGCCGATCCCACGCTGCCGCTGCCGCAGGTGTTACCGGCACGGGACGGTCGTGCCTGGCAGCATGTCGCGGACGACCGCGGGCAGCCGCGGATGGTGTGGGTCCAGCGCGCGCTTGAAGGCATCCCGATGGGCGAGGCAGGGCCGCAGCAGCTAGCGGTCCTGTCGTCGTTTGGCGCACTGGCGGCGCGGCTCGATCTTGCGCTTGCCCGGTTCGAGGGGGCGGCCACGGCGGATGCGGCAAAATGGGACCTGACGAAGGCGGGGTGGATCGGCGCGCATCTCGATGTACTCGGAAACGGCGCGCGTCGCCGGCTGATCGAGGACATCCTGGCCGATTACGAGGCCGCACTCCCGTCGCTGAGGGGCTTGCCATCGCAGGTGATCCATAACGATCTCAATGACTTCAACATCCTTGTCGTGCCGGGCCTCGCGGAGCCGACGCGCATCAGCGGGCTGATCGATTTCGGCGATATGGCGGTCGGCCCGAGGGTCTGCGAACTGGCGATCGCCGGCGCTTATGCGATCCTCGACCATGAGACGCCCGAGGCGGCCCTTGCGGCATTGGTCGCCGGCTATCACAGCGCCTCGCCGCTGACCGCAGCCGAGACCGACCTGATCTGGCCGCTGCTGCGCACGCGCCTTGCCGTCAGCGTCGTGAACTCGACGATCGAAGCGGCCGGACGCCCCGGCGACGCCTATGTGACCATCTCGCAGGCACCCGCCTGGCGGTTGCTGGAGAACGCAGCGCTCGACGGCGCGCTCATGCGGGCGCGCTTGCGCGTCGCATGCAGACTGCCGGCAACCGACTCGGCAGACCGCGTGGCCGCCTGGCTCGACCGGCAGAGGGGAACCTTTGCCGCGGTGATCGGCGAGGCACTGGACGACCTATCCGTCGGCCAGCTCTCGGTAGCGACGAGCACGGTGCCTCAGGACCCGTTCAACCTGCGTAAAGACGAGGCCCGCCATCTCGGTCCGCGCAAGGGTTCGGATAGGAGCCGCTGGCTCGGGCAATATGGCGAGCCAAGGCTGGTCTACACCGACCGGGCCTTCCACAAGGGACCGTGGCGGGCGTCGAACCGGCGTACCATCCACATGGCCATCGACATCTTCGCTCCGGCGGGGCACCCGGTCCATGCGCCGCTGGCGGGGAGGGTGGCCATGGTGGAGAACCGCACCGGCCATCTCGACTATGGCGGCGTTGCGATCCTCGAGCACCAGACCCCCGAGGGCGACGTCTTCCATACGCTCTACGGCCATCTCGACCCGGCTCTGTGCGAGACGCTTCGTCCCGGCTGCGAGGTGACTGCGGGCGAGGTGTTCGCGCGGCTGGGAACACCCGACGGGAACGGCGGCTGGGAACCGCATCTGCATTTCCAGCTCGCCCTGACGCTGGACGGAATGGGCCATGACTGGCCAGGCGTAGCGGACCCGGACGACTGGGAGCTCTGGCAGGCAATCTGCCCCAATCCGGCGGCGCTGCTCAATCTTCCGGACGACCGGGCCGCCTATCGGCCGATCGATGAAGCCGCGTTGCTGGCCGAGCGCAAGGCCCGGTTCGGCGCCAATCTCAAGCTCAGCTATCGGCGCCCCGTCACCTTCCTGCGCGGCTGGCGCCACCACCTCTTCGATGAGATGGGACGGCCCTATCTCGACGCTTACAACAACGTTCCCCATGTCGGTCATGCGCATCCACGCATCCGGACCGTTGCCGCCGACCAGCTGGCGCGGATGAACTCCAACACACGCTACCTGCACCCGGCTCAGGTCGCGCTGGCCGAGCGCATTACCGCGAAGTTGCCCGAGGAGCTGGAGATCTGCTTCTTCGTCAATTCGGGTTCGGAGGCGAACGAACTCGCGCTTCGCCTCGCACGCGCGGCCAGCGGCGGCTACGACATCGTCACGCCCGATCACGGCTATCACGGCAACACCACCGGTGCGATCGACATCTCGGCCTATAAATTCAACAAGCCGGGCATGGGCGGCCGCAAGCCATGGGTGCAGCTGGTCGACGTCGCGGATGATTATCGCGGGCGGTTCCGACGCGACGATCCCGACAGGGCGCTGCGTTATGCCGCGCAGGTCGACGAGGCTCTGGCAGCGATCGAACGGCGAGGCGGCAAGGTGGCCGGCTTCATCGCGGAGACTTTCCCGAGCGTCGGCGGCCAGATCATCCCGCCGCCGGGCTACCTCGCGCAGGTCTATGAGCGCATCCGTCGGGCCGGTGGCATCTGCATCGCCGATGAGGTGCAGACCGGGCTGGGCCGGCTCGGCGACTTCTATTTCGGGTTCGAGCAGCAAGCCGTGCGGCCCGACATCGTGGTGCTGGGCAAGCCGCTGGGCAACGGCCATCCCATCGGTGCAGTGATCACGACCCGCGCCGTTGCCGACCGTTTCGCCGAGGGACCGGAATATTTCTCGACTTTCGGCGGCTCGACCCTGTCCTGCTTGATCGCTGCCGAAGTGCTCGACATCGTCGAGGATGAAAGGCTGGCGGCCAACGCGAAGGCAATGGGCGAGCGCCTGCTCACCGGTTTGCAGGCGCTGGGCGAGAAGTACCCGGTCATCGGCGACGTCCGCGGCCTCGGCCTATTCCTGGGCGTCGATCTGGTCACGGATGGCGACAGCCGCACCCCGGCGACGGCGGCCGCGGATTATGTCGTGAACCGGTTGCGCGACATGCGCATCCTGATCGGGCGCGAAGGACCGGCGGACAACATCCTGAAGATCAGGCCGCCTCTGACAGTCGAGGCCGAAGATGTCGATATGCTGCTTGCTCGGCTGGATATCTGCCTGCGCGAAGTGGAAACAGCGCGATACTAAAGCAAACTCCGAGACGCCCTATGGCGTGACGATCGCCATTCTCGCCGCGCAAGGGCTCGGCATCGGCCTGGTCAACCCCTTCGTCATTGCCGATCGCATGATCGGCGGCATCGCTGTGCGCCCATTCGAGCCGTCGGTCCATTTCCGGGCGCTGCTGCGCCCGCCCGACGGCGCGAACTCACGCCTCGGCGCGGATTTCACGAGCGAATTTTTTGCCGTCCGCAATGCGTTCCTGGTCGCCGATTGAGAGGCAGGCTGCGGGGGCTGGCCGCAGGCTCGCGCGCGAGGCCCGTTGCCCGGCAATGGCGATCGTCACGGCTTGATGCGCCGACGCATCGTCTCGGCCGATGGGGCAGGCGCTCCGAGCGGACTGACATCCGTGTTTCGTGCTCGGCCCTGTGGGAATGCCGGCATCCATGGGCGGCTCGCGCTGCCCCGGCGAAAAGACGCCGGGACAGCGCGAACCTTGGGTTTCTCAGCGAGGCCGGAGCGATTCCAGCTCCTTGAGGCGCTTCATCGCGGCCTGCTGGTTGAGCAGCCCGTAGTTGATGCCGCCGGCATTGAGCGAACTGCCGGACTGGTAGGGATACTGGTCGAAGTCGGAGAAGAACTCCTTGATCTTCCCCTGTATGGGCACGAGCAGCCACATGTTCTGGGCCAGGAACTTCATGGCTTCGCCGCCTTCTTCCAGGCCGCGCTCGTAGGGATCCATGCGCAGGTTGGTGATCATCGCCCAGGCCGTGACCTCGCGTGTGCCGGTCGCGATATTGCCCTTGGCCTGGGCAAAGCTGAGCTTCCAGTCGTTCCAGCGGATCGCGTTGAGATTTCCGGCCTGATCGAAATACATCAACGCGTCCCGGGGCGCGGTTTTGACCTCGCCCCTGAAATAGGGCCCGAAATCAAAGCCATCGAGATGGACCTTGAAGGTCTTGGTTCCCGCGGTGAAGCCGGCCTTCATCTTCTCCTTGATGTCTCCCGCCCCGGCGGCGGCGCAGAGCGTCGGGAACCAGTCGATCAGCGAGATCGTGTCGTTGTACTGTGTGCCGGGTTTGATCACGCCGGGCCAGCGCACCATCATGGGAATGCGCATGCCGCCTTCCCAGGTCGTGCCCTCTCGCTCTTGAACGGCGTCATCGCGCCGTCCGGCCAGAGCGCGAGCTCGGCGCCGTTATCGGTCGTGTAGATCACGATCGTATTGTCGGCGATGCGCAGATCGTCGAGCTGCTTCAGGAGTTCGCCGACCATGCCGTCATGCTCGACCATGCCGTCGGCATGGATGCCCTTGCCGGTCTTGCCCATCGATTCCTTCTTCAGATGGGTGAAGACATGCATGCGGGTCGAGTTGAACCAGAGGAAGAAGGGGCGGTTCGCCTTCACCTGCCGGTCGATGAAATCCTTGGCGCCGGCCAGGAATTCCTCGTCGACGGTTTCCATGCGCTTGGTGTTGAGCGGCCCGGTATCCTCGATCTTGCCGTCGGCGGATGACTTGATCACGCCGCGCGGGCCGAACTTGCGCTTGAACTCCGGGTCCTTCGGATAAAAATAGCCCTCGGGCTCCTCCTCGGCATTCAGGTGGTAAGATTGCCGAAGAACTCGTCGAAGCCGTGCCGCGTCGGCAGGTGCTCGTCGCGGTCGCCGAGATGGTTCTTGCCGAATTGCCCGGTCGCGTAGCCCTGCGTCTTCATCACGTCGGCAATGGTCGGCATCCAGTCCTGGATGCCGTGCGGGTCGCCCGGCATGCCGATGGTCAGAAGACCGGTGCGGAACGGCTCCTGGCCGAGGATGAAGGAGGCGCGGCCGGCGGTGCAGCTCTGCTGGCCGTAACTGTCGGTGAAGATCGCGCCTTCCTGCGCGATACGGTCGATATTGGGCGTGCGGTAGCCCATCATGCCCATGGTGTAGGCGCTGATCTGGGGAATGCCGATATCGTCGCCGAAGATCACGACGATGTTGGGCTTGCGCCCTGCGGAGCCCGCCGGTGCCGCGGGCGCGGGCTGCGCCTGGGCGATCGCGGCCGAGCCCGACAGCCCCGCCGCGGCGAGCGCTGTACCCCCGAGCAGGATGCTGCGGCGATCGACGATTTTTTCAGTATTACCCGGGAGTTCAGCCGGCGTAGCCTTCGGATTCATAGCAAAATCCCTTCATATGCAGCAGAAACAGCGGAAGGAGATAGCGGGGTCCAAGCAGAGGTACTGTGCCCGCTGACTACTTCATGCGCAAGAAGGGGAGCCTTTGCTCGTCCTGCAGAGGGCGAATGCCAGCGCTGCTACGGGCGTGAGCGCGGCCGTTCGACCGGACGCAATCGGATGCCTCAGTCATTTGGGGCAATGGCCGCCGCAAGAGGAGTGCCGGCTTGTCTCGATTGGGCGCCCCAGCGGATTCAGGCCGGGAGCGAACGGACCCGATAGGCGCAGCGGCGCGCACCCGCCGGGATATGCTCGATGCGCTCGACCTCGACATCTGGCCCGAGAACGGCGCGGAAGATCGCCAGCTCCGAACGGCACAGGCCCTGGCAGGCGGTCGCCGCCGCGCAGATCGGGCAATGGTTCTCGATGAACAGGAAGCGGCCGGGCTCCTCCTCGGCAATCCCGGCCATATAGCCTTCGCGGCTGCGGATTTCGGCGAGCGCGGCCAGTTTGCGCCGAAGTGGGCCGCCGTCACCGACATGCGCGCGATAGGCGGACAGGCAGGCCTGTTCGCGGTGAGCGATCAGCTGCTGCAGCCCGGGCTCGCCAAAGACAGTCCGGACGGACTGCAGCAGGTCGAGCGTCAGGTCGGAGTGACGGTCGGGGAACCGGTCATGTCCCTGCCGCGAGAGCTCCCAGTATTTCTTCGGCCGGCCACGCCCTTCCTGCCGGTCATGGCTCGTCACCAGGCCGTCGGCTTCGAGCTTGAGCAGATGCTGCCTTGCGCCCGCCGGGGTCATGTCGAGCCGCGCCGCGATCGCCGCAGCCATCTGCGCGCCGCGCGTCTTCAGATGGAACAGCATCCGCTCCCGGCTGCGCTCGTCGCCCTGGCCTTGGCTGTCGTTGTCTTGACTCATGGCTCTCAATTTAGATAGCAATTGGTTTCTAAATTAAATCACCTTGCGAGTCGATGCAAGGCGTGGCGCGCCGCAGGCGGGGACAGACGGACATGGATCGGGACGCGTCTGCCACGCAATGGCGGGATCTTCTGGACTGGGCATGGCTGCCGACGCTCGCGATCCTGATGAGCGGCGTGCTGCTGCAGTCGATGAACTCCCTGCTGCTGACCACGGTGCTGCCTTCGATCGCCGCCGAACTCGGCGGCGCCGGCATGCTGAGCCTGCCCGCGACCGCCTATGTCGGCGCCTCGATCGTGGCGGCCAGCGGGGCTGGCCTGCTGACGACCCGATACGGCGTCCGGGACACCTTATGCGTCGGGGTGGTGATCTTCGGCCTGGGCGCGCTGGTCTGTTCGTTCGCGGCGAGCATGAAATGGGTCATCGCCGCGCGCCTTGTCCAGGGTTTCGGCGGCGGTCTCGAAGTCGGGGCGGCCTATACCGCGGTCCGGGCGATCTTCCCGCCAAGGCTCTGGCCGCGGGTCATCGCGCTGATGGCGACGAGCTGGACGATTTCCGTCTTTGCCGGGCCGCTCATTGGCGGCCTGTTCGCACGCGCCGGACATTGGCGCGGCGCCCTCATCGTGACGGTGATCCTCTCGATCATCCTGGCGGTGGCTGCCGCGCTCGTGCTGCCTGGGAACCGATCGGCAGAGCGCTCCGACGCGTCGCGCCTTCCTGCCGGTCGGATCGGACTGATCTGCCTGGCCATCACGGCGATGTCGTCGGCATCGCTCGTCCAGGCGGGCAGCGCCAAGGCAGGCCTCATCCTTGTGGCGGTCGCGGCGCTCGCCCTGATGCTGCGGTTCGACCGCGAAGCACCGGTGCGCCTGCTGCCGAGCGATGCGTTCTCGTTCAGGACCGAGACCGGCATCGGCCTCTGGCTCATCCTGTTGCTCTGCATCGCCTTCAGCCCGCTGCACATCTATCTGCCCATTTTCCTGCAAAGGCTCCGCGGCCTCGATCCGCTCGAGGCCGGGTTCATGGTTGCTAGCGGGTCGCTGGCCTGGACGATCGCGTCCGTGCTGGTCTCCGGCTTGACCGGTCCCTGGCCGAGGCGCCTGCTGCTCTCGGGCCCGGTTCTCATGGCCGGCGGCCTGATCGCGCTGGGCCTGCTCCTGCAGAGCCCGGCGCCGAGCTACGCCCTGATCCTCGCCGTCGTCGTGCTCGGCATCGGGATCGGGCAGGCTTGGCCCTTTGTCGGCCCGACGATCATGAACGGCGCGAAGCCGGGAGACGAGGCGGCGGCCGCCTCCGCCGTCCCGACTATGCAGCAGACCGGGCTGGCCCTTGGCGCGGCGTTGGCGGGCGTGGTCGCGAATGCCAGCGGCTTTGCCTCGGCCGTCTCCGAAGCCGAGATCGGGAATGCGGCCTTCTGGGTTCCGGCCTGTTTCGCCATCGCCGCCGGCCTGGCATGGCTGGCGAGCGTCCGGCTCTACCGGCAGCGGCGCGCCAGTCCCGGCTCGGGAGCCGGGACGTAGAGCAGTCCCAAGCGCGCAGCTGCTCTCGCTAAGTTGAAGCGACATAACGGCTCAAGGCTTCACTCATCGGACCCAATTCGGTATCCGCTGCGATGATCTAAGCGGCTGTGATTGCATCGGCTTTCCCAAGAGCTGCAATCCATCGCGCCTGCCGATGCTTGAACACCGCCGCCGGGAGGTCACGCTGGAGCCGCATTTGGTCAACACAACCCGATGCGCAAGCGTACGTGCCAGGTCAGGACATCGCTATGTACTTGTTCTCGTTAGCAGCGGCCGTCTGCGCCATCGGGTGTATACTTGTCCATTACGAGTTCCTGCGTTTGATATCGGGCAGCGCGGCGCATCTTTCCGTCGCGCCAAGGCAGAGAATTGTCTTCGTTGTTGCCGGAAGCATGGTCAGTCATCTCATTCAGATCCTGATTTTTGCGCTGTTGCTTTGGCTGCTCTCCGTTGCCGTGAATGAAGAGGTGTTCGGGATCGGCATTCCCGTGTCGTTCCAGCAATCGCTCTATGTCTCCTTTGAATCCTACGCCTCGCTCGGCAGCAGCAACGCGCTGCCCTTCGGCCCCTTGCGGATTTTCATCGGCGTCGAGGGGCTGGCGGGGCTGGTGGTGATCGGCTGGACCTCGGCCTTCACCTATTGGTGCATGACGCAGTACTGGAACGACCACTGAGGCCGATCGTGTCGCCTGGCCGGCAAGGGCGATGAGGCAGAGGCTGATCAGATCTGGAAAGTCTCATCCTGGCAATGGCTTGGATGGCCTGATTCGCGTGATACCTGACATCCGGTCCGGCTGGGCGAGGTCCGGAGCGGGCCTGGCGGCCTTGCCGGGCGCGCTCGCCGGTCCCGCGTCTCAGCGCTGTCCGGCCAGGAGAGGCGCCAGCAGCGTGATGCCCTTCTTCACGGCGTCGAGGTCGAGGCCGGCATAGCCGAGAATGAACCCGGCTTCGTGGGGCCGGGGCCCGGCTGGATCATAGAGCGGCGAGACCGGATAGAGCCCGACGCCGGCGGCGCGTGCGGCCGCGACGATCCCGGACTCGCGCTCGGCCGCGACATCCGTGAGCCAGGCGACGACATGCAGGCCGGTATCGGCGCCTTCGATGGTCACGATCGGCCCAAGCTCCTCGGCCAGGGCCTGGAGCAGCACGGCCCGTCGCTCGGCATTGCTCCGGCGGATGCTCCGGACATGGCGCTCATAGGCGCCCTCGCTCAGGAGATCGGCCAGCGCCTCCTGCTCCAGGAGAGGCGTGTGCCGGTCGGTCAGGCGCTTCGCCTCGACAAAGGGGGGGGTAAGCGACGGCGGGACGACGAGATAGCCGAGGCGCAGCGCCGGCGAGAGCGTCTTGGAGAATGTCCCGGCATAGATCACCGCGTCGGGCTCGAGCGCCTGCAAGGGCGGGATCGGCGCGACGTCATGCCGATACTCGCCGTCATAATCATCCTCGATGATCGTGGCGCCGCTGTTTGCAGCCCAGGCCAGCAGCGCGCGCCTGCGCGTCGCCGAGAGAACGCTGCCGAGCGGAAACTGGTGCGAGGGCGTGACATAGGCGAGCCGAGCCGGGGGCAGGGCATCGGTCACGAGCCCATCCCGGTCGACCGGAACCGGGCGGGCGATGCCGCCGGCGGCCGCGAAGGCGTGGCGGGCGAGCAGATAGCCGGGGTTCTCGATCACGAAGGCGTCGCCGGGATCGAGCAGCAGTCGCGCGCAGAGATCGAGCCCCTGCTGCGAGCCGTTGACGATGATGATCTGCTCGGCCGAGCAGGTGATGCCGCGGGCCCGCCAGAGATAGCCCTGCAGCGCACCGCGAAGCGCAGGCGCTCCTTGCGGATCGCCATAGCGCAGCCGCCGGCTGCGTCGCAGGCTGACCCTGTTCAGGGCGCGGCGCCAGGCGAGCACGGGAAAATCGGCGCCGGAGAGATCGCCATAGCGGAAATCCGCGATCGAGGCCGGCTGCGTCGCGGCCGGCCGGGGCAGGGCGAGCAATCGCTGTGCGAAATCCGAAAGATGCCGAGGTGCGGAGAGCCGCGCCGGCACCGGCGCTGCCGCGCCAAGCCCCTTGGCCACGATCGGCCGCGCGCCGGCCCGACTGAGCAGGTAGCCCTCGGCGATCAGCTGGCCATAGGCGAGTGTCACCGTCGTGCGGGACGCGCCCCATTCGGCAGCAAAGGTCCGGGTCGACGGCAGGCGGTCGCCAGGCTGATAGGCGCCGGCATGGATCTGCTCCTTGATTGCCGCGATGATCCGGCGCGCGACGCCGTCAGTGAACTGGACCACATCAAACCTTCGAAACTGGCCGTTTCCAGAAAGCCAGGTTGGGCGCATCTCTCTTCGCAGCACAAGGAGTTCCAGAAATGTATACCCCGCCAGCCTTCCGTGACGATGACAGGGACAGCCTGCGGGCGACGATCCGCGCCTCCAGGCTCGCCACTCTGGTTACCGGCACCGTCGATGGCGTGCTGGCGACGCCCTTGCCGCTCTTCCTCGAGGAGAACGAGGGCGAGCATGGCGTGCTCTACGGCCATCTCGCCAAGGCCAACCCGCAGGGCCGGACCACAGCGCTGGGCGAGGCGCTCGCGATCTTCATGGGCCCGGACGCCTATGTTACGCCCTCCTGGTACGAGACCAAACAGGAGACCGGGAAGGTCGTGCCGACCTGGAACTATGTCGCGGTCCATGCCTATGGCCCGATCGAGTTCTTCGACGACGCGACGCGCCTTCTCGACGTCGTGACCCGCCTGACCAACCTGCACGAGGGCGAGCGCGCCAAGCCCTGGACGGTGTCCGAGGCCCCGCCCGATTTCGTGCAGGCGCAGCTGCGCGGCATCATCGGCCTGCGCCTGCCGATCACCCGGCTGGAGGGCAAGCGCAAGCTCAGCCAGAACCGCAGCCCGGCCGACCGCGCCAATGTCGCGGCAGGTCTCGCGGCGAGCGACCGCGCCACGGATCGCGAGGTCGGAGCGCTCATCCCCGCTTGAGCTTGACGGGGGGCTGCTCGACGCCGTGGAGGATGTCGCTCGCATGTCGCGGACCTCGCCAGTCCCTTGCCGATCGGCTATCCCAATCCTGCCGTCTCGATGCGAGGACATGCCATGGCCCGGGCCTATAAGGTCGTCGATGCGTTTTCCGCCAAGCCGCTGCTCGGCAATCCGGTGGCGGTCATTCTCGATGGTGCGGGGCTGAGCGACGCTGCGATGCAGGCGATCGCGCAGTGGACCAATCTGTCCGAGACCACCTTCGTGCTGCCGCCGACACGCAGTGACGCCGATTACCGGCTGCGGATTTTTACGCCCGGCAGCGAGTTGCCCTTTGCAGGTCACCCGACGCTCGGCAGCGCCCATGCGGTGATCGAGGCCGGGCTCGTTGCCCCGCGCGGCGGCAGGCTGGTGCAGGAATGCGGGGTCGGTCTCGTCGCGATCACGGTCGAAGGGGAGGGCGCGGCGCGCCGGCTGACCCTTGCCCTGCCGCCGGCGACCGTCACGACCCTGCCGACGGCTGAACTCGTCGAACTGGAGGCCATCCTCGGCCATGAGATCCTGCGCGAGGCGAGCCCGGCCATCGTCAATGTCGGCGCGGTCTGGCTCATCGCCGAGATCGACGGCGCAGAGGCGCTGCTGGCGCTGAAACCCGATTTCGCGCGCTCGGCTGCCTTCGAGCGCCGCCTGGGCGTGACCGGCATCACGGTCTTCGCCAGGCGCGAGGGCGGCGGCCCCGAGATCGAGGTCCGGTCCTTCGCGCCCTCCTGCGGGGTGAACGAGGACCCGGTCTGCGGCAGCGGCAATGGCAGCGTTGCGGTCTTCCGGGCGGCGCGCGGGCTCTTGCCCGCTGGGGGCACGCGCTACGAGGCGGCCCAGGGCCGCTGCGTCGGGCGCGACGGCACGATCGCCATCTCGGTGGATGCGGGCGGCAAGGTCCAGGTCGGCGGCGCCTGCGTCACCACCGTGAACGGCACGCTTCTGCTCTGAAGGCTCCTGCTCTGAGGGCTTTCGCCCGCTGTCGCACCGCCAGGAGTGCCGTGGCTGCGGCGTTCCACGGGGCGGGCGGGCGCAGGCCGAGTTCCGCTGGCTGGCTCCGGCGGAACACTGCACCGACCTATCGCTTGCTCCGATCGGGGGCAGGTCTGGCGGCCATATCCGCCAGCGAATGGCATGAGCTTGCGAGCTCTCGCGATGCGCGCTGGGCAATGATGCGCAGGAACCTGTCATCCGCTGTCACGAAAGCCGCACCCGTCTGGACTGCTGCTGCCAGGTAGGTGCAGTCGTAGGCGGGATGCGAAATCTCGATTGCAAGACTCGCTGCCCGTTCCAGCAAACCAGCCATCGAGAGAAACGCGACCCCGGAGCGTTCAAGAAGCCTTGCCGCAAGGATGGCTTCTTCGCGTTCAAGTTCGCCGCGCGCTGTTTTCTTCCAAAGGATGTTCGCGCATTCCGGGATGAGAAGCTCCGGAGACGCGAAACGGAAGCGCGAGCGCAGATCGACGGCGGCTTGGGAGCCTTCTTCTTCGACGACCCATTTTATCGCGACGCTGGCATCGACGATCACCGTCTCCATTAGCGTTCGTCTCGGCCCTCGCGCATGAGCTCTTCGGAGGGTGTCTGCTTGCGGGACGCGGTCAGCCTCCTCAGGCTGGCTGCCAAGCTGTCGAAATCAGGCTCCGTTTCGTTTTGCAGAACCTGACGCAGGATTTCTCGATGCTCGGCTTCCGCCGAGCGGCCGTGTCGAGCGGCGCGCATTTTCAGTTTTAGTATCAGGTCGTCGTCCAGATTGCGGACATGGAGGTTTCCCGCCATCGATGTGCCTCCAATGATCTCATTGAGATCAAAGATAGCGATCGCATCACGGTCGCGCAAGGACAGGCGACCGCCGCGCGAGACGTGCTCACGGCCAGGGCATGAGTGGTGCGGCCCCGCGGTTTGGCAGCCCTTCCGAGCCGGTGAAGTGACGGGGGGCGGCACTATGCCTTTCGCATGGTGCGGCGCCAGGCCGCTCAGACGCGAACCTGATCGCCGATCGGCACCTTCCTGGCGAAGGGAACGAACGCCATGGCTGCGATCGTGAGGACGGCAACCAGTCCCCAGGCCTCGTTGATCGACAGGACCAGGGCTGCCTTCTCGACCAGTGGCTGAAGCAGCGCCTGGGCCTGGGCGTCGAGCGGCCCGGGCGGCCGCATCGCCATGAGTTCGAGGGGCACGCCGATGAACTTCGCCGTCTCGACATCGCCTCTTTGCAGCCGCTCCATGATCGCCGTGCCGTGCACGGGCGAGCGGCTGTAGATCACGGTGTCGATCAGGGCGAGACCGATCGCACCGCCCAGGTTTCGCATCAGGTTGAACAGGCCGCTGGCGTCGGGAACGCGCATCGGGGGAAGCTGTCCCAATGCGAGGCGCGTCGGTGGCAGAAGGCAAAACATGATGGCCAGGCCACGGACCACCTGCGGCCAGAACATCGCGTCATAGTCGGTCTGCGGGGTCTGAAAGGCACTCAGTCCCAGGCCGAGGGCGAAGAGGGTAAAGCCGATGCCGGTCAACAGGCGGACATCGACACGACGCTCCAGGGCAACGGCGACCGGCGCGATGGCAAGTTGGGCGGCGCCGGTCACCAGCATGATCTCGCCGATCTCGAGCGCATTGTGATCGCGCACGAAGGCCAGGAAGACCGGCATCAGATAGACCGATCCAAACAGCCCGATGCCGAGGACAAAGCTGAGGATGCTGCCGATCATGAAATTCCGGTCCGCAAAGCTTCTCAGATCGACGATCGGAGCATCGGCTTGCAAAGTCCGCCTGATGAAGCCGAGACCGCTCGCCAGGCTCAGCGCGATCAGCCCCAGGATCAGGCCCGAGATCCAGCCGCGCTGAGGTGCCTCCTTCAATGCGATCTCGATCGCTGCCAGCGCGATCGCCATCATCACCAGAGACAGGGCATCGAGCTTGCGCGCTTCGGTGAGGCTCGGCTTGTCACGTGGCAGGAGGAAAGCGGCTAGTGCTGCCGAGACGACGCCGGGAATGACGTTGATCAGGAACAGCCAGTGCCAGGAATAGGTCTGCGTGATCCAGCCGCCGACGATCGGCCCGACCGTTGGCGCGAGCACGGCAAAGACGCCGGCCAACGTCGTCGCGATGGCCTGCCTGCTCGGCGGGAAGAGCAAAAAGACAGCCGAAAAGACCGCGGGAATCAAAGTGCCGCCTGAAAACCCCTGAAGGACGCGCCAGGCGATCAGGGCCGGGAACGACTGGCTCGCCGCACAGCCGATGGAGGCTGCGGTAAAGACGGCGAGCGCCACGACGAACAGCCAGCGCATCGAGAGAAAGCGCGTCAGGAAACCCGTCAGCGGAATCGCGATGACCTCGGCGATGAGATAGGCGGTCTGGACCCAGCTCATCTGGTCGGGCGAAATGTCCAGTGCGCTCTGGATCGTCGGCAGGGAGGTGACGACGACCTGCACGTCGAGGATCGCCATGAACATGCCGATGCACATGGCGGCAAAGCCGATCCATGTCGCAGCGGTGACGCGCCCTTCGCCGATCGCATCAGCCGGTGGCGGCATGGCGAGCCTCTTCAAGCGCAGTATTCTCGGCGCGGATGCGGATCGTCAGGACGAGGCCGTTGGCGATCGAAAAGACTAGCGCGAACCATGGCAGGCCAAGGCACAGCGGCAGGACGGCGATCTCGCCAATGACGACGATGTAGTTCGGGTGCGACACGAACCGATAAGGGCCCCGTGCCACGAGCCTCTCGCCCGGTGCGACGATGATGCGGGTCGTCCAACGCCGGCCGAGCGTCACCAGCACCCAAAGGCGCAGCCCCTGAAACAGGAGGAAAGCCGCGAGCCAGCCGAGATGGATCGCTTGTGCCCAACCGAGCAGCCAAAGTCCGATCAGCCAGGCTGCGTGCAGCAGGACGATCAGCGGATAGTGGCCGGCAGCCTTCTCCACGGCGCCCTTGGCGAGCAAGGCAGACGTGTTTCTATGCGCGAGCCAGAGTTCGCCGATCCGCTCGGCCGTCACCAGGGCCAGCAAGACGATGGCCGGTGTCATGTCCCTTGCCGCAGCGAGGCGCAGCTCACGGTGAAGCCCGGCCCCATCGCCATCAGCAGCGTGCGCGAGGGCAGGCCTGCCGCGATCGCACGCTGGAGGACGAAGAGGGCGGTCGGAGCCGACATGTTGCCATAGTCGGACAGGACGGCACGTTCGTGGTCGAGCGCGCCTTGCGCGAGTGAAAACGCGCTTTCCAGGGCCTCGATCACCTTCTTCCCGCCGGGATGACAGGCAAAGAGATCGATGTCGGACAGCGACAGCCCTTCACGCTCCAGGATCCCTGCAATGGCTGGGTTGATCCGCTCCTCCGCGAAGGGCGGGATCGCCCGGTCGAAGATCACGCCAAAGCCCTGGGGATCGACCGTCCAGCCCATGATATCCAGCGTGTCGGGCCACATGTGCTGCCCGGTCATCTCGACCGTGGCGATGCCATCCGGCCCTGCCTGCAGGATGCAGGCTGCCGCGCCATCGCCGAACAAGGCGGTCGCAACGATGTTGGCCTTCGTCAAGACATCGAGTCGGAAAGCCAGCGTGCAGATCTCGACAGCCACGAGCAGGATTGTCGAACCTGGGCGCGACGCGGCCAGGCGGGACGCGATCGAGAAACCCGATACGCCGCCGGCACATCCCAGGCCGAACACCGGGACACGTTCGACGTCGCTTCTGAAGCCAAGTCTCTCGGCGACACGGGCATCGAGGCTGGGGGTCGCTATGCCCGTCGACGAGACCGTCACGATCGTATCGATCTCGGACGCCTGTAGTCTGGCGGCGCCCAGCGCCTGCGTCGTTGCATCCACGAACAGGTCGCAAGCGCCGGCGACATAGGCGGCGCTGCGCTCGGGCCATCCCAATGGCTGCAGATACCACTCGATCGGCCGGACGGCATAGCGGCGGCTGATGCCCGAATTTTCGAAGACGCGCGCAAGCTGCTCGAAATCGGGATAGCGGCCGGCAAAGCTCCGATGGGCGGCTGCCGCCACATCGCGCTGGCGAAACTCATGGGGCGGAACAGCCGTCGCGACGGAAACGAGCTTGACCGGGTGAGCCATAGCCACTTCCAGGCATGGCGGGCGGTGCCGCCCGATGCGGGCGGACCTGCAACGCCATGCCAACTATGCTTCAGCGAGCCCGCAAGTTCCAGAGGCAGGCTTGCGCATTACGCCGCGTGCGTCGCCATGCGACGAAGGCACGAGACGGTGGGATCATTGGACTGGCCTTTCAGCCTTGCCTCTCGGAACATTGTGCACGCTGAGAGCCGCGTGCACCGGAGGCTGAAGCAGCCCGGAAAACGGCAGCGCTCTTGCTCAGTGCAGGCCCTTAGCTATATTTTTAGCTAAGGAGATGCTCATGGCCCAGTTCTCGGTTCACGAGGCCAAGACCAACCTGTCCAAACTGATCGCTGACGCCCTGGAGGGTGCAGATGTGGTCATTGCCCGTGGCAACGTGCCTGTGGTGCGCCTGGTGCCGGTCAGACCACGCGGCAAGCGGCGCTTTGGGGTACTCAAGGGAAAGATCGCCGTCGATGCGCGCTTCGACGAGCCGCTGCCCGAGAATGAACTCGGCGGCTGGAATCTCACGTGAGGCTGCTGCTCGATACCCATGCTCTGATCTGGTGGCTGGCAGGTGACGAGGCGCTGAGCCCCCGTGCCCGAGAGGCTATTGGGGACGAGGGCAACAGCATCGCCGTCAGCGCCGCCTCGGCCATGGAGGTCGCCACCAAGTTCCGCATTGGCAAGTGCCCCCGCGCGGCGCTGCTCGCGCAGGACTTCGAGGCGATCATCGCAGATCAGGGCTTTGCCGAGCTGGCGGTCACCGTCCACCACGCGCTGCGGGCCGGCGAGATGAACATTGCGCACAAGGATCCGTTCGACCGCCTCCTCATTGCCCAGGCTCAATCCGAGGACATGGTGCTGATTTCGAACGAAGCATTGTTCGACAGCTTCGCAATCAAACGCCTTTGGTAGCGGGTTAGCAGACATGCCCGGGGTCGGGGGTGGGGCGTTCCGGAACTGGTGGCGGCCCGCCAGCAACGTCTGAGACGGGAGGCGAGCCGAAGTTGGCGCCTTGTCCGAAACCGGTCATAGGGCTCCAGACAATGATGCGCTCCCAATCTCGATGCTGAGGGCGCGTTTTCACAACCTCAAGCCAAACGAAAAATGGGCCGCCCCCGGCAGCCCGTTTCCGTATAAAGTCGAGGAGGCTCAGCCCTTGTCGACGACTTTCTTCACGGCGTCCCTACGCTGCCAAGCGCCTGCTGGGCTTCGCCCTTGCGGCCCCTGGACGGCGCCCCCCAAGGCAGGAACGACTACACCGAATAGTCGATCGAGAGCATGTGGTCCTTGCCCATGCGGTCGCCATAGACCGGGAACTTGGTCAGAGACGTGTCGATCGCATGAACGTCGGCGGTGCTGAGCTGCACGCGGCCCGCCCCCAGATTTTCCAGCAGATGGGTTTTGCTGCGCGTGCCCGGGATCGGGACGATATTCGGGCTCTTCGCCATAAGCCAGGCGAGCGCGATTTGTGACGGCGTCGCGCCCTTCTTGGCTGCGTAGTCCTTCAGCCACTCGATGATCGGCATGTTGAGGGGCATGAACTCCTTCGAGAACCGTGGGAAGCCCGCACGGAAGTCCGTCTTCTCGTCGTACGTCGTGCTCGGATCGTACTTGCCGGTCAGGAAGCCCATCGCCACGGGCGACCACGGCACAAGGCCGATACCCAGCTCGTTGCAGGTGTCGAGGATGCCGTTCAGCTCTACGTTGCGGGTCCACATCGAATATTCGTTCTGAACAGCCGTGACCGGCTGCACGGCATGCGCGCGGCGGATGGTTTTCGCGCTTGGCTCCGAAAGGCCGAAGCCCAACACCTTGCCCTGCTTGATGAGGTCCTGCACGGCGCCGGCGACGTCCTCGATCGGCACCGCGGGATCGACGCGGTGCTGGTAGTACAGATCGATGTGATCGGTCCGAAGACGCTTCAGGGACTCCTCGACAACGCGCTTGATGCGCTCCGGCCGGCTATCGAGCGCAACGGTCCCATTGATTGCGAAGCCGAATTTGGTCGCGATCTTGACCTTGTCCCGGAACGGCTGGAGCGCCTCGCCGACGAGCTCCTCATTGATGTAGGGGCCGTACACCTCAGCCGTGTCGAAAAATGTCACGCCATTCTCGAACGCTGTGCGGATGGTCTTGATGCCTTGGTCCTTGGGGACGGGCCCGTTGTAATTGCCGCTCTGGTTCATGCAGCCGAAGCCAAGCTCCGAGACTTCCAAATTGGCGAGCTTGCGGGTCTTCATCGTGATCATCCTTGGGGGCTGGACCGTCTGAGCACTGGCATTCGACCAGGTGGCGATCTGTGCGGCAGCGGCTCCGGCGAGGAAGGTGCGGCGGCTGAGAGGGGTGTATTCGGCCATTGGTCGTCCTCTGGCTTGCGGGGCGGCATCAGCCGCCGTGTCGATGGCCATACGTAGCCCAGGCGGCGCCTTTCGATTAGGCTGCACACTTCGCTTGGGTCTATCGAAGATGTGCATCAATGAAGCGCGATGAACTGAACGACCTTGCGGCTTTCCTGGCCGTGGCGGAGGCGGGAAGCTTCACGCGAGCGGCGGCCAAGCTCGACATGTCGCAGTCGGCCCTGAGCCACGCCATCCAGCAGTTGGAAGAGAGGTTGGGCATCCGGTTGCTGGCGCGAACGACGCGCAGCGTCTCGCCGACGGAAGCCGGGCGGCGCCTGATGCGGACGTTGAAGCCCGCGTTGACGGACATTTATGCCGAGATCGCGGGCTTGAGCGAACTGCGCGACAAGCCCGCCGGAACGCTGCGCATCACCACGGTGAAGCATGCGGCCGTATCGGTTCTTTTGCCGAAGCTCCGCACTTTCATGGCCGAGCATCCCGATATTGCGATCGAAATATCGGCAGACGAGGCCTTGATGGACATCGTCGCCGGGAATTTTGATGCTGGCGTGCGTCTGGGAGAGCGGCTTGAGAACGACATGATCGCGGTCCGGATTGGACCCGAGATGCGCTCGGCGATCGTTGGATCGCCAGCCTACTTCGCAAGACACCCTGTCCCGGTCTCGCCGCACGATCTGACGCAGCACAACTGCATCAACTACCGCCAGACGGGCTCCGGTGGCCTTTATGCCTGGGAATTCGAGAAGGACGGGCAGGAGCTGTCCGTGCGCGTGGCGGGCTCGCTTGTGTTCAGCGATGCCGACCTCATTCTACAGGCAGCGCTCGACGGACATGGGCTGGCCACGACCTTTGAAACGCAAGCCGAGGGCCACGTCGCTTCCGGCCGACTCATGCGTGTCCTGAAGGATTGGTGCGCGCCCTATCCAGGGTTCTTCCTCTACTATCCAAGCCGGCGACAAACACCGCCTGCCATGGCAGCTCTAATCGAAGCGCTGCGCTATCGCACTTGAGTTCGTCCAACTGAGCCTTCCGACTGCCGTTGGCAGCGTCACGAAAGGGAGCCAGCGGGCCCCGCCGTCTATCGTTGAGCGGATCTGCCGCAAAGCGGACGTCCCGGACGTCGACAATGGGTTCGATTTCGGAAGTGGCGGCGGCCCGCCAGCAACGTCTGAGATGGGAGGGAGGCTGCCATCGACGATCAGAGAAGCGGCTCGCCGTCCTTTGGAAGCCGTAGCGGGAGCTGGCGCACCGTCATAGTGCACACGACCATGTTGGCCGTTCCGACGCTGAGGGTAGGCTTGGCGATCCGCTCACGTTCGGCGGCCGTGTTGTCGATCTCGTGGCATGCAGGCAGGCATCGCACGCTGTGCCCTCGAACGGCAGGGACACGCGCTCTGCCCGGTTTATTGCATCGGCCCGAAAAGTGGATTGCGGCTTTCGGGGCAAAACCGATGCAAACACATAGGGTTAGATCATCGGACCGGATACGATTTCCGGTCCGATGATCTGGCGCCGCTACCGGATGAGCGACCTCGCTGCCGGCTGGATCCCGACATGCCTTGACGCCCATGCCCCGCCGCCGATGCCTGACCTCGACCGGGTGAGCCCGATCAGGCTTCCGAGGTGCGCAGACGCTCTTCTGCCTCCGCCGCCGGCTCGGCCCTTTGCTCCGTGCCGCGCCCGAGGAAGGCGAAGACGACGATCGCGGTGACGACCGTGATGGCGCAGAGCATCACGAGCAATGTCGCGAAGGCGTCGCCATAGCTCTGGACGAGCGCGGTCCGGCTCATCTGCGGCAAGGCGGCCACGGCGCTCGCGATGTCGCCGGTGACGAGCCGTTGGGCGGCCGGACCCGCATGCGCTGCGGTCGCGCCAGCCGCAAGATGGCCGGCCGTCAGGGCAGACAATACGGCGCTGACCACGGCGAGCGCCACGCCTTCGCCGGCCACGCGCGTGGTGCTGAAGATGCCGGTCGCCATGCCGGCGCGCTCCTTGGGCACGACGCTGACTGCAAGCCCGTCCATCAGCCCCCAGGGCAGGCTGATGCCGATGCCGATCAGCGCCATCGGCAAGGCGATGCCCATCGTCTCGCCGCCGAGCGGAACGCGGCTCAGCCAGAACAGGCCGGCCGCGCAGATCAGCAAGCCTGCGCCGCAGATCGTCGCCGGCGCGAACCAGCGCGTCAGCAGGCCAGCCGCGATCGGCAGGACCAGCAGCGGCGCAGACAGTGCGATCATCAGCCGGCCGGCGGCGATCTCGCTCAGGCCCTCGATACCGATGAAGCGCACGGGCAGCAGGATCAGCAGCACGACGAAGGCATAGGCCGGCGCGGCGGCCAGCAACTGCACCCCGACGAACCGCGGGTAGCGGAACAGGGTGAGGTCGAGCATCGGCCGAGCGACACGGCCCTCGATCACGACGAAGGCGATGAAGAGCAGGACGGAGCCCGCCAGCAGGCTCATCACGGTGGGCTCGGACCAGCCGCGCTCCGGCGCCAGCAGGACACCATAGGTGAAGAGCGCCAGGGCCAGCGTGAAGCTGGCGGCGCCGGGCCAGTCGAGCCCGGTGGCGTCGGGATCGCGCGATTCCTGCAGGACGCGCGCGCCCAGCGCCAAAGCGAGCACCGCCAGTACGATCACGAGCCCAAAAATGCTGCGCCAGCCGAAAGCGTCGATCATCAGGCCCGAAGCGATCGGCCCGAAGGCAAGGCCGACGCCGAAGCTCGTGCCGACGATGCTGAAGGCGCGGATGCGCGACGCGCCATCGAATTCCTGTGCGAGCGCCGCCATGCCGCCGGAAAAGGCGGCTGCCGCCGCGACGCCCTGGGCCGCGCGGCCCAGATCGAACCACAGGATATCGGGTGCAACGGCCAGCGCCATGGAGAGCACCGCGAACGCGCCGACGCCGATGAGGAAGACGCGCTTGCGGCCATAGGCATCGGCCAGTCCGCCCGCTGCCATCAGGCTCGATCCGAAGGTCAGCATGAAGGCGTTGGTGACCCAGTTGAGCGCGATCGGGCTGCCGCCCAAAGCCTTGCCGATGGCAGGAAGCGCCACGGCCGGCCCGGTAAAGGTCAGCGGCATCGCGGCCGCGGCGAGGCAGACGGAGAGGAGCACGAGCGCCTGCTCGGCCGTGCGCGGCCGCGTGGTGGTTTGCGTCATGGATTGAATGCCCTGTTCGATGGCGGCGGAGCTGCGACCCAGCCGGGGCTCGCCTTTCCCGGGAAAGCTCGCCTTTCCCGAGAAACAGGATAATCTCGATGGAATACCTGCCAAGGCGCCGCACATTCCGATCTTGGCGGAATTAAACGCTCGAATGCTCGTGTCTCGGGAGAGCCAGGAATGGATTCGCTGAGCGGCCTGATGGCCTTTGTCCGGACCGCCGATCTCGGCAGCTTCGTCATGGCCGGGCGCGTGCTCGGACTGTCTGCGTCGGCGGTCGGCAAGGCCGTGACCAGGCTCGAACAGCAGCTCGGCATCCGGCTGTTCCAGCGCTCCACCCGCAGCCTGCGGCTGACCGAGGAGGGGCGGGCCTTCCACGAGCGCTGCCGGCGCATCCTCGACGATCTCGACGATGCCCGCGCCATGCTCGCCCGCACGATGGACGTGCCGCGCGGGCGCCTGCGCGTCAGCACGCCGATCGTCAGCTACCACCTGCTATTGCCGGTCCTGCCGGAGTTCATGGCGCGCTATCCCGAGATCGAGGTCGATCTCGATTTCAACGACCGCCTCGTCGATCTGATCGACGAGGGCGTCGATGTCGCGATCCGCAGCGGCGAACTCCCGGATTCGCGCCTGATGGCGCGGACCCTGCGCCCATTCCAGATGCTGCTCTGCGCCGCACCGTCCTATCTGGAACGCCACGGCAAGCCGGAATGCCCGCGCGACCTCGACGGGCATCTCGGCATCCGCTTCCGCTATCCCAACAGCGGCAAGATCCAGGCCTGGCCGCTGACGCTCGTGGCCGGCGAGGCGGAACTGCGCACGCGCACGGTCCTGACCTGCAACAATATGGAGGCGCTGCGCGGCGCCACGGTCGCCGGTCTCGGTATCGGCTGCATGCCGGATTTCCTGGTGCGCGATCCGCTCGGGAAGGGCGAGCTGCTCACCCTGCTCGATGACCGGATCGATGCTCCCGGCCATTTCAGCCTGATCTGGCCCTCCAACCGCAACCTCTCGCCGAAGGTCCGGGTCTTCGTCGATTTTATCGGGGAGCGCCTGTTTTCAACCCGCTGCGAGGCGTTTCCCCAGCCCTCTCAGTGAGGCGATGGCCGCTTGTCCAGCAAGGCGCGAAGCCCGCGCACGGTGGTCTCGTCGAAGTTGATATCGATATCGACGCCGGAGCGGGTTTTCGTCCTCAGGATCAAGGTTCCATCATCGGCCATCACGAAACTGGTCTGTTCGGCGAGCACGGCGTTGACGACGTCGGCATTCGACGGGGAGCCGCGCATCTCGGCGGCGTGCATGGCTGCCGCTTCGAACCGCGACAGGAAATCACCCTCGAGCAGCCGCGGAATGTGAAGGATGAAGCGGCGTCCATTGCTGTCCGTCAGATCGAGGCAGCTGGTCTGCCCGCTCGTGGAGGCGCCGTGGCCATTGACCTGGCTCAAGAGGATCGTGGCGGGCTCTGTCATTCCCTGCATTCCCTGGATTTGCTGATCTCAGGGGCCTCCTTAGCCGTTTCACGTCGAAGTCGGAACTCGGGGCGAGCCGGCCCTCGTCGATGTCGGGGCGGTTCGGCCTGGCGCCCGGTCTGATTGCGGGGGGGTGCGCTAGGGATCGAGCCGATAGACCTTGCAGATGACACCCTCTTGCGTGCGGTAGGTCCGAAAGCCCATCGCCTCGTAATAGGCCAGGCCCATCGCGTTGCCCTYGCCGATGGTCGCATCGATATTCTGCAGGCCAAAGGCTCTGGCGGCTTGCACTGTGGCTTGAAACAGCGCCGAGCCGACGCCTTGGCGAGCGGCGTGGGGGCTGACATGGGTTCCGATGATCCCCCAGCCTTCGGCTACCCCGTAGGGATTGTCGGCCGAGGTATGGCGCAGAGACTGGAACCCGAGAATCCGCCCCAGTTCGCCCTCCGCAACCGAGCATTCGATGCGCTGCTCCTGCTCGATATAGTGAGCCAGGACCCATTGGGGATCACCAGCGCTCTTGCGCAGGCCCGCAGTGAAGATCTCGTCCAGGGCGCTGCTCATACCTTGCGCATCAGCGGATGTGGCCGGTCTGACTTTCATGCTGACCTTACTCTCGTGGGGCGTGCGGGACTGTATTGGACGATCGGCCGTCAAGGCAAAGTCGGAACCCTGCCGAGGTCTTCACCCGTGACGTCACGGTGTTCTGAACGGGAAGCTAAAGACGGCCAGACACGACCTTGCCGTCGTCACGTTTCGCCGCCACGGTCCTGCGGATCAGACAAGTGTCCGCAGATACCGGTGCGCGAGGGCAAGGATCGCCCCCTTGGATCATCGGACCGGAAATCATATCCGCTCCCATGATCTAACCCTTTGTGTTTGCGTCGGCTTTGCCCCGAAAACCGCAATCCACTTTTCGGGCCGAAGCTTTAAGCCCTATGGACGTTTCCAGATCGCGAGGTCGCCCACCGTCCGGAACCCGGCCTCCAGTGCGGCTGCCAGTGCGTCGCCGCTCTCGTAGCCCACGAGGTCGCGACCGGGGACCGTCATTGTCGTGGCGCTGATCACCTCCGAGGTGTCGCCGAAGACGTTGCTGAGACCGGCCACGGCGCCCGTCTCCGTGACGATGCACCCGGCCACGATCGCGCCATCCGCCCGCCCGGCCAGCATCCTGATCCCGGGCGACGTCAGGAATGCCGGCAGGAAAAGCGGCGGCTCGCCTGCACGTCCACTCCAGGCCGCCTCCCATGCGCCCAACTCCTCGGCGACCATGATCGGGCGCCAGCTGAGCCGCGTTCGTCCCGCGGCCAGGCCGGCGGGCCGATGAATCCAGCGAGCATCGAACAGCGGCTCGAAGCCGAGACCGTCCAGCGCGAGCGCCCGGTAACTGTCCTTGACGAAGAAGGCCTCAGACGCCCGCGCTGTCCGTTTTGCGATGGCGTGCAGCTGAACCTGAGGATCGATTTTTGGGTCGACCGTGACGAGATGGGGGTAGAAGCGCGGCGGCGTTCCCGAGCACGCGGCGCAACCGTCGACACGCTCCACGCCAAGGCCGTGCGCGCGCCACATGGCGGTGCACAGCGCGGCGTTGTCGAGCGCCGCCATGCGATGAAACTCCGAAACCACCATGCTGTCTGCCTGCGTCCGACGGCAGGATCGGATCGCTCCTGCAGATTAGCCATGCCGTAACAGGACAGGGCCTGGCTTTCCATCCAGCTCGAACGTGGTCGGGAGCGTCTGGTCTGTCCCGTGCGGGTCCGCCATAGGCTGCCGGGGGCCGGGCCGACGCTCCTGGAACGGCCGCGAGCCGCGGACACCATCCACCAGATCATCGGACCGGATATCGTATCCGGTTCGATGATCTAAGCCTTTGTGTTTGCATAGGCTTTGCCCCGAAAACCGCAATCCACTTTTCGGGCCGATGCTTTAGAACAGCCGCTCGCTCATCTCACGCAGCTTTTCGGCCTCGGAGCGGAATGTTCGATATTCATGGCGTCCGGTAACGGGGTGGCGCCGATGCCAGAGCGTCTCCAGCCAGAACGGCCCGGTGTCGTCGCTCGGGAAGACGGGCCGCCACGCATACCATCCGCTCCAGAGGCAGTCTGAAGCTGGGATCGGGCCGGCATGGCGCGGGGCGGCCGTCATGATGCTTCTCCGCTAGAGAGTTGGTGAAAATGGAATCCCCTGCAATGCCTTATCGCCTTGTCTTCACGTGATTTCGTACGCCGGACCGCTACGCAGTTTTGCTGGAATTGCTCTGCTCCTTCGACGCCTCGGGAGACATGTTCTCCTCCTGCGCCGAAAAGACATTATGCGCGTAAGCGTCGAGAATAGCTTCCGACTTGATCAGGCGGCCTGCCGCCTCTTCGGCGCGATCGGCCTTGTAGAAATCGAGCTTCTGGATCTTGGCGATCCAGGTCTTGAACTTGGTCAGTTCCTGCTCGTTCTCCTCGAGCTCCGCGAAGGTGAAGTGCTTGACGCGGGTCTCTTCTGCAATCTCCTCCTCGAAGGCGATGCACTTCTCGATGAACTCCTTGTACTCGTCGTCGCGGTCGGCATTGAACCGGGCGATGATCTTGTCCTGCTGCTTCTGGTCGAGGCCGACCGTCGCCAGCAGCAGCGCTTCGCCCTCGGCCTCGGCGATCTCGTTCTCCAGCATCTTTAGGCGCCGCAGATGGTCATCGGTCTTGGGCAGCACGCAGACGCCGCCCTGCAGATAGACCGCGCCCATCCCCTTGAGCTTGCGCCAGATCGAGACCCGCTTCCGCGCCGGCTCGGCGGGGACCTTGTAGGTCAGCAGCAACCATTCCAATGCAGACATCGAACCTCTCGGAACCTATTGAATGTTACGGTCGTTACAATCATACTGAACGGAATATCGCGTATCTATCATACCACGGTCGCGCACGAAGATCTCATCCTGCTGCGCGGCCTGCGAAACGAAAGCGACAGCCATGATCTCATGGGCAACAGCCGCCCCCGCCATTTCCGCGACGTTCCTCGCCTCGCTCGTCGAGGTGGTCGAAGCCTTCACCATCGTGCTTGCGGTCGCAACGGTGCAGGGCTGGCGACCGGCCCTGACGGGGACAGTGGCAGGGCTCGGGGTTCTCGGCCTTCTCGTCCTGGCGCTCGGGCCCGTGATCGACCGCATCCCGCTCCAGGGGCTTCAACTCGTCATCGGCGTGCTGTTGCTGCTCTTCGGCCTGCGCTGGCTGCGCAAGGCGATCCTTCGGGCCGCGGGCATCATCGCCTTGCATGACGAGGAGCTCGCCTTCGCCAGGGAGACGGCGAGCCTGACCGAGGCAGCGCGCCGGGACGCGACGCAGCGCAACTGGATCGCGGGTCTCGCCGCCTTCAAGGCGGTGGTGCTGGAGGGCGTCGAGGTCGTGTTCATCGTCATCGCCGTCGGCGCCGGGCGCGGGCTGCTCTGGCCGGCGGCGCTGGGGGCGGTCGCGGCCTGCCTCCTTGTCCTGATCATCGGTTTCGCCGTTCACAAGCCGCTGTCGCGCGTGCCCGAGAACACCCTCAAATTCGGCGTCGGCGTGATGCTGTCGGCCTTCGGCGTCTACTGGACCGGGGAGGGGCTCGGCGTCGCCTGGCCCGGGCATGATCTGGCGATCCCGGCTCTTGCCGCCGTGTTCCTGGCGGTCGGGCTCAGCCTGGTCCCGGTCGCCCGTCGTCCCCGGACAATCGAGCCCCAGAAAATCGAACCCCAGGAGATGACCCGATGAACCTGCTGCGTCTGATATTTCGCGAACTCGTCGCCCTGTTCGTCGATGACGAGAAGCTGGCGCTGGCCATCCTGGCCGTGGTCGGGGCGTGCGGGCTGCTTGTCCGCTACCAGCAGGGCGCCTCCATCACGGTCGGCTTGTTGCTGCTCTTCGGCTGCATCGGCGTCCTGTTCGCCAGCGTCGTCCAGGGCGCGAGCCGCTAGCTCGACCAGTATCGGGTGCAGGACGCTGGTAGACGCGCGCATCTCGAATAGTGGATCCCGGCAGCGGACATGAACGCCTTCAACGACGCCATCGTCGGCAAGATCGAGATCATTCGGGAGTACCGCTAAGGGTTGGCTTTGCCCGTGATGGTGTTCAGCGCGATCGTCCCTGCCGTGGCCAGTAATCAAATCGCCTTTGATCTCCGGCGGCAATCGCGGGCGTATTCGCGGCGCATTTCCTTCAATTGCTCCCGATCGAGCCGAGACGTGTGTCCTGGCTTGGTAGCCTTGCGGGCTTCCTCGCGACACGCCTCGCGAGCGCTATCGCCGCTCTGCCTGGCTTGCGTCGGCAATGCGAAGACAGCCAAAACTGCGACGGAAAGCGCAAGGTGGAAATGCATGTCAGGCTCCTTTTGCGGAGGCAAAATTCGCTGCAGTTGACGCTATTGGAGATTGGCGCGGCCTCTGGTTGGCTGAGCACTAAAAGTGCGCCAGCAGTCACGGGAAGCAAAAGTAAGCAATTCACATTGAACGGCGTCAAGGGGCAGCAGCTCCTCCTTCGTCAGGCGCCGCATCATGTCGGCCGTGTCGGCATAGTGGACGCCATCGCGGATGCGACCTTCGAACTGATCCCCGTCGCGTAGCGCCACGAAAAGCTGAAAATCCTCTTCCTTGCCGTCGGCGACATCTGCGAACTCGTCACCCCTGCAGAATGCCGAAACCTCTTCAGCCCCGCCGGATATGCGTCCAATTGATCGTCCGGCGCTCCAGGGCAGGCGGGCGAAGCCCGAAGGGCTCCATCGCGACGGTCGCACAGGATGCCCGCGCTGGATCCGATGGTGGGGCCGGCGCCCGGGAACAAGCCGCCTCGCGCTCGATCTGCGCTCCCCGGGCTAGCCGCGTCCGTTCGGCTTGCGCGGCATGGCTGGCGCGGTCGACTGCCTGACGATCAGCTCCGGCGGGAAGATCCGGCTTTGGACGGGCTGCGCTTGTCCCATCGCATCGAGGAGGCAGTCGATCGCCGCATGCGCCATTGCCGAGAGTGGCTGCCTGACGCTGGTCATCGGCGGGTTCATCAGCCGGGCCAGGAACAGGTCGTCGATGCCGACCAGCGAGATGTCGTCGGGAATCGCCAGGCCCTGTTCGCGCAAGCCCGCCGCGAGGCCGATCGCCAGCAGGTCGTTCATCGCGATCACGCCGGTCGGGCGCTGCTGCAGTCTTGCGATGGCGAGGCCGGCATCGATCCCGAGCTCCGCGATCATGTCGTCGCCATACTCGTTCGGCGGCAGCGAAATCTCATGGACAGACCCGTCCAGGCCATGTCGCTGCGCGGCCGTCCTGAAGCCGTTCAGACGCGCCGCACGCGCTGCCGTTTGAAGCGGTCCCGTGACATAGGCGATATGCCGATGTCCCAGGCCCACGAGATGATCCACCGCGAGCGTCGTGGCCAGCGCGTTGTCCGTCGACACGACGGTAATGCCCTGAGCTGCCGACAAGGCGGCATTGCCCTCGAAAGCGACGATGGCGAGCCCCTTGGCGGCAAGGCCGGAGAGATGCCGGGGGTTCAGCAGGGACGAACCGGTGATGATGCCGCGAACGCCGAAAGCCGCCAGTTCCTCGGCAAACTCGGTCTCCCGGTGCGGGTCCCGGTACGTGTTGCAAAGGATCACCTGATGCCCCCGCGCCTGGGCGGCATGCTGGATGGCGGTGGCGATTTCGCCGAAGAACGGGTTTGCGACCGAGGGCACCAGAAGCCCGATCACGGCCGAGTGCCCGGTCTTCAGCTGACGCGCGGCCGAACTCGGCTTGTATCCGAGTTCCGCGACGGCGCTGCGGATGCGCTCAAGCGTGGCGGGGGTCATCTTCGCATGGCGATCGTTCAGGAAATTCGAGACACTTGAAGCCGAGACGCCGGCTATCCGCGCCACATCGAGAATGGTCGCCACCCCTTGGTTTCTCCCCTTTTTGGTGTTGGTGCATCGTTGCACCGATGCTGGAACCGTGCAACAAATCGCGACAACAACTGTGCGGCCCTCTCGTGGACGAACGAGAATCAAGGGCCGAAGCAGGGTAGCAAGGGAGAGCGAAATGGGCATGAAGGCATCACGGCGTGATGTGTTGCGTTTCGGGGCGCTGATCGCGTCGCCGGCCATTCTGAAGCTGACTGGCGCAGGCGCGCTGTCCTCGCCGGCCGCTGCCGCGGAGCCGGGCCGCCTGCGTATCGCCTGGTGGGGCGGAACCGACCGGGCGCGCCGGACGCAGGCCGCGATCGATGCCTTCAAGCTCGGGCGTTCCGGGCTCGAGATTGCCCCTGAGACCGTGGGTTGGGATGCCTATTGGACCAAGCTGGCAACCCAGGTCGCCGGCGGCAATGCGCCCGACATCATTCAGATGGACTACCGCTACCTGCCTGAATATGCGCGTCGCGGCGCGCTGCGGGCGCTCGACGATCTCGTCCCTTCGGTCATCGACCCCAGCGACTATGTCCCCTCGGTGCTCGAGGCCGGCAAGATCGACGGCAAGCTCTATGGCATCCCCATGGGCATGAACAGCGACGTCCTGCTCTATGACAAGACAATGCTGGAGAAGCTCGGCCTTGCCGCGCCAAACCCGGAGATGAGCTGGGCGGAATTCGCGACGCTCGGCGAGAACATCACCAAGAAGGCGAACCGGCGCGGCTATTTCGGTTCGGCCGATCCCAGCGTGATGGAGCCCGAGCTCGAATACTGGGTGCTGACGCGCGGCCGCACGCTCTATGACAAGGACGGTCGTCTTGGCTTCACCCGCGACGATGCCGAGACATGGCTGGCGCTCTGTGCCGAGATGCGGGGCAGGGGCGCCATCGTTCCCGCCGATCTCGCCGCGACCGACAAGATCACCATCGACAGCGACCTGCTGACGACGGGCCGCGCCGCGATCACCTTCACCAACAGCAACCAGATCGTCGGCTACCAGGCTGTCAGCAAGAGCAAGGTCGGGATGGCGTTCCATCCCAAGGGTGAGAAGCCGGGCGAGTATCTCAAGCCCTCGATGATGCTCTGCGTCTCGGCGACTGCGGCCGATCCCAAGACCGCTGCAGCCCTGATCGACTTCATGGTGCTGAAGCCCGAAGGCGCCAAGCTGCTCGGCGTCGAGCGCGGCGTCTCGCCCTCGGAGAAGATCCGCGCCCTGCTGGCGCCGGAGCTCGACGAGGGCGGTCAGATGCAGGTCGAGCATCTCTCGCAGCTAAGCAAGCGCGGACCGGCACCGCTCCCTCCGGCGCCGCCGAAGGGCGCGGCCGAAGTCACCTCCCTGATCCGCCAGGCGGCCGAGAAGGTCGGCTTCAAGCAGCTCACGCCGCAACAGGCCGCCGAGCAACTGGTCTCCGAGGCCGAGCGCATCCTCTCGAAAGCCTGATCATCCATGGCTCACAGTGCCAGTCTCGCCGCCTCCACGCCGGGCCGTGTCGCCCGGCGTCGCTGGGACGGCGTCAGGAATGCCTTGCCCGGCTATCTCTTCCTCACGCCGTGGCTCGCGGGCTTCGTGCTGTTCACGCTCGGCTCGACTCTCGTCTCGCTCTATCTGTCCTTCACCGACTTCGACCTGCTGCGCGCACCGCAATGGGTTGGAGCGGCGAATTATCAGCGGATGTTCTCGTCCGACCCGAAATTCTGGGCGTCGGTCAGCGTGACATTGACCTATGTCGTGCTGTCGGTGCCGCTGAAGCTCGCCTTCGCGCTGGCCGTCGCGATGGTCCTCGATCGTGGCATCAGGGGCCTCAGCATCTATCGCGCGATCTTCTATCTGCCGTCCCTGCTCGGGGGCAGCGTCGCGGTCGCGATCCTGTGGAAGCAGGTCTTCGGCTATGAGGGCCTCGTCAACGAATTCCTCTGGTTCGCCTTCGGCATCAACGGGCCGAGCTGGATCTCGAATCCGGCAACCTCGCTCTATACGCTGGTCCTGCTCAGCGTCTGGCAGTTCGGCTCGCCGATGATCATCTTCCTCGCAGGCTTGCGCCAGATTCCGCGTGATCTCTACGAGGCAGCCAGCATCGACGGCGCGACGCGGCGTCAGCAGCTCACCCGCATCACCTTGCCGCTGCTCGCGCCGGTGATCTTCTTCAACCTGGTCCTGCAGACGATCGAGGCGTTCAAGGCGTTCACGCCGGCCTTCATCATCAGCGGCGGCACCGGTGGCCCGGTCGACTCGACGCTGTTCTACACCCTCTATCTCTATCAGCAGGGTTTTGCCTATTTCCGCATGGGCTATGCCTCGGCCCTGGCCTGGGTCCTGTTGCTGACGATCGCCGCCTTCACGGCGCTCACCTTCTTCTCGCAACGCTTCTGGGTCTATTATGAAGACGAACAGCGCTGACGGCCGCCTCGCGCCGGAGGCGATCGACCGGTCGTGGCGGGCGCTCCCCAAGCATATTGCGCTCTCGCTCGCCTCGCTGGCGATGCTCTATCCCTTGCTCTGGATGCTGAGCAGTTCCTTCAAGCCGGAAGACGAGATCTTCAGCGATCTCTCGCTCTGGCCGAAGGCGGTCACCTTGGCCAGCTATGTCGAGGGTTGGTACGGTCTCGGCATCAATTTCGGCCGGTTCTTCCTGAATTCGCTGATCGTCTCGGGGCTGGCCGTCATCGGCAACCTGGCGGCCTGTTCGCTCGCCGCTTTCGCCTTCGCGCGGCTTGAGTTTCCGCTGCGGAAATTCTGGTTCGCGGCGATGCTGGGCACGCTGATGCTGCCCTATCACGTCACCCTGATCCCGCAATATGTGCTGTTCCAGAAGCTCGGCTGGCTGAACACGTTCTGGCCGCTGGTCGTGCCGAAATTCATGGCGGTCGACGCCTTCTTCATCTTCCTGATGGTGCAGTTCTTCCGCGGCATCCCAAGGGAACTCGACGAGGCGGCCGTCATCGACGGCTGCGGACCCTGGCGGATCTACTGGAGCATCATGCTGCCCTTGTCGAAGCCGGTCCTGGCGGCAGCCGCGATCTTCTCCTTCATCTGGACCTGGGACGATTTCTTCGGGCCGCTGCTCTATCTCACCGATGTCGCCAATTACACGGTGCCGCTGGCGCTGCGCGGCTTCGTCGATGCGACGAGCCGCTCGTCCTGGGGGCCGCTCTTCGCCATGTCGGTGCTCAGCCTCGTCCCGGTCTTCGCCGCCTTCCTGATGTTCCAGCGCCATATCATCGAGGGTATCGCGGCCTCCGGCCTGAAACGGTGAGGAAGCGATGAAAGCGACCGCCACCTCCGTCCCGCCCAAGCCTGTCCAGCTCGGATCCTCGATCCGCGGGGAATGGTCGCTCGACTGGAGCAAGCTGACGGTCAATCACGGTGCCTATGGCGCCACGCCCAAAACCGTTCTGGCCGCCCAGGACGCGTGGCGCCGGGAGATGGAGAGCCAGCCTTCGCTCTTCATGCGCTCGGTCCTGCCTCCGGCCCTGCGGCTGGCCGCGGACGCGCTGGCGGATTTCCTCGGTGCGAAGGGCGAGGACCTCGTCTTCGTCGACAACGCCACGAGCGGCTGCAACGCCGTCCTGCGCTCGCTGGATTTCGCGCCGGGTGACGAGATCCTGATCCTGAGCCACGCCTATGGCGCGGTTCGCAACACGGTCGCCTACCTCGCCGAGCGCAGCGGAGCCCGCATCGTGGAAGCGCCGATTGCGTTTCCGCAGCCTAGCGCCGCGCAGATCGTCGCGGCTGTCGCGGCCGCCATCACGCCACGCACCCGCATCGCGGTGCTCGACCATATCACCTCGTCCAGCGCGCTCCTGCTGCCGATGGCGGAGCTGATTGCGGCCTGTCACGCGGCGGGCGTACCGGTGCTTGTCGATGGAGCCCATGCGCCCGGCCAGATCGCGCTCGATCTCCAGGGCCTCGATGCCGACTGGTATGTCGGCAATTGCCACAAATGGCTGATGGCCCCGAAAGGCTGCGCCTTCCTGTGGACCAGGCCGGACCATCAGGCAGCGATCCATCCGCTGACGATCTCGCATGGTTTCGGTGGCGGCTATCTCGCCGAGTTCGACTGGACGGGCACGCGCGACCCCAGCGCCTTTCTGGCCGTGACGGCCGCGCTCGCCTTTCATCAGGATCTCGGCGGTGCCGCCCTGCGGGCGCGCAATGCCGATCTCGCGGGGCGTGGCGGTGAGATCCTCGCAACAGCGCTCGGTACCGAAGCCGGCTCCGGGCCGGAGCTCGCGCGGGCGATGAGGCTGGTGCGCCTTCCCGTGCGCTTTGAGGCGAGTGCGGAAGCGGCCTTGGCGATCCGGCGGCGCTTCGAAGCCAGGGGCTGCGATGCACCGGTCTCCGCTCTCGCCGGTGGGCTGTGGCTGCGGCTCTCGGCCCAGGCCTATAACGAGGAGGCCGATTACGAGCGGCTTGCCGTGCTCGTGCGCGCCGCACTCGCCGAGTGAAGGAGCAGGCGTGGGGGTATTGGCCTCCACGAGGCGAAAAGGCGGGGCAAGCGGCTCTTGCTTGGGCCGCCTTCAATCCCGTCCCGATTCAGGCGGCCCGCTCGGTGAGGGCAGGGGGATGCGCGGCTCCGGGCCCGGATTATTCTTGCGCCAACCTTACAAAACGTGCTGCGGTTCCCCATGTGCAAAACACGGTCGCCGAGAACGAGCCGCTTTGCGGTTGATCTGTTCCGGCGTGGCCGCATGTGAGAAAATGGCTGGCTTGTCCCTGCAAAGCGAGACCCGTCGCGGCGCCCCTGCGCGTCGCGGGCGGCTGAACGGCCACATTCCTGACCTCCGAAGCCGCACGGTATCCGGGCATTCCAGTTCCCCTGCGGATGGCGCCGCGGGCCGCTTTGCGCCGACGCGACCGGGAGGACACTGGCAATGAGTCTCAACTTTCCCAATCCGATCCGACGCTTCGATGCAGGGCGCTCCTGTGTCAGCTTCTGGGGTTCCGACGCAGCGCTGGAGGTCACCTTCCAGGTCGATTTCGCGGCCTTGCACAAGCTCAGCCCGAGTGCGGGCGATGTCGAGGCTGCGGTTCTCGCCGTCTTCGACCAGAACCGTGACACGATTTACCAGGCTGCCCGCTCCGCCTATTCCCGGCATCGCGGCGGCTATCACCGGCTGACGGCGGAGAGCTTTTGACGCCCCCGCCCCAAGGACAATGAAGACATGACCACGACAGCCTACAAGGCAGGGGACCTCCTCAGCCTCACCAACGACATGATCAACCAGCCGCGGCCAGGTCCGTTCGAGGTTCTGCGCGTCATGCCCTCCCGCGACAACGCCGAGGAGCAGTATCGCGTGCGCGGGCCCGATGGCCGCGAGCGCGTGATCGGGCATCACGAGATCGTCGCGAATGGCGGCGCCGCCACCAAGATCTAGGAGGGGGAAACCAATGACCGATCGTTCAAAGCTCATTGCCAATGCCGATAATGCGTTCCTGAGGACGCAGACCCAGTCATCGGTGCGCAACCGGATCCTCTCCGAGGAGGAGAGCGCCATCCAGGCCCGCGAGGCCAAGACCGCGAGGCTGAAGGCTGAGCGGTTGGCCAAGGAGGCGCTGGACCGCGAACTCCTCGCAGCCGAGCCGCCGAAGCCGAAGAAGCGCCGGCCTGCCTCCGCTTGAACGGACGGTCGGCATCCCGATCAGAGCGAGTGCTTCGTGGACATCACCGTCACCCAGAGCTCCGATGACACCGTCTGGCTGCTGAGCGACCTGCTCGGCCGGCCGATGGGCGAAATCACCGAAAACCCCGCGGGCGAGTTCCGGCTTGTCACCGCGGGCCAGGCGCAGGAGACGATGAAGGCCATGAAGCATGGTCCGTTTCCGAGCCTCGATGCGGCGCTGGCCGAGATCGAGCGCTTCACGCGCAGCGCCTGCCGCCGGGTCTCGGTGAAAACCGGGAATGGCGAAGTCCCGGCATAAGGCAGCAAGCTCCGGCGCCGACCCCGGGCTAGGCTCTCCGCAGTATCGGGAAGACCATTCCACATGTGATGAGAGCGATTGCTGCGAGCTGGGGCGGCGTCGGGGTTTCCCCGAGCACCACCATCCCGGCCAGAACCGTCGTCACCGGAATGCAGGGCATGAACAGCGAAGCCGGTTGCGGGCCGAGCTGGCGAACCACATAGGTGTAGAGAACGATCGCAGCCGCACCGGCCAGGAAGCCCTGGATCACGAGTTGCGTGGCGATTTCGGCAAGCGGGGCGGCCGCTAACCCGCTCGGCGCCAGGGCGTGCAGCAGGGGCAGCGGCAGGCAGGAGAGCAGGACGACGGCGATCGTCGCCGTCACCGCATCGACCGACCAGCGCCGGGCCAGCACCGCATAGGCCGAGAACATGATCCCCGATCCGGCAAAGAGCAGATCGCCGCGCCAGGTGTCGCCGGCACTGAGCCCTGCATGGAAAACGAAGAGCAGCAGCCCGGCGATGATCGCGCCGATGCCGATCAGCCGCGCGCCGGACACCGTCTCCCTGAGCGCGATGCGCGAAAGCACCAAGGAGAAGAAGACGATGGAGGCGGGAGAGAGCGCGGCGGCATGGGCGGCCGGCGCCTGGGTCAGCCCCTGATTGATGAGCAGCGGGTAGGGCAGCCCCGCCAACAGCGCCAGCAGCCCGGCTTTCCGCCAGCCCAGCGCCTTCAGCCGTCTGGTGCCGGTCCGCCATAGCACCGGCAGGAAGACGAGACCTGCACCGAGAAAGCGCAGGCCCACGATATCGGCCGCGGTCAGATGCTCGCGCAGGCTGAAGCGGGCGGCGACGAACTGGAGGGTGGTGATCGCAACGAAGGCCGCACCGGCCAGGATCGCCAGCCCTTTGCTGCCGGCACCGTCTCCGAACATCGCATTGCGCAAGCGGGCCTCCGTGACGGCGCGGCCGGTCCGGCGGGCCTGGGCCGCCGACAGCACCGGACTGCAGCAATCACAGCCTATTGCCGGCGTAGGTGCGGATGAATATGCTCATTCCATGAGTTTGGCGTGAGATTCACTCTATCTGTGGTCATCAAGCGTGAAACATGAAATCGCCGATCTCGACGCGATCGACCGCAACTTGCTGCGGCTGCTGCAGGAGGACGGCCGCCGCACCACGCTCGAGCTGGCGAACCGGGTCGGCCTGTCCCCGACCGGGACCAGCCAGCGCGTCAAGCGCCTGTTCCGGGAGGGCTATGTCAGGGCCGTCAGGGCGATCCTCGATCCGCAGAAGGTCGGCCGGGGCACCGTGGTCTTCATCCAGGTCCGCCTCGACCACACGGCTCCGCATATCTTCGAGCGGTTTGCCCAGGCGATCTCGCAGGCATCCGAAGTTCTGGAATGCCACATGGTCATCGGCGGCTTCGACTATCTCGTGAAAGCGCGAATTGCCGACATGTCCCTGTTCCAGGACTTTCTGGAACGGGTGATCCTGCCTCTGCCCGGTGTCAGGGAAACCCATACCTACGCATCGGTGTCTGATGTGAAGCCCGACGCCTTGTTGCCGATCTGAGGTGGCGGAGCGAAGCGTTTAGGTGGCGATTTCAGATTGGTCTTCCGCAGCGATGTCCGGCTTGGTCCTGATCTGCCAGGCACGGGCTATTGCAGGCGACCGCCTGATAAACCGTCAGCTTGGGAAACGAGATCGAAGGGGCAAGGTCGACCCGTTGCGGATTCTGCTCATCTGACCCTGACGTAGCTGAAACAGTCCTGCGGCGGGAACTCGATTCATGTTTTCTTAAATGCGAATCCAATCGCGAGAATCCGAGCCTCATTGTTGCGCGAGCGCGCCACTAACAGTCGGCCAACCTCATAACCCCATGAGCTGAGACCGGTGGTCGCCGGCGGAGACTTCACGTGCAACGACGTTTTCAAAATGCCCTGCTGATTGCCCTTATCGCCGGCTTCGGCGTCTCCAGCGGCGCGATGCACGCCCGGGCCCAATCGACTCCAAAGGTGCAGCCTGGCGAGGGGCGCCCATACGAGATCGCCGGCAGCGAGGTATGGGACGTGCCCGATCCGGTCTCCGGCCGCGACTACCAAGTCTTCGTCGCTTTGCCGCCGTCCTACGCGAAGCAGCCGCAGCGGCGCTACCCCGTGCTTTATGTTACCGACGCCGACTACGCTTTCCCGATCATCCGGCAGATAGGGCGCCGCCTGAACGTCGAGGGGCCCAAGATTGAGGAATTCATCCTTGTCGGCCTGTCTTATGGGAAGGGCGAGGACGGCATGGTCAGCCGCCAGCGTGACTATACTCCGACATCGAACGGTCCAAGCACCGCACCAGCCAACGCCATCCATGGTCAGGCGCGCGCCTATCAGGGATATCTGCGCGATCAGGCAAAGCCATTCATCACCGCTCGCTACCGGGCCGACCCTGCCAGAGCAATCTTTCTCGGCCACTCCTACGGCGCTCTGCTTGGGGCACAGATCCTTTTCACCGAGCCCGGCCTATTCAACGGCTATATCCTCGGCAGCCCGTCTCTCTGGTACGACAAGCGGCATGCCTTGAAGCTCGAAGCGGGCTACGCCACGCGGAATCAGGACCTGGCGGCGAATGTCTATCTTTATGTAGGCGCCTACGAGGCCCAGCAGAAAGGCGATCGGCGCTACAACCAGACGGTAGACATGGTCGCCGACAACCGGGCTCTGGAGACGGCGTTGCTGAGCCGAAAGTATCCGAGCTTGAAGCTGAAATCAGCGGTCCTGAACGACGAGGATCACCTCACCGTCGCGCCGCGCGGCTTCACGCAGGGCCTGAAGTACCTGCTGCCGGTGCGCTGACCAATCGCAGGGAGCTCCAGGTCGGAGACTGTATCGGCTGCGGGTGCTTACGCGCGCCCGGCCGGGAATGGGCTGACGGCGCGCATCAGGTGTGGAAGGCCCCTGCGTCGCCCAGGCCGTCCTCCGCGATGCCGGCGCCTGCGGTCGCGCCCAGCTCGAGCAGCACCACCTCGCAGGCGCCCTCGGGGGCTGCGGGGCAGCGTTCGACGCCATGCGGCACGACGATGAACTCACCCTCCTCGATGAGCTCGTCGCGGTCACGGAACCGCATCAGCAGCCGACCCCTGTGGACGAAGAAGACCTCGTCCTCATGCCTCTGGAAATGCCAGGCCGCTTCGCCTTCGAACCTGGCGAGCTTGATCTGCATGTTGTTGACGCGCGCGGCGATATGGGGCGGCCAGGTGTCGGAAAACCGGCCGAACGCAAATCTCAGGTTCTCCTTGTGGAATGGCGAAATGTGCCGGTTGAGGGTTGCGACGTCGCGAATGATCCTGGCGAGCTGGTGGGGCACGTCCTTGCCCTCGGCCGGGTATTTCCCGTCGAGCGCGGCCGTGCCGATCGTGAAGCCGGCGGCTCCGGCCTGCTTCAGCGCGGCGATCCGTTCCGGCGTGTCGATGGAGCCGGCGACATAGACGGGTTTGGAGACCGCGGCGCAGACGGCCTGGATCAGGGCCGGCACGTTCTCCCGCGAGCGATAGGCCAGCAGATCGAGCCCGTGCACGCCGTCGCGCGCCGCCAGCGTCCGCGCGCTGGCGACGACCTCGTCGATGCTGCCTTCCAGGACGCTTGGATGGCCCATGATCCGCCCCGGGAACGGACAGTACTGGATCGTGGTGCCGGCAATGATAGGCAGCACGTCATCGACTCTGGTCCCGCCGAGCAGGACGTCGATGCCGATTTCGACCGCAGCCTTGGCCGAGGCGATTTCGCTGTCGCGGTCGAGCGAGACGACCTCGAGATAGGATGTCGCGCCGCCCTCCCTGATGGCTCTGTTGAGCGCCTTCAACTGGTCGAGCGGCAGGCCGATATCCTTGAAGCCGATATGCCGGACCCCAAGATGCAGGGCGGTTTGCAACTGCTCCGACGCGTCGTCCACGGTGCGGTCGTTGCGCGTCAGCATGAAGATGAAGCGAAGTCCCATCAGGACACCTTTTGCGTTTTGTTCGACCCGGTTTGCGCGGAACCGAGCCGCCTTGCATCGGCGAACGCGGTCTCCAGGCCGGCGGGATCGGCGATGCCCTGGCCAGAGAGAGGCGCCCCGTGGCGCAGCCGCGTGACCGCGCGAAGCAAGGTGTCATCCCCGCCAAAACCCCCGGCCTTCATGGCGAGAAGCAGCGCGCGCCCGTCATCGAGCCGGGCACGGCCAAGCGGAAAACCTGGCTCGAGCTCGTGGAGGATCTCGAATTCCCGAACGTCCAGAAGGTCGAGGATCGCCTCCATGGTGTCCCCGCCCGTGGCGATCAACGCGTCGAAGGCCTCGGCCCGAAGCCTGTCCGCCGCAGCCCTTGCAATCTCCCGCAGAAGCGGCGCCGGGTCGTCTTCGCGCTTTGCGGGGCTGCGCAGCAGGGTGACCCCGCTCACCCCCTCGACCCGATCGGCCTGGCCGTGACTGCGCGGGTTCGCGCTGCCGATGACGATGAGAATATCGCCAGGCCCGCCGCCGACCGCTGCTGCAGGAGCCCCCGTCGCAGTCGGGGCCAGGCGCCGCGCCAGCGCCGCCGCCATCCCCGGGGAGCCCACCCACAGCGTGGCTTCCGGTTCGGGCAAGGCCGCAACCTGCGCGTCCAGCTCGTCCTGTGTCGTGGCGTCGAGCAGCACCACACTCCCGATGGAGGGCGGGACCAGGTCGGCGACCACCGAATGGCGGGCCGGATGCACCGGATCGCGGCCATAGGCGGTCTCCGACACGGGGATACCGTCCACGCATTGAACGCCGCCGACAGTGGTGCGCCCGGCCGCGGGAAAGGCCGGGGCGAAGACGAGCTGCCTACGCCCGCTGGCCCGGAACGCCGCGTCCAGCTCGGCCCTGACATGTCCGCGCAGCGTCGAGTCGACCGTCTTGTAGAGGATGTCGCGCGAGGCGAGCTGCGCGGTGAGACGCGAGACCCGCTCCGCGACCTCAGCCTCGGGAGCCGAGCGCGAGCCACTGTCCACGGCGATGACGTCGCTCTCTTGCCGGGGCAACCGACCCCGTCCGACCCACGCGCCATGGCCCCGCATGACGAAGGGGCCAGCCCCGTCCGCTGCACTGGTCAGGTCGTCGGCGAGAACCCCGATCGTCGTATTCCCATCGCTGCTCATCTCTCGATCATGCCGCCTCCACGCKACAAGAAAAGCGCTAGTTTCTGCTGTCAGGGGCGCGTTGGGGGCCGGGCGGTCTACTGAGCGAACCCCGCTCGCCGCCGCCATGCTCGCTCTGGGTGCTGCTGGCGCGCCATTGGCGGCTCGAACCCGGAGCTCGATGCGGCCGCCTGACCACGTCAGCGCCTCCAGGAACTCTGCCGGTACGATCCAACCAGACCAAGGTCGGTGGTCTCGGCCCCAATGGACCACGGACCAGAGGCACCTGATAGGCACGCGCTGGTCCCGAAAATGCGGTGACCTTGTCCTCTAACCGCCTATACGATGGAAGAGTTAATTTGCCCCTAATATTCACCGACGTTCTTCAATTGGGGGTCTGTTATGGCTTCAAGCTTTGTTGTCAACCTCGCCGATCTGAACAAGATTCTTGAGCAAATTAAGGTTGCAGAGCGTAACGTTGCGGGTGAAAGTCTTGTCGATATTATCGGTCAAGATGCATCCTTGCTGCCAATCGGCCTTAGAACGGTCGATGGCAGTAACAATCATCTCCTTCCAGGTCAGAGCCAGGCTGGCGCTGCGGACGGAATCTTCCCGCGGCTGCTGAC